>DATINY010000138.1:0-12075 GCA_035473755.1 Streptosporangiaceae bacterium
CTGACGCTCGCGGGCCAGGATCGCCCGGGCTGGGGTCCGGGGTGTCAGGAGATGGTCCAGTGCCCGTTGCGCATCAGTTCCCGGCCCGCGAGCTCGTTGACTTCGCGCCAGGCCTGGACCCGCCGGGGGCGGATGCGGAAATAGAGGTAACCAGTGAGCTCGCGCGGGTCGAAGCCGGTTTTGGCGGCGAAGGCGTGGCCGGTCTCCGGGGGGATGTCGGCGGCGGCCTGTGCCGCGTCCACCGTTCCCTCGATCAGGACCAGGTCACGGGTGGGGCCGACGCCGAGACGGGCCCGGCCGGTGGCCTGAAGGTTGCGGCTGGTCACGCTGTCGGCGGGGGTGGCTATCAGCAGGGTGGTGCCGTCCCAGAGGAAGGACAGCGGCACCAGGTGCGGCGCGCCGTCTGCCGGGCCGGCGGTGGCGACCCAAGCGTCGATGTCGCCGTCGAGCCGGCCGAGTGCGTCGTGCTTGCGCTGCCCAGGGGTGCGGGCGGGTGGTGTCATGCTGGAAGCCTCCTGACTGGCCGGGGGCGGGGGGTCAGACGGTCTCCACCATGTTGCGGAGTTCGCCCAGGCCGGTGGTCGCGATGATCACTTCGTCGCCCGCGCGCAGGGTGAACCCGGGCGGGGGGACGATCGCGGTGCCGGTGAGCAGCACCACGCCCACCGGGAACTCCTGCGCGCGGAACAGCCAGGCCACCAGGTCGGCGGGGCTGCGGTGCAGGTCGGCCACCTTGACCATGTCGGCGACCACCTCGGCGCCGTCGCGGACCACCCGCAGGCTGATCAGCAGCGAGGCCAGGTCCGGGACCTCGTCCGGGGTGGCCAGGCACGGCCCAAGGGCACAGCTGCCGGTGTAGATCTTGGCCTGCGGCAGGTACAGCGGGTTCTCCCCCTCGATGCTGCGCGAGGACATGTCATTGCCGTTTACAAAGGCCACAATGTGGCCGCCCGAGTCGGCGACCACGGCCAGCTCCGGCTCGGGCACATCCCACCCCGAATCGGCCCGGATGCCCACCAGCTCCCCCGGGCCCCGCACCCGCCCGGGCGCCGCCTTGAAGAACAGCTCCGGCCGCTCGGCCCGGTACACCCGCTCGTACGGGTCCGGCGTACCGGACTCGGCCACCCGGGCGTCGAGGCTGCGCGTGTAGGTGACCCCCGCGGCCCACACCTCCTGGCCGCCGACCGGCGCCACGACCCGCGCACCCGCCGGGACCGGTCCCGCCGCCGGCCCGGCCAGCGCCGCCGCCAGCGCACCCGGCGGGCCGCCGAGCAGCCCGTCGATGGTCAGCGAGGCCGGCAGCAGCTCCTGCGGGCCCTGCCCGGCCGGGCCCCGGGCCAGCCTGCGCTCACCACCGGCCAGCACCTGCCACAGCGCCATTGGCCCTCCTCCCCCATCGCCTGCGGGCACGATCGTAACCGCCGTCGCCGGCACCTATGCCGATGTGCACGTGGCTGCCGTCCCGCACCAGACCGGACGGGGACGAAGACGTCGGCGCCGGGCGGCTCGCTACCTCGCCGCACCGGGGAGCAGGACCGCTCCGGCCGCATTGTCGGTGATGCACGGGGTCTCGAAGAACTTGATCTGCGGGTCCATTCCGTAGCGCTCGCGGATGCCATCGAGCCAGGGCCCGGTGTAGAACGCCTCGGCCGCCGCCCGTGTCTCCCACAGGTAGACGCCGCCGGCCCAGCCGTCCTCGGCATAGATGAACTGCTTGCGGATCAGCCCTGGTACGTCGCGAAAGCCCGGTGCGATGGTGCGGAAATGCGCCGCACAGGCGGCAAGGTCGATATGCGGCGGCAGCTTGTACTGGACGATCGCGGTAATCATCGTGCGGTTCCCCCGGCCCGTGCCCCGTGCCGGGGCTGAGCCTTCCTCATCCTTGCACGTCGCGGGCCTGAAGGACACCGACGGCCTGCGGGCTGCCCGTCCTGCCAGGGGCAGCAGCGGAGTTGGCGCAGGGTGCGCCGACGTAGCTCGGAGCGCCGTTGACGGCGAGGCGATACGCTGCCCCTTCGGCCGGTGAGACGGTCTTGCGATGCGCATGTGCAGCTGACAACGGGGGGACGATGGGCTGGTCGCTACGACGGCAACCGGCCGGGATACCGGCCGGCGCCGCCGCGTCCTTGGAAGGCACGGGCAACCATGAACGCCTGCTGCCCACCGGCCGTCTGGAGGCGTTCTCCGACGGTGTCTTCGCGATCGCCATCACCCTGCTTGTCCTGGAGCTTCACGTGCCGGGCCGGGGCGAGGTGCTGGTGCGGTCGCTTGAGCATGAGTGGCCTCGCTACCTGGGTTACTTCGTCAGCTTCGCCTTCATCGGCGGGGTGTGGATCGCGCACAGCAACATGACGCGGTTCATCAAGGCGGTCGACTCCGCCCTTATGCGCCTCAACCTGACGCTGCTGCTGTTCGTCTCCATCCTTCCCTTCACCACCGCGATCGCCGCGACCCACCTGTTCGTGTCGTTCCTCTCCTTCGAGAACCTCAAGATCGGATACGCCGGGGTGGCGGAGCGGGTCGCCGTCGTCGTGTTCGGGCTCAATCTGACTCTGGCGGCGCTGATGGTCTACCTCGTGATCAGGCGCGCGGCGCGGACGCCGGGCGTGGCGGCCGGCGACGTGGCCGAAGAAGAGCTGCAGGTCTTCGCCAGGGAACGCCGGGCAGCGGCGGCATTGCAGGCCAGTGCCACCGCCGTGGGTGTGTTCCTGCCCATGATCGCCGTTGTCTTCTACCTGGCGGTATCGCTGCTATCCGTCGTCGAACCGCTCCGGCACGTACACATTCGCAGACGGCGCACCTCCCAGCCGGGATGAGAGCCGCGGAGCCAGGGCAGAGGAAGGAGCAGCGCAACGGTGGAGCCCGGACATCAGGGACGTCAACCCGCCGCCGAACGGGAAACACCACCATCGCGCCCGGCGGAGCGCAAAGCCCTGGCCGCGGCGCGGGAGCGGTACGAGGGATCTCTTGCGCAAAGCTTCGTCGTGCAGCTCAAGGCCCTTGACTTTTCCAGTCAGATCATGCTGTTCGGCGCGGGCCTGCTGGTCTCGCTGCTCCCGTTCCTGATCTTGCTGAGCGCGTTCGCCAGCCAGCGCATCGACGATGACATTGCCCTGCGCCTGGGCCTGGACCGCCGGGCATCGGGGATCGTGGCTCACCTGTTCACGTCCTCGCCGGCCTCGCTGAACGCCGCGACCGCGACCAGCCTGGTTTTCGTCACCGCGGGAACGATCGCGGTGGCGAGCTCACTCCAGCAGATCTACGAGAAAGCTTTCCGCCAGGATCACCGGGGGATGCGGGACCTGTACCGCCTGCTGATCTGGGTCGTCGCGTTGTGTCTTGCGGTGACGCTGGAAAGTGTGGCCGGGAGGCCCGCCCGAAACATCACCGCCGGTGCCGGCCTGGTCGAGCTGGTCACCTTCGCCATCATGACGCCGTTCTTCTGGTGGACGATGCACTTCCTGCTGGCAGGCCGGGTCTCCTGGCGCAAGCTGCTGCCTTCGGCGATCGCGACCGGGGTTTTCTTCACCGGCCTCGGCGTCTTCTCGAAGTTCTACTTCTCGGCAACGATCATTTCTGACAGCCGGACATACGGAACGATCGGCGCGGTGTTCGCCATCCTGACCTGGCTGATCGCTATCGGGGCCGTGATCATCCTCGGAGCCGTGGCCGGCGCCGTCTGGGAAGACCGGAGAAGCTAACCGATGCCACCCAGGGCCGGGCCAGCGTGGGATGAGTAGGGCTGCCGGGGGGACAATGGACGGCAGTCTGAGAATGTGCCCGGACAGCAACGGGAGCGAGCGGTCGAGATGCCATGGTTTCCGGAATTCGTCAGCGCCGTGGAGCTGGCGCGCCTGCAGACCCGCGCCACCGGCCAGGCCGATCCGGTCGGGCAGTACTTCGCCGCGCTGAACGAGGGAGACGCCCACACTCTGGAGACCGTGTGGCCGGGTGAGGTAGTGATCTATGATCCCCGCGCGGGCGAGGTCCGCGGGCACCGGCAGGTGCGGCAGTTCGTCAGCCGCAACCTGTCCTGGCTGGCCGGGCTGCCCGCCCATGCCGAGACCGTGGCCAGCACCGTCGTCGGCGGGCGGGCCGTGGTGGAGCTGCTGGCGCACATGCCTCACAACGGGCGGGAGCTGGCCTGGCCGGTGGCGGTCATCGCCGAGTCCCCCAACGACCGGTCGGTGGTGTTCCGCACCTACTGCAGCCAATGGCCGCTCGACGAGCGGCGCCACGTCAGGCCGCCCATCCTCAAGCCCGGGGCCGCCCACCCCCGCGACGTCGTCGGCCGCTACCAGGCCGGGCTGGATGCTGGCGACGCCGACACGGTGGTCAGCACCTTCGCCCCGGATGGGTATTTCAGCGGCCCCTTTGGCCCGGACCACGCCCACCGCGGCGCCGCCGAGCTCCGCTCGTTCTTCACCAGGTGCTTCAGCGCGGGCGGCGGCATCGGCCTTCAGCACTGCCTGGTGACCGATGACGGCGTGCGCTGCGCCCTGGAATACAACTGCGTCCGCTGGGGCCGCCATGACCTGCCGCCCCAGGCGGGACTCGGGGTCTATGAGCGCGGCCCAGACGGGCTGCTGGCCGCGGTCCGCGTCTACGACGATGTCGAGGCACCCGTCGGGTGAACGCGGCCAACCATCAGATACGGCTCGCCGCCCGCCCGTCCGGCCTGCCGGCGCGGTCCTGCGCGAGGGCCGGCTGATCTCCCGCGAAGACATCCTCGAGGGCGCCGCCCGCGCGTTCCCCGATGACCTGCCCAAGCTGTTCACCGGCGGGAACGTCGGCAAGCTGATGCTTGCCGTGCGGTGAAGCCGCGGCGCCGGGACGGCGGGTGAGCCGGGCGCCTGGTCAGTGGCCGGCGATCTGGCCGCCGTCGATGTGCAGGACCTCGCCGGTGATGAACGGCGATGACTCCAGGAAGAGGATGCCGTCGACGATGTCGCTGACCTGCCCCACCCGCCCGAGGGGCTGGAGCCCGGCGAGCGCGTCGTAGGATTCCGGCGGGTTCCCCGGCGTCTGGATCACGCCCGGCGCGACGGCGTTGACCCGGATGCCGCGGGCGGCGTACTCGATGGCCAGCGACCTGGTGGCTGAGGCCAGGCCACCCTTGGTGAGCGCGGTCAGCACCGACGGCGTGCTGGAGTTGGCGTAGTCGGCGAGGGTGGTCGTGATGTTGACGACGTGGCCGCTCCCCCGCTTCAGCATCTCGGCGATGGCGCGCTGCGTCAGCCAGAAGAATCCCGTGAGGTTGACGCCGACCATGGCTGCGTAGTCGCCGGCGGTGTAGTCGGTGAACGGCTTGGAGATGAAGACGCCGGCGTTGTTGATGAGGGTGTCGATGCGCCCGAAGCGCCCGAGCGCCGCGCCGACGATCCGGTCGGCGGTGGCGGGCTCGGAGACGTCCCCCTCGACGGCCAGCACGTCGCGGTCACCGGAGGGCTTGATCGTGCGGGAGCTGGCCACGACCGCCCAGCCCCGCCCGCGGTACGCCGCGACGAGGCCGGCGCCGATGCCGTGAGAACCTCCGGTGATGATGGCGACCTTGTGGTCCTGCTCGCCCATGACCTTCCCGTCCCTATCGCCGCGGTGACCCATGCCCCGCGCCAGCTACCCCTTGAGTGAGATCACCGCGACCGTGCCGCCGAGGATGTCGGCGACGTACGGGGTGCGGCCGTCCGGCGTCACCGCCAGCGCCTGCGGCATCTGCCCGACGCGGATCACCGGCGGTCCCAGCAAACGGTTCACCACCGCGATGGCGGCGATCACGATGACCGTGACCGCCAGCGCGGCAGCGGAGATCCACACGATCCGACGGCGGCGGCAGAAGCCGGACCGGGAGGCACCGGTCATCCAGGACCCGGCCGCCGGCGTAGCCACTGCGCGTAGGACCTGGAGTTATCCATGCCGAGTTCCACCCCACCCGGCGGGGCCCGGTCGAACACCAGCGCCGCGGCGGCGTCGAGTTCGCCGCGCAGCGCCTCGGCGGGGCCGGTCGCCTCGAAGCCCAGGGTCCACCAGGCCTCGCCACGCACATCGAACTCGGTGAGTTCCACCGCGCACCTGGGCTCCTGGCCCGGCCCCGGAACTCCCACGCCGGTGGCCTGCGAGAACCAGCTGATCCGGCGCCGCTTGCTCACCGGCCTCCAGCCAGCTGGATCACTGGCGCCCGGGCCGGCCGGGTCATGCGGAAAGGACCACTTGTGCCAGGACTCCAGGCGGCCGTGGGCAAATCCCGCCAGCTCCAGCAGCCCTGGGCTCCCGCAATACATCTTCACCTCCAGCGCCCGTCCCCCGCGCACCTTCACCGAGAGCCCGGGCAGGTGCGGATCCAGCAGGTAGGCGTCGTCCACCACCCTCGTCTCGGCCGGGAAACGCCCGAACCAGTCCGCCGCCGCGGCCGTCAGCTGCCCGGGTAATATCCAGCGCACCTCCAGGCTGCGAACTCCCTTGGTGCCCAGGCTCTCCGCCGGTGCGGCCGTCATCGTCCTTCGCTCCCGCTGGCCCCGCAACCAGAAGCGTTGGTCCGCTGGGGGCCGACAGCGGACCATGCAAGCAATTTCCCAGTCTGTGGGCCAGCGCCGGTCGCGCGCCCACCGCCCCATCTCAGGGACAGGGGCCTTAGCATGCTGCCGCGGCGGAACTCCGCTACAACAGTGACGTCCGGTGAATCTACCTTGGCTTCCGACCGAATGAGGCGGCATGGCATCAGTGCTCATCCTGAACGGCCCGAACCTCAACCTGCTGGGATCGCGCAGCCCGGAGATCTACGGAACGACGACGTTCGCCGAGCTGGAGGAGCTGTGCCGGCGGGAGGCCAGTCAGCTCGGCCTGGATGCGGTCTGCCGGCAGTCGAACCACGAGGGCCAGCTGATCGACTGGATCCAGGAGGCCGGCCCCGAGGTCCAGGCCGGGAGGTCCATCGGCGCCGTGCTCAACCCGGGCGCGCTCACCCACACCTCGATCGCCCTGCGCGACGCCATCGAAGCCGTCCGCCTGCCGGTGATCGAGGTGCACATCTCGAACGTTCGTGGCCGCGAGGAGTTCCGGCACCAGTCGTGGATCTCACCGGTCGCCCGCGGGATCATCATCGGCCTCGGCATCCACGGCTACCCGCTCGCGATCAGGGCCCTCCACCTGCTGTCCGCGGCCAGCTAGTCCCGCGTCAGGCGCCCGGCCGAGCAGGCCCGCCGCCGGGCTACTGGTCGGTCAGCCCGAGGAGCGCTCGCTGTCCGGGGGTATCTTCGATGACCTGCCACAGCGTCAGCAGCCCGTCACGCACGGTCGCGCGCCAGATCACTTTGAGCTGGCTTTCTTCCTGGTCAGAGAGACCAAGGTGGGAACCGGTGGTAGTGCCGAGGACCAGTACGTCATCGCCTCGGTGCACGATTCGGTCCGGGTAGATGACATAGCGGGGAAACGCAGTCAGGTACCCGTTCCAGGCGCCGCGGTTCGCTTCCCGGCCGGCCAGCGGAGGCTCGTGGAGAACCTGGAGCCGGTGGCCGGGTGACATGAGTGCGACCAGGCGGTCGACATCGCCCCGGTTGATCGCGTCGATGAACCCGATCACGGCCGCGACCGGCGGAAGCGGACTTCGCACCCGCTGATCCTAGTGTTTGCCTGAACCGGTCAAAGACCCTCATCAGGCCCGTGAACGAACATCCGGGCACTAACGTTGATCAAAGGTGAGGAAACCGGCCTCCCATCTGAACGGGGACCTGCGATGAACAAGACATGGCTAGCGCCGGCGGGGCTGGCCGCCACGCTCCTGATCGCCGCCTGCGGCAGCTCCACCGGCTCAGGCAGCAACACCTCCAGCGCCGCCGCACCGGCCTCCAGCGCGGCGGCCAGCAGCAGCACGCTGAAGACCACCACGATCGGCGGAGCCACCGTCGTCACCAACGCCAAGGGCTTCACGCTGTACTGGTTCGTTCCTGACACCTCGACCAAGTCGAACTGCAACGGCTCGTGCGCCACGTACTGGCCGCCGGTGAAGGGACCGGCCACCGCCGGTGCGGGCGTCACCGGCAAGCTCGCCACGATCACGCGTTCCGACGGCTCGGTGCAGGCGACCTATAACGGGCATCCGCTCTACACCTACGTCGGCGACAAGGCACCGGGGCAGGCCAAGGGCAACGGCCTGAACCTCTCCGGCGGCGTGTGGCACGAGGTCACCGCCTCCGGCGCCGCGGCGGCTGCCAGCGGGTCGGCCAGCGCGGGCGGCGGCGGGGGGTACTGACGCCTGAGGCCGCAGCCCACCGCGCAGCCGCCGCGGGCCAGCACCTGGCCGGCCCACGGGCCAGGCTGCGGAGCAGCGATGCTCCGTCAGCCGGCGTGCAGCCGGAGCTCGGCGGCGAAGCGCTCCGTCATCTCGATGGTCTTCGACAGCTCCGGGTGGCGGACGATAACCATGCCGTCGGAGATGATGGCGGCCCGCCAGTCGCGCCTCGGCGCCCCGACCGGAAGCAGATCGAGCGCGGCCACGTGCTCGCCGTACTCGGCCATCAGGTGGTCCAGGCCCTCGTAGCCCGTGATCCGGCCGGCGCCCTCGGCGCGCTTGAAGATGACCGCGGCGTTGTAGCGCCGCTCGACCGGGCGCGAGATCCCGCCTTCCGTGATCGCTTCGGCCCAGGCCAGGAACAGGTCGGCGTCGGTGGCGTAGTTCATCACGTCCACCAGGCGCCCGCCCGGCGGCCGGGCGCCGATCTCGCCGAACACCACCTCGCCGTCGGCCTTGCGGTACCACTCCATGTGGGTGAACCCGTCGCGGAACCCGAGAACCTTCAGCGCGGCCGCGCCGAGCGCCCGGCCGGCCTGGAGATCTGGCACGTCCAGCGCGCGCAGCGCGATGGTGACCGGGCTGATCCACTCGTGCTGCTTCATGATCAGCGGGCGCGGGCGGTACCAGCAGATGTTCTCGAACAGCACCTGGCCGCCCGCGCAGATGGTGTCGTAGGTGAACTCCTCCCCGTCGACGAACTCCTCGACGATGACCTGCGGCACGTGCCGGAGCATCGGCAGGATGGCGTCGAGCTCGGTTGCGGAGTCGGCCCGGTAGGTGTCGGCCGCGCCCGCGCCGGCGATCGGCTTGACGATGAGCGGGAAGCCGAGGCGTTCCGCGGCGGCCCACACCCCGGCGACCGTCTCCGCGCTCGCGTGTCCCGGCGTGCGCAGGCCCTCGGCGCCGAGCAGCTCCTTCATCAGCTCCTTGTCCCGGAACGGCACCGTCTGCCCGGCGGTCAGCCCGGGCAGGCCGAGCTCCTCACGCAGCCGCGCGGCGAGCATCATGTACGGCTCCCACAGGCACTCCACCCGGTCGATGCGTACCTGCCGGGCCAGCTCACGGACCATGGCCGCGACGGCATCCCCGGCGGCCAGGGAGCCAACCTGCTGGTAGTGGGCCAGCGCCTCCCTCGCAACCGGCGGAACGGCTGACGGTGGCTGGTCACCGATGCCGATAACGGACGCCCCGGCGGCCGCGAGCCCGCGGGCGAAAAATGCCATCTCGGCCGGGTACCCAGGGGAGATCATGATGACATTCATAACGATCAGCCGAGCTCGACCCGTACACCGGTGATGAGCCGCCACATGGCGTCGGTGACCACGGCGGTGTCCGGGTGCCGGACGATGACGTAGCCGTCGCCCTCATAGCTGCCCGAGGACACCTGGCCCGGTTCCGGCAGGCGGGACTCGACGACCAGCGAGCTCACCTCGGCCGGCAGCCGGTCAAGGCCGCGCACCGCCTGCACCCGCCCCACTCCCTGCCCGCGCAGGTACACCGTCCCGGCGGACCACAGGCGCGGCGGGGGGGCGAAGCTGTCGTGCACCATCAGCTGCGCCCATGAGCGGTAGAAGTCGAAGTCGTGGACGTAGCACAGCATGGAGGTGATCTGGGCTCCGGCCGGCCTCGCCGCGACCTCGGAGACGGCGACCGAGCCGTCGGGCCGCCGGAACCACTCCATGTGCGTGAACCCCGACCGCAGCCCGAGCGCCCGCAGCGCCGCCGGCACGATCGCCCGGATGTCGTCATACTCGGGCCCGGCTATGTCGCGCGGCAGGAGCACCCGCCACTGGATCCACGGGTTGCGCAGCACTTCCAGCGGCGTGGGCTGGTAGGACGAGATCGAGTCCCAGACGACCTGCCCGCCGGTCATCACGCTGTCGTAGGAGCCCTCCTCGCCGGTGAGGAACTCCTCGACCAGCGCGGGCCGGTCCGGCGCCGGCGGGGCGACGCTGAGCCACACCTGCAGATCCTGAGCGTCATCGAGACGGAACGTGCTCTTGGCCCCGGCACCGGCGGGCGGCTTGACCACCAGCGGGAATCCCACCTCGGCGGCGAAGCCGGCCGCCGCGTCGGCCGAGTCGGCCAGCCGGTACCGCGCGCACGGCACGCCGGCCGCCCGCAGCACCGACTTCATCTGCGCCTTGTCGCGGAAGTTGCGCGCGGTAGCCGCGTCCATGCCGGCGATGCCCAGCTGGTCCCGGACCTGCGCGAGCGGCACCTGCAGCTGCTCGAACACCCCGAAGAGCCGCTGCACCGGGCCGACGCGCTGGCCGATCGCCTCGGCGGCGGTGGCGATCTGCCCGGCGTCGAACGGGTCGTCGATCCGCCAGTGCGCGGCCAGCCTGGGCCGCAAGTGATCCGGGACGCGGCTCTCGGGGTCGCAGGTGATGAGGGCCAGCTCGGTGTCCGGCAGCCCGGCTGTCGCCTCCACGAACCGCATCGTCGCGCCGAGCAGGTAGGGCGCGACGAAGGCGGCGAACACCATGCCCTCAGGGATACCCCACTGCGCCAGGCCCAGTCAGGCCAGGAGGGGTCCCGTTGGCCCGCGTAGCATTCCAGGCATGAACGTCGTGTTCGTCGAGCCGTTCTTCCCCTCCAGCCAGCGCAACTTCCCCCGCGCGCTGGCCGAGGCCGGCGCGACGGTGATCGGTATCGGCGAGTACCCCCTCGACGCGATGGATGATCAGCTCAAGGGCTGGATGCACCACTACGAGCAGGTGCGGTCGGTCACCGATGTGGAGGCGATGACCCGCGCGGTCCGGTGGGTGCAGGACAAACTGTGGGTCGACCGGCTCGAGGCCACGATCGAGGCACACATCCTGGCGACGGCGCAGGTCAGGGAGGCGTGCACCATCCCGGGCACATCGGTGCGGACGGCCTGGCTGTGCCGGGACAAGCCGTCGATGAAGCAGGTGCTGCGCGAGGCGGGGGTGCCGACCGCCGCCTCGGCCGCGGTCGGCAGCGCCGCCGAGGCCCGCGCGTTCGCCGAGCAGGCCGGGTTCCCGCTGATCCTCAAGCCGCGCAGCGGCGCCGGTGCCCTGGACACGATGCGGGCCGACGACGCGGCCAGCCTCGACCATGCGCTGGGAATCTTCGGCGGGCAGGGCGCGGAATCGATCGCGGTGGAGGAGTTCGTCGAGGGCCACGAGGGCTTCTACGACACCATCACGGTGGGCGGGCAGGTGGCGGCCGACTTCGTATCGCACTATTTCCCGAACGTGCTCGACGCGATGCGGACCCGGTGGATCTCGCCCGAGTTCATCTCCACCAACCGGATCGACACCGCGCCGGAGTATGGCGAGGTGCGCGAGATGGGGCGGCGGGTCATCGCCGCCCTCGGGATAGGGACGTCCGCGACGCACATGGAATGGTTCTTCGGCCCGAAGGGGCTGAAGTTCTCCGAGATCGGCTGCCGGCCTCCCGGCGTGGGGGCCTGGGACCTGTACTCCGCGGGCAACGACATGGACGTCTACCGGGCGTGGGCGAACGCGATCTCCCACGGCGAGACCGGCTCGGCACCGTCGCGCCGGTACGCGGCCGGGATCGTCGCGCTGCGCCCCGAGCGGGACGGCCAGATCACGGGCTACTCCGGGGTGGAGGAGCTCCAGAAGGAGCACGGGGAGTGGGTCATCGACGCTCACCTGCCGCCGCCGGGCACGCCGACCCAGCCGGTGGAGGCCGGGTACATGGCCAACGCGTACGTGCGGATGCGGCATCCCGACTACGACGCGCTGCGCGGGATGCTCGACAACGTGGGCCGCACGCTGCACGTTTATGCATCGTGA
>DATINY010000139.1:0-20326 GCA_035473755.1 Streptosporangiaceae bacterium
CTTCTACCCGGCGTCGCAGCAGATCGTGTCGCCCGGAGGCAAGGTCATCGGGTTCCCCGCCCTCATCGACAACCTGTCGGTGATTTACAACAAGAAGCTGTTCGCCGCGGCCGGCGTCCCCGTCCCGTCCCCCAACTGGACTTGGGACCAGTTCCGCGCCGTCGCGAAGAAGATGACCAATCCGGCCAAGCACATCTTCGGCGTGAACTACCCCACCGGCGGGGACCTGCTCGACACGTCCTGGCGGTTCTTCCCCGGGCTCTGGCAGCGCGGCGGGCAGATCCTGTCGCCGGACCACAAGAAGGCGCTGTTCAACTCGCCGGCGGGCGTGGCGAACCTGACGCTCTGGCAGCAGATGGCGACCGTCGACCATTCGGTGTACCTGGACCCGACGGCGAGCAACGCCGAGCCGTTGTTCACGAGCGGGCATCTGGCCATGTTCGTCAGCGGCCCGTGGGAGGTCCCGGTGCTCAACCAGGCGAAGATGGACTGGGCGGACGTGCCGCTGCCGGCCGTGAGCACCAGCCACCAGACCGTGTCCGGGCCCGACAACTGGGTCATCTTCAACAACAGCCCCGCGCGGGTGAAAGCCTCCATCACGTTCCTGGAGTGGCTGACCGCGCCGAAGCAGGAGCTGGCCTGGTCGATCGGGTCCGGTTCGCTCCCGATCCGGCCGTCCATGCTCAAGCTGCCCGGCTACCAGACATACCTGAAGAAGTGGCCGGGGATCGGGCCGATGGCCGCGAACCTGGTGAACGCCAAGGAGGCGATGCCCACGCTGCCGCAGTGGCCGCGCGTCGTCAACTCCCTCGGCAACGGCATCGCCTCGGTGCTGCTCGGCCGGGCCGCCCCGGCGGCCGCGCTTAACCAGGCGGCGCAGCAGGCGGACACGATCCTGAACGTGCCCGGCGCGGCCGGCGGGTAGCGGTCAGGCAGCTCTCCCGGCCGGGTGGCGAGGCGCCTCAGCTGCCCCTGATCCCGGCCGGGATCAGCTCGCCGTGGGCGTCGATCAGCTCGTCGCACACGCGGATGATCTCGTCGATGGACAGGGTGGCGGCTGTGGCGGGGTCGAGGAGCGCCGCCTGGTACACCAGGTCCCGGCGCTCCTCAAGCGCGGCCCGCACGGTCAGCTCGCAGACGTTCAGATACAGGCGGTTGAGCGCGGCGAGCTGCGGCGGCAGGCTCCCCACCCGAGTGGGCTGGACCCCCGCCCGGTCCACCAGGCACGGCACCTCGGTGCAGCAGTCCTCCGGCAGGTTGTCGATCGAGCCGCCGTTGCGGACGTTGCCGTAGACCATCCGGGGCGTCCCCGTCTCGATGGAGTGGATGATCTGCGGGGCGTATTCGGGGCCGCGTTCGAGCCCGAGCGGCTCCCCCGCCGCGAGCTTGCGCCGGGTCTCCGCGTAGGAGCCGAGGTTCCGCTCGCTGCGGTGCAGGTACTCGTTCACCGGGATCCGGAAGCGGCGGACCTGATCCTCGTGAGGCAGGAACCAGGGCACGAGATCCGCGCTGTGCTCGCTCGACTCGGTCGGGAAGTAGCCAAACCGCTTGAACATCTCCACCCGGACCCGCCGCCCCAGCCCGTCCGGGTCGCCGGCCACGATCTGCCGGAGCCGCGGGTAGAGGTCCTGGCCGCCGCGCTCCAGCCGCAGAATCCACGACTGGTGGTTGATCCCGCCGGCCAGGTAGGCGATCTCGCCAAAGGGCACATTGAGCAGCTCCGCGAGCTGCTGCGCGGTGTTCTCCGGCGACATGCACACGCCAACGACACGCTGGTGGGGGGTACCGGCGTAGATCGCCCACACCAGCGCCGCCATCGGGTTCGTGTAGTTGTAGAGCCAGGCGCCGGGCGCGACCTCGTGCAGGTCGCGCGCCAGGCCGAGCAGCGCCGGGATCGTGCAGAGGGCCCGGAAGATGCTCCCGATGCCCAGCGTGTCGGCCATCGTCTGCCGGACGCCGTGCCGCCCGGGGATCTCGAAGTCGAGCCGCAGTCCCTCGTGCCCGCCGACCCGGATCATGCTGATCACGTGGTCCGCTCCCTCGAGCGCCGCCCGGCGGTCCAGGTACGGCTCGATCGTGGCCGGCGCGCCCAGTGCCCCCGCGGTCCAGCGCGCGATGGCCGCCGCGGTTTCGAGGCGCTCGCTGTCCACGTCGAACAGCGCGATCGTGGACCCGGCGAGCTCGTCGAAGCCGAGGATGTCGGCCAGCAGCTCCTTGGTGAACTCGGCGCTGCCGGCCCCGTTGAGCACGATCTTCGTCATCAGGCCTCCAGGTGGGGCAGGACGTGCTCCGCCCACAGATCCAGCTGCGCCGCCGACGGCTCCAGGGTGTGCAGGATCAGGTACTCGATGCCGATGGCCATCCTCGCCCGCAGCTTGTCCACGATCTCCGACGGCGTGCCCGTCAGGTACACCTGCTCGAAATACTCGAACGGCCGGCCGTCTCCCATGATCGTCGTGAAGGCGCGCCGCTGCTCGGCGAGGGCCTTCGCGCGGTCCTCGGTGGGAACCAGATGGAGGAAGTTCTCGTGCGCGGCCGTGAACGTGTTCTGATCGCGGCCCGCCGCCGCCAGCGCGGGGCGGATCTCGGCGAGGTCTTCGGAGATCTGCGACGGCAGGGACGTGGGCCGCGCGATCCATCCGTCGGAGGCGGCGATCCGACGGAGAACCGCCGGGGCCAGCACCGGCCGCTCCGGGGAGGCCGCGTGCGGGAGCTGCCGGCCGCCAGCGGTCCACAGGCGGAGCGGCGAGCGCATCGCCGGGCCCACCGCCACGTCCCGTAGCTGGTAGTACCGGCCCTCGTAGGTCACGGTCTCGCCCGCGAGCAGCTGGCGCAAGATCGCGATCGACTCGTCGGTCCGGCCGCCCCGCTCCGCCCGCCGCTGCCCGACGGCCTGGAACTCCCGGTCATCCCAGCCCGTTCCCACGCCCAGGATGTAGCGCTCATCGGCGAGGGCCTGGAGCGTGGCCACCTGCTTGGCCAGGACGACCGGGTGGCGGGTCGGCAGGACAAGGACCGAGGTGCCCAGGCGCAGCCGCGACGTCGCCGACGCCACATAGGTGAGCGAGACGATCGGGTCGAGCCACGGGACCGCATAGAACCTGCTCTGGTGCAGCAGGTGATCGGTCGCCCATACGGAGTCGAACCCCAGGTCCTCGGCGCGCCGGGCGAACGCCGCCAGCTCGTCCCCGGTGCGCCCGCCGGCCCCGGCGAACGTGGGCAGGAACACGCCCACTCCCCGCAGGCCCATCAGCGGAGACCCGCTTGCTTGAGCGCGCCGTCCACGAGGTCGCAGGCCTCCTTGGGCAGCGGGCGCAGCGGCGGCCGGACGTGGGCTTCGTCGATGATCCCCAGGCGCGTGAGCGCGTACTTGATGCGGGCGCGGTAGTCGCGGACGGGCGGGGCGAAGATCACGTCGCACAAGGGCTGAAGCATGTCACGGAGCTCGAACGCCCGGGCCAGATCGTGCTCGCGCGCGGCCCGGTGCAGCTGGACCTGCTCGCGTGCGGCGAGCGTGCCGAAGCCGAGCAGCGCCCCCTCGGCCCCGAGGAGGTACGCCTCGAGCAGGAAGTTGTCGTTGCCGTTCAGGACGGTGGGGGCCGACGGCAGGGACTTGACCAGCCTCGCGGTCTCCACGAACCGCTTCGCGTCAAAGGACGCCTCTTTGATGGCCACCACGCCATCGATGCCCATGATGCGCTCGATGACCTCGGCCGAGAAGCTCACCCCGCCCAGCGCGGGCTGGAGCTGGAAGGCAATGAGGGGAAGACCGGAGGCCTCGGCCACCGCCCGGTGGTACGAGGCGGGGATCTCCGGGTCCAGCGGTTCGCCCTGGTAGGCGGAGATGGGGAAGACGAGCAGGGCGTCCGCCCCGGCCCGGGCGGTGTCGGCGGCGATCCGGCGGGCCTGTTCGGTGAACGAGGCGGCGAGCCCGGCGACGACCAGGGCCCGGCCGCCGACCTCCTCGGCCACGATCTCCAGCACCCGCAGCCGCTCCTCCGGGAACAGGTGGGGTCCCTCGCCCGTGTCCACGTTCACGGCCAGCCCGCGGACGCCCTGGCCGGCCAGCCAGTCAGCGTATCTTCGGAGGGACCCCTCGTCGATCGACGCGTCGCTCCGCATGGGCGTGACGATCGCCGCTATCAGGCCGTTCAGGTCCGGCCGTTCCATGCCGTCCTCCTTTCTCGCGATCATCCGGTCCGCCGCGCGATGCGTCCCTGATGGCCCGCCAGACCCGGTCCGGGCTCATCGGCATGTCGATGTGGCGGACACCAAGGTGGGAGAGCGCGTCGATCACCGCGTTCTGGACCGCGGGCCCGGCCCCGATGGTTCCCCCCTCGCCGACGCCCTTCGCCTGCAACGGGTTCCGGTCGGTGGGGGTCGCCAGCGGGACGGTGACGAACGAGGGAAGCTCCGCCGCGCTCGGCATCGCGTAGTCGGCGAGGCTGGACGTCTGGGGATTGCCTGCCTCGTCGTAGACGAAGGATTCGAACAGCGCCTGGGCGGCGCCCTGCGCGATCCCGCCGTGGATCTGCCCCTCGACGAGCATCGGGTTGATGCGGCGCCCGCAGTCGTCCACCGCGACATGCCGGACCAGCTTCGCCTGCCCCGTCTCGGTGTCGACCTCCACCACCGCGACGTGGACGCCGAACGGATAGGTCGAATCCTCCATCTCGAAGTCGGCCTGCGCTCGCAGCCCCGCCTCCATGCCGGGCGGGAGGGATGACGGGTCCGCGGCGGCGGCCGCGAGCTCGCCCCAGGACAGTGACCGCCCGGGGGCTCCCCTGACGCCGAGCCGGCTGTCGAAGCGGCGCACGTCGCCCTCGCTCACCGCCAGCAGGTGGGCGGCCAGGCGCCGCGCCTTGTCCAGCAGGGCCACCGAGGCCCGGAGCACGGCCGAGCCGCCCACCTGGAGGGACCGCGACCCCATCGTCCCCCCGCCGCGCGGCACGAGCAGCGTGTCCGAGTGCCGGACCGTGACGGCATCGAACGGCACCCCGAGGGTGTCGGCCACGATCTGCGCCCATGCGGTCTCGTGCCCCTGCCCGTGGGGGCTGGTCCCGGTCAGGACGGTGAACATCCCCCGCTCGTCGGCCTCCAGCGCGGCGAACTCGCTTCCCCAGCCGGTGACCTCCACGTAGCTGCCGATGCCGATGCCGAGCTGCCATGTTTCCCCCTGGCCGATGCGCGCCGCCTGTTCCCGGCGCAGACCGGGGTACCCGGCCGCCCGGAGCGCGATATCGAGGGCCTGGCCTGGGTCCCCGCTGTCGTAGCTGGCGCCGGTCGGGGTGCGGTAGGGGAAGGCCTCGGGGGGGATGAAGTTGCGCCGGCGGATCTCCGCGGGATCGATCCCGAGCTCGGCGGCCAGCATGTCCAGGGCGCGCTCCAGCAGGAACGTTGCCTCCGGCCGGCCCGCTCCCCGGTAAGCGCCCACCGGGGTGGTGGTGGTCACGACCGCGACCGCATGGAAGTCGATCCGGGGGATCCGGTACGGGCCCGAGGCCATGAGGCCGGTCAGCGGGGGCAGGGTCGCGGCCTCACTGGCGTACGCGCCGATGTCCTGGATCACGAAGGCCCGGAGCCCGCGTATCCGTCCGTCCCGTGCGGCGCCCAGCTCGACGTGCTGCACCTGCCCCCGGCCGTGCGTCATCGCGACCATGTTCTCGGTTCGCGTCTCCGCCCAGCGGACCGCCCCGCCCAGGTGCCGGGCGAGCCAGGCGATCACGACATGCTCGGGGTACGTCGGGATCTTCCCGCCGAACCCGCCGCCCACCGTCGCGGTGCGGACGCGCACCTGGGCCGGGTCCAGCCCGAGAACCTGGGCGACGATGCTGCGGGTGTCGTGGGGGGCCTGCACCGAGGCCCACAGCGTCAGCGATGGCTGGCCGGCCGCCGCGCCGGCGATGGCGAGCGCGCCGTTGGGCTCCATCGGCACCGGCGCCACCCGCTGGTTGACGAACCGTGCCCGCACGGTGATCTCGGCGCCCTCGAGCGCGCCGGGGTCGGAGGCCACATCGTCGACGCGGACCGCCAGGTTGGAGCCGTGGGCCGGAAACAGGACCGGCGCGTCAGGCTCCAGCGCCGCCTCGGGATCGACCACCGGGGCGAGCGGCTCGTAGTCGACGTCGACGGCGTCGGCGGCGTCCGTGGCCTGCGCCCTCGTGCGCGCCACCACCACCGCCACCGGCTCGCCGACGAAACGGACCCGGCCGACGGCGAGCAGCGGCCGGGCGAACACCCCGGGACTGTCCTCGACCGGGGGCATGTGCAGCCCGCCCATGTCCCCGGCGGTGAACACACCCACGACACCCGGCATCGCGCGGGCGTCGTCCGCGTCGACCGACCGGACGAGCGCGTGCGCCATCGGGGACCGGACGAACACCCCGTACAGCGCCCCCTCGCAGGGGACATCGTCCAGGTACCGGGCCGTCCCGGTGAGCAGCGCGCGATCCTCGCTGCGGAGTATGGGACGGCCCAGGACCTGCCGCAGCGAGGGCTCCTCCAGCAGGTCAGGAGCGTGGATGGTCATGCCTGCGATCAGCTTGATCCCCGGATGCCCTCGGGCATCAGTTCTCCATGGGCCTCGATCAGGTCGTCGCACATGGCGACGACCTGCTGGGTCGTCAGCGTGGCGGCCGTGTTCGGGTCGAGCAGCGCGGCCTGGTAGACCAGGCTCCGCCGCTCCTCGAGCGCCGCGCGGACCGTGAGCTCCACCACGTTCAGGAACGTCCGGTTCAGGGCGAGGCACTGCGGGGGGAGGACCCCGACCCGCGTGGGCTGGACTCCGTTCTTGTCGACCAGGGTCGGCACCTCGACGCAGGCGTTGCCGGGCAGCCCGTCGATCAGCCCGCCGTTCCGCACGTTCGTGTAGATCTCACGGGCGGTACCGGTCTCGAGCGAGTGGATGATCTCCGAAGCGAGCTCGGAGGCGGGCTCGACCTCGAGTTCCTCACCGGCGTCCAGGGCCGCCTTCGTCCGCTCCCAGTCCGCGAGGTTCTCCTCGCTGCGGCGCAGGTACTCGTCGATCTCGCACCGGAACCGCTCAACCTGGTCATCGTGGTGGAGGAACCAGGGGACGTATTCGCTCGAGTGCTCGCTGGACTCGGTGGGGAAGTAGCCGAAGCGCCGGAAGATCTCCACGCGCACCCGCCGGCCCAGCCCCTCCGGATCGGCCTCGATCACCTCCCGGAGCCGCGGGTAGAGATCCTCGCCGGTGCCACGGTGGCGGAACCGCAGCACGAAACACTGATGGTTGAAGCCGGCCGTGCGGAAGGCGACGTCTTGCTCCGGCACGCCAACGGCGGCGGCCAGGAAGGCATGGGTGTCCCGCACCGAGTGGCACACGCCGACCACGTTCGTGAACGGGCTGCCCTCGTAGACGGCCCACGGCACCATGGCCATCGGGTTGGTGTAGTTCAGCAGCAGGGCGTCCGGCGCCAGCTCGTGGAGGTCGTTGCCGATGCCCACCGCGACGGGAATGGTGCGGAGCCCACGGAAGATGCCGCCGATCCCGATCGTGTCGCCGATCGTCTGGCGGACCCCGTACTTCTTCGGGATCTCGAAATCCTTGAGGGTGTGCCGGTACCCGCCGACCTGGATCTCGTTGATGACGTAGTCCGCGCCCTCCACGGCGGGCCGGCGCTCGGCGCTGGCCTCCACCCGGTGCCCGGCGCCGGTCCGCCGCACGATCGACGCGGCGGCGCGCTCCGAGTACGCCAGACGCTCCGCGTTGATGTCGTGCAGGGCGATGGTCAGCTGCCCGGCCAGCTCCGGGAACGAGCACAGGTCGGCGACTACGTTGCGGGTGAACTCCACGCTGCCGGCGCCGATGATCGCGACTCGGGGCATGAGCGAGAGTGTTCCATGTATGGCTCAAGTGAGCAAGTGCGAGCAAACCAGATCGGGGTATCCCCTCGGAGCTGGCGTCGGCATCGGGGTGCGGGCGTTCGGGCCGGGGTCATCACCGAGTCCGCGGAAGGTGCGTGGACTCTCGTCTGACGCGCGAGACCCCCTTCCCCGGGGCGAGAGGCTTCCCCCTCCTCGCCTGGGGTGGTCAGACGGTGGTGACTCTCACGCCGGCGTTGGAGAGGGCGGCGAGGATGCGGGGGTTGGCAGCGCTGTCGGTGATGAGCTCGCCGACCGTGCTCATGTCGCAGATCTGGGCGAAGGCCACCAGGCCGATTTTGGAGCTGTCGGCGACGACGACGACCGAGCGGGAGCGCTCGATCAGGGCGCGGTTCGTATGGGCCTCGACCTCGTGGTGGGTGGTAAGGCCTGCTTCGAGGGAGACGCCGTCGGCGCCGACGAACACGATGTCGAGGTTGAGGCCGGCCAGGCTGGCTTCGGCGATGGGGCCGACCAGTTCATAGGACTCGGATCGGGCGACGCCGCCGGTGACGACGAGCTTGAGGTTGGGGCGGACCGCCATCTCGGACGCGATGTTCAGGGCGTTGGTGACCAGGGTGAGGCGCTGATGGTCGACGAGGGCCCGGGCGACCTCGGTGGTGGTGGTGCCGCCGGTGAGGCCGACCGCGTGACCTGCGGCGACGCGGGTCGCAGCCTCGCGGGCGATCTTGAGCTTCTCTTCCTTGTGGCGGCCGCCCTTGTAGCGGAGCGGGAGCTCGTAGAAGACACCCTGCGCGACCGCGCCGCCGTGGGTGCGGGCCAGCAGGCGCTGGCGCTCGAGCAGGTCGAGGTCGCGACGGACGGTGGCGGCTGACACGCCCAGCTCGTCGGAGATGTTGGCGACGTTCACGCTGCCGTTCCCGGACAGCCACTCCAGGATCGTCTCCAGCCGCTCCGCCTGCCGCATCCGAACCGTCCTCAGGATCCGGCCACGCGCCGGGAGGCGAGGGGCTCGGACCAGGCCAGCGCCTCGCCCGACGTGGCATCGAAGAGGTGGACGTCCTCCAGTGACATCCCAAGCTTGATCGTCTCGCCCACCGCGGGCTGGCGGCGCGCGTCGAGCCGGGCGATGACGATCGCCCGCTCGGGGGGCAGGGATTCGATCCCGGGGGTGGTGGCGGCAGTGGCCACGCGGCGACCGCGAATGCTCCCATAGACGATCGTCTCGTGGCCGAGGAGCTCCACGACTTCCACGCGCACCGCCATGGCGTGCTCTCCAGCGGCGTCCGTCATGAGGCGCAGGGCCTCCGGACGAACGCCGACGACAAGCTCGCCGCTGGGGACGCCGGGCGCCTCGAGCACGAGATCGCCCGCGTCCACGCGGCCGCCCGCGGCGGAGGCGCTGAGCAGGTTCATCGGGGGGCTGCCGATGAAGCCGGCCACGAACACGTTCGCCGGGCGCCGGTAGATCTCCTGCGGTGGGCCCAGCTGAAGCAGCTTCCCGCCGGACATCACGCCGATGCGCTCGCCGAGCGTCATGGCCTCGACCTGGTCGTGCGTGACGTAGAGAGTGGTGGTGGAAAAACGCTGATGCAGCTGCTTGAGGTCGGCACGGAGCTGGGTCCGGAGCTGTGCGTCCAGGTTCGAGAGCGGCTCGTCGAGAAGATAGACCTGCGGCCGGCGGGCCAGCGCGCGCCCCATCGCCACGCGCTGCCGCTGACCGCCGGAGAGCTGGGCGGGCTTGCGGTCCAGCAGGTCATCGAGGGTCAGCAGCGAGCTCACCTCCCTGACCCGTTCCGTGATCTCGGCGGCCGGCATCTTGTGCTGCCGGAGCCCGAAGGCCAGGTTCTCCAGGACCGTCTTGTGCGGATACAGCGCGTAGCTCTGGAACACCATCGCGATGTCGCGATCCCGGGGAGAAACGCCGTTCACGACGTCTCCGCCGATGGCGATCGCGCCCGCGGTCGGCTCCTCCAGCCCGGCGATCATCCGCAGAGCGGTCGTCTTTCCGCAGCCGGACGGGCCGACCAGGACCATGAACTCGCCGTCGGCGATGGTGCAGGTGAGCGTGTCAACGGCCGTCGTCCCGTTCGGGAAGACCTTCGTGACCTCGTGGAACGAGACCTCGGCCACGATCAGGACCCCCTGCGTGAGCGCTGGCGACTCACGGCAGCACGACCGAACGAGTCAGGTGCTTCGGGTGGTCGGGATCGAGTCCCTGAGCCTCGGCGAGCTCGACGGCCATCCGCTGGATGAGGACGAGCTCGGCCATCGGATCGGCGCCCTCGCTGACGATGGTGGCCCCGGTGGCCGCCGCGTCGGCGAGCACGCCCGGATCGACGGCCCCGATGGCCCACACGAGGGTTCCGCGGCCGGCCGCGGAGATCGGGCCGTGGCGGTATTCCATCGCCGGGTACGCCTCGGTCCAGGCGGAGGCCGCTTCGCGCAGCTTGAGCGCCGCCTCGTTCGCGAGGCCCACCGTCCAGCCCTGCCCCAGGAACACGAACTGCGTGAACTCCGAGGGCGCGGCCGGCAGCGGCCGGGCCAGCGCCGCCTCCCCGTCGGCGACGGCGGCTTCGAGCCGGTCGCCGATGTGCGCGCGCAACAGGGCAAGTGCCGTGGTCGCGAAGCGCGTCTGAACAACCGACTGCTCGTTCGCGAAGTCCAGCACGATCGTTTCGTCGGCGGCCGAAGCGACCGGCGAGTCGGGGACCGCGGTGACCGCGACCGTGGCGACGCGTCCCCTGACCCCCTCGAGCGTGCGGAGCACCTCCGTCGTGGTGCCCGAGCGGGAGATGGCGACCACGCGCGCGTAGCTCCGGTGCGGCGACAGCTCGGAGGCGATCGCCGCGTCCGTCGTGCCCAGGTTCCTGTCCTCACGCAGCGCGGCGTAGGCCCGTGCGATGTGGTAAGAGGTTCCGCAGCCGATCGCGGCGGCCGGTTCGCCGGGCGCCGGGAGCAAGCCCGCAGCGCCCGGAGCCAGGCCCGCGGCCTTCCGCCACAGCGCAGGCTGGCTGGCGATCTCGCTCGTGATGGCACGCATCCAGGTGAATCTACCGTCCCGGCCGCTCAGACAGCAATATTAACGACCAGAAGCAGCCTTGCTGAACGCACGAGTGTGTTCTAATATCCGCTCATCCGAGCGAGAACGAAAGCGGGCACGAGAGGCTTACCGCTATGACCCGCATGACGGCGGCATCGCGGACCGGGGTCACGGCGCTCGTTCTCGCCCTGGCGGCGGCATGCACCAGCACCGCCGCCACCCCGCAGCCCCACGCCTCCCCCACCCCGCACCGGTCCGCCACCACGCCTCCGCCGGCCGCGATCAGCCCGCCGGTCTCCCACGGCACGCTGCAGGTGGCGGGGCCGCTGCGCGATGGCCTGCCCGTCCGGGCGGCCGGGCTGTCCTGGCGGCCCTCGCCGCTGCCGCCCGGCGCCAGGCTGCTGAGCTTCGAGGTCGGATACGTGTGGCAGGCCTGCACGGCCCGGTCCGGGGGCACCGGCAGGCACTGCTCCGCCGGAGCGGATGCCACGGTGACGCCGTTCGCCGCGCGGCGCTATGTAACCGGGCACGGCGACACCGGGAAGTACCTCAAGCTCACCGAGACCGCCGCCGAGGTCGTCGAGACCGACCCCGCCACCTTCACGTTCCGCGTCATCCGCTCGTCACGCAGCTTCACGGCGCCGCACCGGGTCCGGCGCTACCCATATGCTCTCAGGCCCGTGGCCGGGTTCCGGAACGGGCTGCCCGAGCGGCGCACCGCCTCCAACCAGGAGTACTTCCAGGTGAGCCCGCCGCACTACAACGCGGCGAACGGCCCGGCGTCGCAGAGCTACCGGGTTGACGGCGGGCCGTGGCGGGCGATGCCGCGCAGCAGGGTCTTCCCGACCGGCAAGCTCGCCGTGGGCAGGCACCGGGTCGAGGTGCAGACCGCCGACGTGGCCGGGGCGACGATGCTGTCCTTCCGCTGGCGGGTGGTCCCGCTCCCAGCGCCGCTGGCCTGCACCAGGCCAGGCGGCGGGTCCTGCTGGTACCCGCCGCACCTGGACCGCACCGGCCACCCCATGCGCTGGGACTGGCAGATCGGCCGGGTGACACCGCTCCAGCGGGCCGGCCCGCACGCCGTCGACATTTACGACATCGACGGCTTCCTGACCACCCCGGCCGAGATCCAGCGGATCCACACGGCCTGGCCGGCCAGCACGCTGGCGCACCCGAAGGCCGTCTGTTACCTGGATCTGGCGTGGGAGGACTACCGGCCGGACGCCAGCCCGGCGCCCGCCGGGCGCTTCCCGGCCGCCACGCTCGGGAAGATCTACTACGGCTACCCGGAGGAGCGCTGGGTCGACTTCCGTCAGCTCGACGCGCTCAAGCCCATGCTGAACGCGCGGATCGCCATGTGCGCGAGCAAGGGGTTCGACGCGGTGGAGCTGGACGACATCGACAGCTTCGACCCGCCGTCCACCACCGGGTTCCACCTCACGCCCGGCGACGCGCAGAACTACCTCGCCTATGCGTTCAACCAGGTGCACCGGGACGGCATGACCGCGCTGTGGAAGAACTCACCCCTGCTGGCCCGCTGGGGCGCGCGCTACACCGACGGGGCCGTGGTGGAGGAGTGCTACACCTACGGCGGGTGCCCCAGCTGGGACGTGTTCACCGCCGACCACACGGCGCGCCAGCCGACGGGCAAATGGGTCGGCGAGGCCGAGTATGGCGCCGACCACTTCGTGTGCGACCCGGGGCAGGCCTGCCCGCACAAGCGGCAGTTCGCCACCTTCTGCGCCCGCGTGTACGCGCCGCCCGGCGGTTTCGCCGCGGTCAAGTTCGACGTCAACCTCGACGGCAAGGTCTTCGACCCGTGCCCGGCGGGCGTCTAGCCCTACGCGTCCCTGGCTGACCGCAGGGCCTGCCACACCCGCTGCGGGGTGGTGGGCATGTCGATGTGCCGCACGCCGAGGTGCGTCAGCGCGTCGACGACCGCGTTCTGCACCGCCGGCGTCGCGCCGATCGTGCCTGCCTCGCCGATCCCCTTGGCCCCGAGCGGGTTGTAGCTGGTCGGGGTGGCCATATCGGCCAGCTCGAAGCTGGGCACCTCGGTCGGCGACAGGATGGCATAGTCGGCGAAGGTCGCGGTCAGCGGGTTGCCGTCGGCGTCGTAGATGACCTCCTCGCAGAGCGCCTGCGCCGCGCCCTGTGCGATGCCGCCATGCCGCTGGCCCTCCGCCAGCAGCGGGTTGATCACGGCCCCGGCGTCGTCGACGGTCACGATCCGGCGCAGCACGGCCTTGCCGGTCTCGGTGTCCACCTCGGCCACCGCGATGTGCGCGCCGAACGGGAAGGTCGGGCCGGGCGCGCTGAACACAGCGCGCACCAGCAGCCGCTCGGGCTCGGCCAGCTTGGCCAGCGGCACCGAGGCGGCCGGGTCACCGGCCACGGCAAAAGCGCTGCGCCCGGCGTCGAAGACCAGGTCGGCCGGGCTGGCCTCCAGGGTGTCGGCCGCGCGCTGCCGGGCCACGTCGAGCAGTTCCTGCGACGCCTGCTGTACCGCCGCCCCGCCCTGCTGCAGGCTGCGCGAGCCGCCGGTGCCGCCGCCCTCGGGTATCAGGTCGGTGTCCCCCCACTTCACCGTGATCTTGTCGATGGGGATGCCGAGCTCGTCACTGGCCAGCATCGCCCACACGGTGGCGTGGCCCTGCCCGTGCGGGGAGGTGCCGGTGAGGATCGTGGCGCTGCCGTCGGGATGGACCTCGACGGTGGCGTTCTCCCGCGGGCCGCCCTCCTCCATCCCCGGGCCGGTGATCTCCACGTAGCAGGACATGCCGATGCCGAGCTGGACCACGTCACCCGCCGCCCGCCGTTTGGCCTGCTCCGCACGCAGATCGGCGTAGCCGGCCGCCGCCAGCGCCTTGTCCAGCGCCGCCGTGTAGTCGCCGCTGTCGTACACGGCCCCGAACGCGGTCGTGTGCGGCTCGGTGAACTTCGGCAGCAGGTTCTTGCGGCGGACCTCGGCCGGGTCCATGCCGATCTCGGCGGCGAACAGGTCGATGGCCCGCTCGACCGCCGCGGTGGCCTCGGGCCGGCCCGCGCCGCGGTAGGCGCCGACCGGGGTGGTGTTCGTCACCACCGCCGTCGCTATCGCCTCGGCGCGGCCGAACGCATACGGGCCGGGCGCCATCAGGATGGTGAGGGCCGGCAGGAACGCGCCGAACCTTGGATAGGCCCCGGCATCCTGCAGGATCTCCAGCCGGTAGGCCGCCACGGTGCCGTCCCGGCTGCCGCCGATCGTGACCGTCTGGCGCTGCGCGCGGCCGTGCGTCATCCCGACCAGGTTCTCGCCCCGGGCCTCGGCCCAGCGGGCGGGACGGCCGACCTGCCGGGCCACCCAGCACACCACCGCGTGCTCGGGGTCGGCGCCGAACTTGGCCCCGAACGCTCCGCCGACGTCCGGGGTGATGACCCGCAGGCCCGCCGGTTCGATCGCGAGCATGTCCGCCAGGGCGTCGCGCGTGCCCTGGGCGCCCTGGTTCGGGATCCACGCCGTCAGCCGGCCGTCGTCGCCCCACACGGCGGCGGCCGCGCGCGGCTCCATCGGCGCGGGCGCGACCCGCTGGTTGACGATGGTGCGGGTGACGACCACGTCGCAGCCATCGAACAGATCCGCCTTGAGCGCGGCGGCGTCGCCGAACGAGGCGGCGACATTGGTGCCGGCATCGGGGAACAGCACGGCCGGGTCGCCGTGGGCGGTGGCCTCGTCCAGCCCGATCACCGGCGGCAGCGGGTCGTAGTCGACGTCCACCAGCTCCACGGCGTCCTCGCCCTGGTACCGGTCCTCGGTGACCACCACGGCCACCGGCTCCCCGACGAACCGGACCACATCCCGGGCCAGGAGCGACTGGCCCATCTGCCCGTTGATCATGCCGGGCATCGGCGGCGCCAGCACCGGAAGGTCGGCCAGGTCGGCGCCGGTGAACGCGGCGATCACACCGGGCGCCTGCCGCGCGGCGCTGACGTCGATGGAGCGGATCCGCGCGTGCGCGACCGGGGACCGGACGAAGAACACGTGACAGGCTCCGGCCAGCCGGATGTCATCGGTATAGACGGCACCGGCCGTCAGGAAACCAGGGTCCTCCGTCCGCCGGACCCGGGTACCGAGAATGCTCACGCCCGATCAGCTCCCTCCCGCGACTGTCACCCGACGATCGTGCCTGGCCAGGACGGCCATGGTCAAACGGCCTACGCTGGGAACCGGACGTGGTGTCCGGACGGTGATCTGATGTGGTACCGCATTGCTGCTGACCTCGTGGTCGCCGTCCACCTGCTGTTCATCTGCTTCGTCGTCGGCGGTGTATTCCTCGCCTGGCGCTGGCCAAAGATCATCTGGGTGCAGCTGCCGGCCATGGTGTACGGGGCGCTGATCGAGTTCATCGGCTTCACCTGCCCGCTCACGCCGCTGGAGAACTACCTGCGCCGCCACGCGGGCGAGCCCGGGTACCGCGGCGGGTTCATCGGCCACTACCTGATAAGCGTGATCTACCCGGCCGGGCTCACCCGCGGCGTCCAGGTCGTGCTGGGGGTGCTGGTGGTGGTGATCGCGGCGGCCGGATACGCGGGTTACCTGCGCCGCCATGCCCCGGGCCTGCTGGCCCGGCTGGCTCCGCGCCGCCCGTCGTGACCGGGCAGTCAGCCCTCGGCGGACTTGGCGTCGGCCTCGATCTCGGCGGTGTCGGCCTTCAGCTCCTTGGCCTCCACCTTCTTCGCCTTCTTCATGGCCCGCTCGATCTTCGCCCCCATGTCGGACACCCCGACCACCACCAGGCCCGCCTGCCCGGCGTCGAGGTGCTCGCCAAGCTCCTTGAGGTCGTGGCGGCTCATGCCGGCCGCCGCGTGACCGGCGACCGCGCCGAGCACGGCGCCGCCAGCGGTCGTCGCTAGCAGCAGGCCGCCGCCGATGGCGGCGAACGGGAACAGGGCCACGACCAGCCCGGTGGCGAGGCCCACGCCTCCGCCGAGCACGCCGCCGACGCGGGTCGGCGTCTCATGCTTCTTGGTGATCTTCACCTTCCCGTCGGCGCGGCGCTGGATCACGGCTGCGTCATAGGAGTCGATCAGGTTCTCCTTGGTGTGCAGGTCCTTGACGAGCGCGTAGTCGGCGTCAGCGTCGCTGACGTTGTCATACACCCCGACGTAGGCAATGAACGTATCGACCGCCATCGTGGTACCTCCGGTGCTGAGCCAGCGGGAACCGGCGGCCCCCGGCCGCCATGCCGCATCATGCTAGTGCACGTGCCTGGAAGTTCAGGGGGGTAACTTCCGCGCTCCTCGCCGGGTGGCGAGCGACTCCCGGGCCAGCCTAGGTGGGGCTGGTGCGGGCGGGCCGGTGCCGGCCAGGGGACCCGCGGGCGCCGCGGTGATGGGCGCGGCGGCGCGGGTCACGTCGCGAGGGGGCGACACCGGGCAGGTGCGCCCCAGCGCGGCGGTGCGTGACGCCAGCCGGGAGGACCGGCGTGATCCCGCCGCCGAGTCTGGCAGCGATGCTCGCCGCGGACAGGTCGCGGTGGCCGGTGAACTGGCAGGCGGGGCAGGCCAGCACCCGCCCGGGCGGCTTGGGAACCCGGGACCGACAGGCCGGGCAGGTCGAGGAGGTGCCGCGCTCATCCATCAGCTGCAGACGGATCCCGGCAACCTCGGCCTTGTCGGCCAGCACGGTGATCAGGTGGCCGATTCGCCAGTCACGGGTCCGCTGGTTGTGCCGCCGCCCGGCCTTGATGCTGAGCACGCCGCGGGGGTCGCCGACGGCCAGGGTGCCGATCCGGCAGGCGACGGCCCATGCTATGACGGCCTTGGCGGCTTCGTGCTGGGCTTGGCGGACGCGCCTGCGGTGCCGCGCCTCGGCTAGGCGCTGGCGGCGCCGGTAGTGCCGCCACCGCCGTGACCCTTTCTGCCCGGGCTTGGGGGCGCGGCGGGCCACCGCCCGGGCGCGGGCCTTGCGGTCGGCCAGGTGCATCCGGTGCTCGGCGCGGATCGCCCGCCCCGACACCAACAGCCCCTCGCCATCTGGGCCGGCCACCGCATACGGGTGGATGATCCCCAGATCAACCCCGCGATCCTTCCCGGGTCCGGTTCCTGCCCGGCCGGGTAGCAGGTGACCGGCACCTCGGCGGTGACATCAACCCACAGCCGCCCGGCGTCATAGACCAGTGTCACGGAGCGGATCTGCTCTGCCGGGTAGGGCAGGTCCCGGTCCAGCCGCACCCACAACGGCGGGCGGCCGCGGGCGACCGGGATCCGCAGCCGCCGGCCCGCCAGTGTGAACGTGCCGTGATACCAGCGCAGCGGCATCAGCGCCCGCCGCCGCCGCGGGAACCGCGCCCGCTGATCACCGCCACGGCGGCGCTGGGCGGCAGCGAACCAGGCATCGGAGTAGCGACGCAGCACCGAGCGCGCGCCCTCAGTGTCTAACTCCCCGAAGGTGCCCGGCCCGGATGCGGACAGCTCCTGGCACAACGCCTGGTACGAGACCAGCGGACGGTCCTGCCGGGCCCGCCGCCACACGTTGATTTCCAGCACGCACGCCCACACATCCCCGGCCGAGACCAGCAGCCCGACCAGGCGGCGCCGCTGGCACCTGGTGACACGCAGCCCCGCTCGGGCCGTCCGGTGCAGCACCCGCAGCGACCCGGGATCACGGCTTCTGGGCATGCGGCCAGCACACCAGCCGCCACCGACAAAACCAGCCCCAACACGCCCAGAACGAATATGCCGACGTACTTCCAATCGCGACCACTAGCGCCCCCCGCGGGTCAAGATCGTGATGGGCCCGCCGTCAGACTCACGCCGGATACTGGCCACAAAGGGGAGGCCGGGCAAAGGGGCGATGGTGACTGGTTCACAGCGCGACCGGGTGATGGCGGCCTGCGGCACCAAGCCGGGATCGGCCGAGGACTACCCGTTCGGTGACGAGGTGGCCGTCTTCAAGGTCGGCGGGAAGATGTTCGCGCTGGTGCCGCTGGGCCCGGCACCCGGCAGCGTCAGCCTCAAGTGCGACCCCGGCCTAGCGGCCGACCTGCGCGGCCGTTATGCGGCCATCACCCCCGGCTACCACCTCAACAAGCGGCACTGGAACACCGTGGCGCTCGACGGTTCGGTGCCGGACGAGGAGGTGCTGGAACTCGTGGATCATTCTTACGACCTCGTCCTGGCCGGCCTGACCAGGACGCAGCGGGACAAACTGATCACCTGACCAGCCGGTGAGCGCCGCTCACGCCCAGGACCGGAGATGGGCGTCAATCAGCGCAGCCCGCTGATGGACCGGGCCGGGCGGAATATCCACGAGCTCGAACCCGAGACGCAGGTACTCCGTTTCGTGGACACGCTCAAACGCCAGCGAGTCCTCGTAGCTGATCCGGCGGACCGGCGTCAGCTCGCAGAACCCGAGCGGCCGGACGAAGAACACCCGGCGGTCGAACAGCTCACCCTCGGTGACCCGCGTGACCGCCTGCCTGAGCGTGGCGGTCACCGGGTAATCCATCCAGCGGGCCAGCGCGAGGGTGCACACCACTGAACGATCATGCACCTGCGCCGTCGGGCCTGTGCGAACCCGCTCGCACTCGCGATGACCCTGCAGCTGGACGATCTCGTCGATGAACAGCGGGTCTTCCCACGGCTCACGGTGGCCTTGCGCATGATGGGCGGCGATCGCATCGGTGGCAGCCTCTTCCACCACCGCATAGCCCAGGTTCTCCAGCGCACGCAGGATCGAGGTCTTACCGGAGCCGGGAGCACCGGTCATGATGAAACGCCTCATGGATAACTCTTTCTTGTTGCGACTTGCCGCTCGCGGAAGAACAGCAGGTCCGCTCGCCGCGTAAGCCCGATGTCAGACGCCGGATGCAAGCCCACGGGAGGGACGGCGGCGGCGCTTACACCATTCCGCTGAACAGCTCGGCGTAGTCGTAGGTGGCGTCGGGCTTCGCGCGCACCGCCGTGTCGATCATCTTGGCGTCTTTGCCAATGAGGATCCGCCAAGCCCCGGATCGCACGCCGTCGAGGATGATGGCCGCCGCCTCCGCCGCGCTGACCGGTGCGTTGTCCCGGAAGCCGTTCTCCAGCCGCGCGAGTCGCTGGCGCACCTCATCGTCTGACGCGCCCTTGGCCAGCAGGCCAGCGTCGGTCAGCCGGGTCCGCGCATCCGCCAGCTTGGCGTCGCTCAAGTCCCCCGGCCCGGGCTGGCCATGGGCGCGGCGGGTGTTCACCAGGATGTCCGTGCCCACGTGCCCCGGCATGACGACGGCGACCCGGACCTGGGGGGCGTTGATGCGCAGGTCTTCGATGAGCGCCTCCGAGAAACCCCTCACGGCGAACTTGGCCGTGCTGTACGCGGTATTCGGCACCCCCGGGCCCAGCGACGCCCAGAAGCCGCTCACGCTGCTGGTGTTGACCAGGACACCGTCGCCGCTCGCGATGAGGAGCGGCAAGAACACGCGGGCGCAGTAATACACCCCCCACCAGTCGACGGTGAAGGTGCGCTCCCACTCCTGGCGGCTGTCGGAGACGAAGCTGGCACCGCCGCCTATGCCCGCGTTGCTGAAGACCAGGTCGACGTGATCGCTGCCATGCGCCTCGAGCAGCTCATCGCGGAACCGCAGCACCTGTGCCTCGTCGCCGACGTCGCAGGCGTGGTTGGTGACCCGGACGCCGGGTGGGACACCCACCCGCGCCAAAGCCGCCGTCTCCGCGACGGTGTCCGCGTGCCAGTCGCACGCGGCGACCGAGCATCCCTGCGCCGCCAGCTGGCGGACGAGCTCGCGGCCCATGCCCGAGCCGCCGCCGGTCACCACCGCAAGCTTCCCGGTGAACGATCCGAGAGCGCCGTTTCCCGCGGTCTCGGCGCGTCTGCCATCCGCCACGCCGGCTGCCTTCCTGGCTAAATTGATATCAATATGCTAGATAGGTCTTGTCAGGCATGTCAACGGGAGGTGACCGGCCATGGGTATGCAGCCCCCTGCCATCACCGGGCAACCGGCCACGGCACCGCTCGCCGAGCACAAGGCCTGGTCGATCCCCGGCGTCGTGGTCCTGGTGATTGGCCTGGTGGCCCTGTGCGTCGGCATCGGGCTCCTGATATCGGCCCTCACCAGGAGCGGGGGAAGCGGATTGGCCGGGGGGTGGGCTTCCATCCTGCTGGTGGCAGGCGCGCTGGTGCTGTCCGGCCTGGTGCCGGTGGTGGCGGGCGAGGCCCGGGTGGTGCAGCTATTCGGCCGGTACCACGGCACGGTGCGGAATGCCGGGCTGGCGTTCGTGAACCCGTTCACGAAGCGGCGGAAGGTGTCGGTGCGAATCCGCAACCACGAGACGGCGATGGCCAAGGTGAACGACGCCGACGGCAACCCGATCGAGATCGCCGCCGTCGTCGTGTGGCAGGTGGCCGACACGGCCAAGGCGCTGTACGCGGTCGATGAGTTCCCGAAGTTTGTCGCC
>DATINY010000140.1:0-1978 GCA_035473755.1 Streptosporangiaceae bacterium
CGGTCTCGGGGTAGAAGAGGTAGAGCATGTCTTCGGCGTCCGCGTCCGGCTTGGCCATGATGGACAGCACCCGCTCGCTCATATCCGGGGTGCCCGGCGCGACGCCCGGCCCGCAGCTGCCGGCGACGATGATCTTGCGCACGAGGCCGGGCCGGCGGAGGGCGACGTGGTGCGCCACGATGCCGCCGAGTGACCAGCCGAGGAGGTCGACCTCCTCCAGGCCGAGGGCGTCGATGAACTCGATCGCACCGTCGGCGAACCCCTCGGAGGTGTCGCGAGGCTCGCCGCCGGTGTACCCGATGCCAACGTTGTCGAACAGGATAACGTCGCGGTCCATCGAGAGCCGGTCGATGAACTCCGGGTCCCACCAGTCGATGGTGCCGCGGAACCGCATGAGCAGGACCAGGGGCACGCCACCCTGCGGGCCCGTGCGACGGTACGTGAACACCGCCGAGGGTCCGGCGGCCGTGTGGTTCTCGAGGGCGTCAGCCGTGTAGGTCGTCATGGTTCCTCTTCCCTGTGTCTCCCGGGCTGCGGACGGCTGTCCGCCGGTTCGACGGGTCCCAAGCCGCGGGAGCCGGTTCCTGTGCGGTCGAGCCCCTCGTCATCACCTGCCGATGATTATATTATGGTCATAATCTAATGGAAGTCAAGCCTGGCGGCCGAAGAGATGCCGCGAGGCTGGCGCGCTGACCGGGGCCTGGGACTATGCGGCCGGGAATTAGCGCTAGGCACCGGGGCAGCAGGTGAGCTGCGTTGCGGTGCCCGGATCGGTCAGCGGGGCTCGTTCCGGGTCGTCCAGCCGTGCTTGGCGATAAGCTTGCCCAGGGCGTGACGGAGCTGGTTGACGCGTTCTTGGGCGTCGGGGCCGCGGATGCCGATGGTGATCGTGGAATGGGTGGGGTAGCAGGTGGTCTGGCGTCCTTCGGCGGCTCTGGCGGCCGCGTGGATCAGGCCGCGGAGCTGGGCGGCCTTGCGGGGGTCGGACTCGCGGTCGAGGCCGTCGATGGTCAGGTGGCACAGGAACGGGCCGGGACCGGTCAGCGCGCTGCCGGGTAGTCCCGCGTCGAGCGCGTCGCGCGGGCGTTGTGCTTGTCGTCGGATGTGGGCTGGCTGCAGGACCGGACGGTGTCCGGGTGTGCGTGCCCGAGGAGCTCGGCGAACATGACCAGGTGGAGCACCCCGGCTTAGGTTGAGGCTCAGCTTTGCGGCTGACCGCTTGTCAGCCTTGTAATTTTTCCGCCTGTTGACGTAGTCGAACAAGTGTACGCTTGTGTCCGGTGGTTGGCTGTCGTGTTCCAGTGTCCCTCCGTTCTGGTGCCGGTGTAAGGCCGGCCAGCGGCCGGGCCGCGCGGGGCGGGAGGGCGCCGCTGCTGACCGGGGCAGCCCCTTGGGCCTGCCCGCTTTGCTGGCCCTGCGGCCCGCCAGAGGTCTCCGGGGTCAACGGCGGCCGCAGGCCGTCGCGCGCCAGCGCGATGCGCAGCACCGTTGAGGCCGGAGGGGGCGGGCCGGTACCATCGCGGCGCCCGCACCACAGCGCGGCAGCCTCTTCCGGGAAATCCGGGCGGCGCATGCCGCCTCCTTCTCATTCTTCTTCTTCCCTGCCGCGTGCGGCGTACCAGGCGGCCTCCCGCTCGGCCGGGGTCACGTCCCCGATCGCGGAGTGGATCCTGCGGTTGTTGAACCAGTGCAGGTAGCCGGCGGTCTCCATCTCCACGTGAGCCAGGTCCCGCCACGGTCCGCGCCGGCCGGTCAGCTCGGTCTTGTACAGCCCGATAGCGCTCTCCATCAGGGCGTTATCCAGCGCGTCCCCCACCGTGCCGATGGACGGGACGATGCCCTCGGCGGCCAGGTGGGCGGTGAACGCGATGGCGGTGTACTGCGACCCGGCGTCGGAGTGGTGGATCAGCCCCGCGCTGACCGGGTGCCCGCCGTGGTCGCGGTGCCACAGCGCCATGTCCAGGGCGTCCAGCACCAG
>DATINY010000141.1:0-20022 GCA_035473755.1 Streptosporangiaceae bacterium
CAGGCGGCTGTCGCCGGACGAGGTGGCCAGGTACCTGTTCCGGCGGGTGGTCTCCTGGGGCCGCAGCAGCAACGTGTTCCTGCGCAACGGCGCCCGGCTCTACCTGGATGTGGGCAGCCACCCCGAGTACGCCACCCCCGAATGCGACAACATCACCGACCTGGTGACCCACGACAAGGCCGGTGAGCGGATCCTGGAAGGGCTGCTCGTGGACGCGGACCGGCGGCTCCGCGAGGAGGGGATCGCCGGGGACATCTACCTGTTCAAGAACAACACCGACTCGGCCGGCAACTCCTACGGCTGCCACGAGAACTACCTCGTCGGCCGGCACGGCGAGTTCGGCCGGCTGGCCGACATCCTGATCCCGTTCCTGGTCACCCGGCAGGTCATCTGCGGGGCGGGCAAGGTGCTGCAGACGCCGCGGGGGGCGGTGTACTGCGTCAGCCAGCGGGCCGAGCACATCTGGGAGGGTGTGTCGTCGGCCACCACCCGCTCGCGGCCGATCATCAACACGCGGGACGAGCCGCACGCCGACGCCGAGCGTTTCCGGCGGCTGCACGTCATCGTCGGCGACTCCAACATGAGCGAGACGACCATGCTGCTCAAGGTCGGCGCGACCGACCTGGTGCTGCGGATGATCGAGGCCGGCACGGTCATGCGCGACCTGACGCTGGAGAACCCGATCCGGGCGATCAGGGACGTCAGCCACGACATGACCGGCCAGCGCAAGGTCAGGCTGGCCAACGGCCGCGAGGCCAGCGCGCTCGACATCCAGCGGGAGTACATGACCAAGGCCCGCGACTTCACCGACCGCCGCGGCGCGGACGCCACCACCAAGCGGGTGCTCGACCTGTGGGAGCGGGCGCTGTCGGCGATCGAGGCCGGGAACCTCGACCTGGTCGCGCGGGAGATCGACTGGGTGACCAAGTACCAGCTGATCGAGCGGTACCGCGCCAAGCACGACCTGCAGCTTTCCTCGCCGCGGGTGGCGCAGCTCGACCTCGCCTACCACGACGTGCACCGCGGCCGGGGGCTGTACTACCTGCTGCAGCGGCGCGGCGCGGTCGAGCGCGCGGTCTCCGACGTGGACATCTTCGAGGCCAAGTCGGTGCCACCGCAGACGACCCGGGCCCGGCTGCGCGGTGAGTTCATCCGGCGCGCGCAGGAGCGCCGGCGCGATTTCACGGTGGACTGGGTCCATCTCAAGCTGAACGATCAGGCGCAGCGGACGGTGCTGTGCAAGGACCCGTTCCGCTCGGTCGACGAGCGGGTGGAAAAGCTCATCGCCGGGATGTGATCCCGCCACTGCCTCCGCGCCAGCAGAGGGATGGCTGAGGGTTCCCTGCACGGCCGGGGTGTTCGGGGCCAACGGTTTCGGGTAGCCGGTAGGCTAGCGAAGCTCACTATCGGAGATGACAAGGCTTCCCAATGCGACGTTTCGTTGTCACGCTCATGTTTCCCCTGCTCGCCGTCGGCTTGCTGGCGGGCTGCGGTGGCTCAGCAGCGCAGTCATCCACCGCCTCGTCCGTGACGGTGTCCGGCGCCTTCGGGAAGGACCCGGCCATCAAGATCCCGGCGCAGAAGGCGTCCAAGGCCCTCACGGTGAAGACGATCATCCACGGCACCGGGCCGGTGCTGGACAAGACCGACGCCTTCATCGGCAACTACGCCATCTACATCTGGAGCGGCACCGCGCACCGGCTGGCGCAGAGCAGCTTCACCCAGCATGAGCCGACCCTGTTCGCCGGCCAGCTGCTGCCCGGCCTGGAGAAGGCGCTGATCGGGCAGAAGATGGGCAGCCGGGTGCTGGCGGTCATCCCGCCGAAGGACGCCTTCGGCTCGTCCGGCAACGCGCAGGTGGGGATCAAGGGAACCGACACGCTCGTCTTCGTGGTCGACCTGATCAAGAGCTTCAAGGGGAACGCGTCCGCCACCGGCCAGCAGGTGTCCAGCGGCGGCGGCGCGCTGCCGAAGGTCACCGCGACCACCGGCGCCGCCCCGAAGATCAAGGTGCCGTCGTCCAAGCCGCCGGCCAAGCAGGTGACCAAGGTCCTGGTCAAGGGGAGCGGCCCGGCCGTCAAGGCCAACCAGACGGTGGTCGTGCAGTACGTGGGCGCGCTGTGGCGCAGCGGCAAGGGGAACGGGACGGTGTTCGACGCTTCCTGGAAGCGGGGCCAGCCGTTCAGCTTCGTCATCGGCAAGAAGCCCAGCCAGGTCATCCCCGGCTGGGACAGCGGCCTGACCGGCCAGACCGTGGGCAGCCGGGTGATGCTGGTCATCCCGCCCGCCGATGGCTACGGCAAGGCCGGCAACTCACAAGCGGGGATCAAGCCCACCGACACCCTCGTGTTCGTGGTGGACGTGCTGGGCGCCTTCTAATTCCAGAACTCGAACGGCTCGTCGATGGTCTCGCCGGCCAGGAAGGCGGGCAGCAGCTCGGGCAGGCGGCCCGGGTAGAAGCGCTCGCTGCTGCCCAGGATGTCGGCGACCTCCCACCACCGGACGTCGACGTAGTCCTCCAGCTCGGTGGCGGTCTGCCCGTCGGTGCGGATGGCCGGCCGGTCCCCGGGGACGCGCGCGCTCACCACCACCTCATGCTGCAGGCGGCGCACCCCGCGCGAGCGCCAGGTGGTGTCGCGGCGCCAGGACGGCGGCCCGATGGTGGCCGGGTCCAGCAGCAGCCCGGTCTCCTCCCGGACCTCCCGGACGGCCGCCTCCAGGTAGGACTCCCCGTCGTCGATGCCGCCGCCGGGCAGCTCCCACCAGCCCGCCGGGCCCACCTCGGGGGTGACCGCGTGGAAGAGCAGGACCCGCCCGGCCGCGTCGGTGAGCACCACCCGCACCGCGCTGCGCTCCAGGTCGTACCGGAGTTCCGCCATCAGTCCACCGTGCCAGTCAGGGCGCCCGCAGGAGCCGGGCCGCGTGGCGGCCCGCCGCCGCGGCGGCCAGGAAATAGGCGCCGTCCTCGGCCAGCCCCCGGCCCATGGTCGACAGCCGGACCGGGCACCCGGCCAGCGGCTCCATCAGCCCGTCCACCGGAACCGGTACCAGCCGGTGCCGGTCCCCGAGCGGCGCCGCCTGCGCGGTGACCTGCTTCCCGAACTCTCCCGGCAGTTCGGGAACGGCCACATCCGCCCTGGCCAGTGCGACCCGCCCGTAGCTGGTCAGGCTGTGGTGGGAGATCCCGCGATGGCGGGGGCGCGGGTCGGCCTCGCTGATCCGCAGGCTGGCGACGGGGCGGCCGCCCAGCGCGGCCACCGCGTTGACCGCCTCCCCGCAGGCGACGCCCGAGAACCCCCACCGGGTGCCGGAGCCCAGGTTGCCCGGTCCCTGCGCGACGACGGTCACCTCCGCCCCCAGCACGTGCCGCGCCGCCAGCAGGCCGGTGTGCACGGTGACCGTCTCCAGGTCACCGCCGAACGCCTGGCCCGCCGTCACCGTGCCGGCCAGCCAGCCGGCCGCCCGCAGGGACGCGATGGTCCGGGAGAACCAGGCCGGCAGTGCCCCCCCGTCCAGCATCAGGTAGGCCGCCGTGACTCCCGGGCGGTCCGCGCGCAGCGCGGCCAGCACGGCAGGCACGGCCGAGTGCAGGTCGGCCACGACCACCGGCATCCCGCCCAGGTCGTCGGCGTCCCGGAGCGCCTCGTGGTAGGGCGATCCCTGCTCGTCGGCGCCGAGCACGGTCACCTGCAGCGGCGTGTACCGCGCCTTGACCAGGTGGCCAGGTCCCGCCGGGTCGGCCGGCAGCCGCTCGGGGACCGCCACCACCAGCGCGTACCCGCCCGTTCCCAGGCCGAGCTCGAGTGCGGTCGCGTTCAGCAGCACCCGGTCACCCACCTGCGGCCGGCCGGTCAGGGCCGGGTAGGCCAGCGCCGGCATGGTGACGCCGCCGGACGTCACGTCGAGCTCGACCGCGCCCGGCCACTCGCGGCGTACCGCCGCCACCACCGCGTTCCGCCATCGGATCACCCCGGCAGGGTAGCTTGGGCCGGCGGGAATCTCCGCACCCGGGATCTGTCAGCCGCATACGGCTGGCGGGGGGAGAATGGGCCCTGGGACGGTGCAGGGAGAAAGCGGCGATGTCGAAACGGAAGACCGAGCGGCTGCTCAGCCTGGTCGTGTGCCTGCTCTCCAGCCAGCGGTACCTGACGGCGACCCAGATCCGTGCCGCGGTGCCCGGCTACCCGGACTCGTTCGACGCCTTCAAGCGCATGTTCGAGCGCGACAAGGAGGAACTACGCGAGCTCGGGATCCCGCTCGACATGGGCAGCAACGGCCCGCTCGACGAGGAGCTCGGCTACCGCATCCCCCGGCAGCGGTACGTGCTCCCCGACATCAGGCTGGAATCGGATGAGGCGGCCGTGCTCGCCCTGGCCGCCCGGGTGTGGCGGCGCGCCGAGCTCGCCGGGGCGGCGGCCGGGGCCCTGCTCAAGCTCCGCGCCGCCGGAGTGGAGGCAGAGGAGACGAGCCAGCCCGGCATCGAGCCGCGGCTGACCGGCGAGGCCGCGTTCGGCCCGCTCTGGGAGGCGGTCCGGGACCGCCGTCCGGTCACCTTCGCCTACCGGGCATTCGGGCGCAGCGAGCCGCAGCAGCGCCGGCTCGAGCCCTGGGGCGTGGTGAACCGGCACGGCCGCTGGTATGTGGCCGGCCACGACCAGGCGCGCGACGCGGTCAGGGTGTTCAGGCTGAGCCGGATCGAGGGCCAGGTGGAGTTCAGCGGCCCCCGGGGCGCCGTGAAGGTGCCCGACGGCACCGATGTGCGGGAGCTGGTGGCCGAATGGGACTCCCAGCCGGCCGAGCAGCAGACCGCGGCGCTGAAGATCCGGTCCGGGACCGGATTCGGGCTCCGCCGCCGGGCGGTCCGCGACCAGCCAGGTGGCGACGGCTGGGACCTGGTGGACGTGCGCTTCGGGGATGCTGCCTGGTTCGCCGAGCACATCGCCTCGTTCGGCGCGGACGTGATCGTCACTGAGCCCGCGGACCTGCGCGACGCGGTGATCACCCGCCTGAAGGGAGCACTGGCATGACCGGGCCGCCAGCACACCCGCCCGCGCGGGTGAGCACCAGCTCCGACCGGCTGCAGCGGCTGCTGGCCCTGGTGCCGTACGTGATCAGCCGCAAGGTGGTGGGGCTGAGCGAGACGGCGGCCGCGTTCGGCGTGAGCGAGCGCGAGCTGGTCGATGACCTCAACATGCTGTGGTGCGTGGAGCTGCGCGCGCCGGACCCGTACTGCCCCATCGACCTGTCCTACGAGGGAGGCGAGATCGTCGTCAGCCAGGCTGAGTCGATGGACCGCCCGCTCCGGCTCGGGGTGGACGAGGCGAGCGCCCTGCTGGTGGCGCTGCGGATGCTGGCCGAGGTCGGCCAGGTCGCGCCGGTTCCCGGCCTGGCCGAGGGATCGGCGCTCAGCCGCACCATCGCCAAGCTCGAGGCGGCGGCCGGGGAGGCGGCGGCGCCCAGCGCGCAGGTGGCGGTGCAGGTCGACCGGCACGCCGAGCGCAGCGTCGCGGCCCAGCTGCGCGAGGCGCTCGCCGCCGGGCGCCGGGTCCACCTGTCCTACTACGTGCCGGGGCGCGACGAGGCGACCGAGCGGGACGTGGACCCGATGCGGCTGCTGGTGGTGGAGGGCCGGACCTACGTGGAGGGGTGGTGCCGGCGCGCCGAGGGGGTGCGCGTGTTCCGGCTGGACCGGGTGCTCGCGGTCAAGGTGCTCAAGGTGGCGGCCGAGGTGCCGCGGGAGGCGGAGCCCGTCGACATCGACAGCGGTCTCTTCCGGCCCTCGCCCACGGATCTGCGGGTGGTGATCGAGCTCTCGCCGTACGGGCGCTGGGTGGCGGAGTACTACCCGTGCGAGGAAGTGACGGAGCTGGGCGAGGGCCGGCTGCGGGTGATCCTGCGCACACCCGACAGCGAATGGGTGCGCCGGCTGGCCCTGCGGCTCGGCGAGGACGGCCGCGTCGTCGGGCCTGCTGAGGTCGTCGCCGACGTCCGCCGGGAGGCCGGCGCCGCCCTGGCCCAGTACGGGACCGCGGGTCCCGGGGGCCCGCCTGGATCCCCGGGAAAGGTGAGTTAGCCCGGAACGGGGCGTAGCATGTGCGTCAAGACGTCCCTGCAGCGCATGGGCAGGGTCCTTGCTGATAAGGACAGATATGGGACTTGGTGAACTCAGCCCATGGCATCTGCTGATTCTGGCGGCAGTTGTGCTGGTGCTCTTCGGGGCCAAGAGGCTGCCGGACAGCGCCCGCTCGCTCGGCCGTGCCATGCGTATCTTCAAGTCGGAGACGCGTGGGCTCCACGGAGACGAGCAGGCCGACGACGGCCAGGCCGCCCAGAGCCAGCCCACTCAGAGCCAGGCGGCCCAGCCCCAGGCCGCCCCGCCGCAGCAGCTGCCCGCGCCGGCTCCGGTCAAAGACGATGGCACCCTGGTGAACGGGGTCCCGCTGTCGGAGGCCCAGCGCACCAACCAGTCCGGCTGAGTGCCGCCGGGAGATGAGTTCGACGCCTGATGCTGGCGCGCCGTCGCAGGCGCGCGGCTCGCGCATGCCGCGCCAGGTCAGGCGGGAGAACCCCGAAGCGCGGATGGCGCTCATCGACCACATCCGCGAGCTCCGTAACCGCCTGCTCAAGGCCCTGCTCGGGCTGGCCCTGGGCATGGTGGTGGGCTGGATCTTCTTCAACCCGGTGTGGAAGTTCATCGAGCGGCCCTTCTGCAAGATCCCCCAGCACAACCGGCTGCTCGGCGCCCACGGCTGCAACCTGGTCGTCAACGGGCTGTTCGACGGGTTCTTCCTGCACCTGAAGATCATGTTCGTGGTGGGCCTGATCGTGTCTTCACCGATCTGGCTGTACCAGCTGTGGGCGTTCATCGCTCCCGGGCTCTACGCCCGGGAGCGGCGCTGGACCTACCTGTTCGTGGGCACGTCCGTGCCGCTGTTCGCGGCCGGCGCCGCGTTCGCGTACTTCGCCATGACCAACGGCCTGCGCTTCCTGCTCCACCTGGTGCCGAACGGGGCGGTCGCGCTGATCACCGTCGACACCTACCTCGGCTACGCCATGGCCATGCTGCTGATCTTCGGCCTGGCCTTCGAGCTGCCGCTGATCCTGGTGATTCTCAACCTGGCCGGGGTGCTGACGCATGAGCGCATGAGGAAATGGCGCCGGGTAATGATCTTCGCCGTGTTCGCGTTCGCGGCGGTCGCCGTGCCGAGCCCGGATCCGTTCAGCATGCTCCTGCTCGCGGTGCCCTGCGTGATCCTGATCGAGCTCGCCGAGCTGTTCGTGTGGGCCAACGACCGCCGCCGGGCGCGCCGGCCGTCGATGTACGCGGGGCTGGCCGACGACGAGATCTCACCGCTCGACTTCGACGACAGCGTCAGCTCCACCACGGATAGCCGCTGAGCCCAGCCCGTCCGGCTCTCGCCTACCCTTGATCACATGTCCAGCCCGGCGCAGCGTTACGCGGCTTTCCGCAAGCAGCAGGCGGAGGACGGGCCGGAACTCACGCGGTTCCAGGCGCTGTACGACTTCAGCTTCGACGAGTTCCAGCTCAGGGCGTGCCGGGCGCTGAACGAGGGCCACGGGGTGCTCGTCGCCGCGCCGACGGGGTCGGGCAAGACGGTGGTGGGCGAGTTCGCCGTGCACCTGGCCCTGGCCGAGGGGCGCAAGTGCTTCTACACCACCCCCATCAAGGCCCTGTCGAACCAGAAATACGGCGACCTCGTCCGCCGGTACGGCGCCGATAGCGTCGGGCTTCTCACCGGCGACAACAGCATCAACGGTGAGGCGCCGGTGGTGGTGATGACCACCGAGGTGCTGCGCAACATGCTTTACGGCGGCTCGGCCACGCTGGCCGGCCTGAGCTACGTGGTCCTGGACGAGGTGCACTACCTGGCCGACGCGTTCCGGGGTGCGGTCTGGGAAGAAGTGATCATCCACCTGCCCGAGTCGGTCCGGGTGGTGGCCCTGTCGGCGACGGTCAGCAACGCCGAGGAGTTCGGCGACTGGCTGACCCAGGTGCGGGGCGGCACCGCGGTGATCGTGGACGAGCACCGGCCGGTGCCGCTCTGGCAGCACGTGCTGGCCGGCGCACTGCTCTACGACCTGTTCGTGGAGGACGGCGCCGTCACCGGGCCCGGGAAGCTCGGGCAGGCTGACGGCGAACGGGCCGCGCAGGTCAACCCGGAACTGCTGCGGCTGGCCCGGCGGGAGCAGTGGGCACCGCCCGGGGGCCGGGGCGGGCGCGGCGCCCGGTACCGGCCGCCGCGCCGGCCGCAGGTGATCGGGCGGCTGGATGCGGCCGGCCTGCTCCCCGCGATCACCTTCATCTTCAGCCGGGCGGGCTGCGACGCGGCGGTCCGCCAGTGCCTGGATGCGGGCCTGCGCCTGACCACGCCGGACGAGGCGGCGGTCATCACAGGGATCGCGGAACGCCGGACCGCAGACATCCCGGAAGCCGACCTCCCGGTGCTCGGCTACGGCGAGTGGCTCACCGGCCTGCAGCGCGGGCTCGCCGCTCACCACGCGGGCATGCTGCCCGCCTTCAAGGAGGTCGTCGAGGAACTGTTCGAGTCCGGGCTGGTGCGGGCGGTCTTCGCGACCGAGACGCTGGCGCTCGGGATCAACATGCCGGCCCGCACGGTGGTCATCGAGCGGCTCGACAAATGGAACGGCGAGGCTCACCTCGGGCTGACGCCGGGGGAGTACACGCAGCTGACCGGGCGCGCCGGGCGCCGGGGAATCGATGTCGAAGGCCACGCGGTGGTGCTGTGGCACCCCGGTATGGACGTCGCGGCGGTGGCCGGGCTCGCCGGCACCCGGACATATCCCCTCAACTCGAGCTTCCGTCCCTCCTACAACATGGCGGTGAACCTGGTCGGCCAGGTCGGCCTGGACCGGGCGGCCGCCCTGCTCGAATCCTCGTTCGCCCAGTTCCAGGCCGACCGGGCGGTGGTGGACATCGCCCGCCAGGCCCGGCGCGCCAGGCAGGCGCTGGCCGAGGAGACGGTGAGCTGCGACCGCGGTGACTTCGCCGAGTACGCGGGGCTCCGCAAGGAACTGTCGGAACTAGAGGGGGCGGCCGCCCGCCAGCGGTCGGCGGCCCGGCGTGCCGAGGCGTTGCGGTCCCTGCAGACCCTGCGCCGGGGGGACATTATCCGGATTCCCGGAGGCAGGCGGTCAGGTATCGCGGTGGTCCTCGACCCAGGCCTATCCGCGGCCGGCGGGAAGGCGGCCAGGGGGAAGGCAGGCAACGCGAAGGCAGCCAGCGTGAAGGCCAGCCGGGACCGGCGCAGGCCCGCGGCCGCGATGCCCGGCACGGCAGATGGTTCTCCGCTGCCGCTCGTGCTCACCGCCGGCCGGCAGGTGAAGCGGCTGTCGGCGGCCGACTTCCCCGAGCCGGCCACCGTGCTGGACCGGGTGCGGATCCCGGCCGCCTTCAGCGCCCGGTCCCCGCGGGCCCGCCGCGACCTGGCCTCCACCGTCCGCAACAAGCTGGCGGGTCATCCGGCGCAGGACAGACACGAAGGGCGGGGAGCGGACCAGCCGTCCGGCAATGGGGAGGCCGGGCATGGCGGGTCCGGATCCAGCCGGTCCACGTCGCAGGCCGACCAGCCGGAGATCGCGCGGCTCCGCCGCCGTCTGCGCCAGCATCCGTGCCATGCCTGCCCGGACCGGGAGGACCACGCCCGCCAGGCCGAGGGTTATGCGCGCCTGGAGCGTGAGGTTGCGAAGCTGGAGGCGGCCGTGGCCGGCCGTACCCACGTGATCGCGCGGACGTTCCAGCGGGTGTGCGCCGTGCTGGGCCGCCTGGGGTACCTCCAGGGCGACACCGTGACCCCGGACGGCCGGCGGCTGGCGGACCTGTATACCGAGCTGGACCTGCTGGCGGCCGAGTGCCTGCGGCGCGGCCTGTGGAGCGGCCTCGGCCCGGCCGAGCTCGCGGCCTGCGTCTCGGCGCTGACCTTCGAGGCGCGCAAGGCCGAGGATGCGGCGCCGCCCCGGCTTCCCGGCGGCCCGGTTCGCGAGGTCCTGGCCGCCATGGGCTCGGTCTGGGCCGAGCTCGCCGCCGTCGAGGAGGAGAACAAGCTGGCGTTCCTGCGGGAACCCGACCTGGGCTTCGCCTGGGCCGCGCACGCCTGGGTGCGGGGCAAGCCGCTGGAGTCGGTGCTCGGCCCCGACCTGACCCCGGGCGATTTCGTCCGGGCGGTCAAGCAGCTGATGGACGTGCTCGGCCAGATCGCGGTGGCGGCGGGGCGGGACACCCCGCTCGGCGTTACCGCACGTCAGTCAGCCGAAGCCCTCCGGCGCGGGGTCGTGGCGTACTCCTCGGTGGGCTGATGCCCGGGGTACGCTCCCGGCATGACCGATCTCAAGGACTTCGCCCGCCTGGTGGCCCGCGATCATGGTCTGTGCGTGATGTCGACCCTGCGCCCGGACTCGACGATCCAGTCGTCGCTGGTGAATGCCGGTGTGCTCGATCACCCGGTGACCGGTAAGCCGGTGGTCGGGCTCGTGGCGCGGGGCCAGACCCGGAAGCTGGCCAACCTGCGCGCCCGGCCGCGTACCACGGTGGTGGTCCGGGCGGGCTGGGAGTGGGTGGCGGTGGAGGGCCCGGTGGACCTGGCCGGGCCGGACGACAGGTTCGGCGATCTGGACGCTGAGCGCATCCGTCTCCTGCTGCGGGAGATCTTCACCGCATGCGGCGGGACGCATGACGACTGGGACACCTACGACCGGGTCATGGCCGAGGAGCGCCGCACCGCCGTCCTGGTCGCCCCGGAACGCGTCTATCCCAGCGCCTGACCCACCCGGCCACCCCTGGGGGAGGGCCGGCCCGGCACCGGGTCAGATCTCCATCTCGGCCGCGACGTCGACGTCGACGACCAGCGCGAGCTTGCCCCGGGTGTGCCCGCGCTCCGCGACCTCGTGCGCCTTGGCCGCGCTGTGCCAGTAGTACAGGCTCTGCACGGTGACCGTGAGGGATCCGTCATCGAACCAGGGGGCCATCCGGATCAGCCTGCTGCCGCGCGATTGCCCGTTGTAAGACTGCCAGCGGACCCGCTGCCCGTCTGGATACTCGGCGCGCACCGGGGTGGCGATCAGCGCCCCGTCGCGGGCCGCCTTCGCCGCGCCGTCCAGGGTGGGTGCCGCACACGCGAGCACGCGTTCCGCGCCGCCCTCGATCGCGTCACGGACCTTGCCGGGCCAGTCGGGCCTGGTGTGGTCGACGACCACGGCCGCGCCGAGCCGGTGCAGGAACTCGTGGTGCTGCGGGCTGGCGGTGGCCACCACTTCCGCGCCGAGGATGCGGGCGATCTGCACGGCGAAATGCCCGAGCCCGCCCGCCCCGGCGGTGATCAGCACCCGGTCGCCGGCCTTGATCCCCAGTACGTCGGTCAGCCCCTGCTCCGCCGTCAGCGCGTCGATCGGCGCCGCGGCGGCATCGGTGATGGGCAGCCCGGCGGGGATGGGCGCCAGCTGCTCCGCCGGGCACGCCACGTATTCCGCATAGCAGCCGGTCAGGCCCGGGTACCCGTACACGAGCGCCCCGTCGTCCAGGGCGGCGTCGGCGCCGGTATCGCCCACCACTTTCCCGGCGAACTCGCCGCCGGGGATGTAGGGCACGGCGCCGGTCCAGCCGCCGCGGCGAAGCGAGACGTCCCACGGCCCAACCCCGGCCGCAAGGACCTTCACCAGCACCTCGCCGTCACGCGGCTGCGGCACCGGGGTCTCGCGGACCTGCAGCACCTCCGGGCCACCGAACTCGCTCACCATGATCGCCTGCATCGCCACTCCTGCCCCATTAAGCGCGGATTTCCACAGTACGGGTGCTGACCGCCACGCGCCCGGCCGGGTCAGCGGGTAAGGGCACTATCGGCTGCCGCGGCCCGCCAGCAGTACCAGGCCACTACCGAACGATACGGCCGGTACGGGTCGCCGAGCGGCTCGAGCTGCTTAGCCGTCGGCGTCGGGATCTGCCACGCGAGCCCGAACCCCTTCCTGACCCCTAGGTCGCCGGTCGGCCACACGTCCAGGCGCCGCAGCTGGAACAGCAGGAACATCTCCGCCGTCCATCTCCCGACCCCCCGGACGGTGGTGAGCCTGTCGGCCACCTCGGCGTCGCTCTCGGCCCGCAGCCCGCGCGGGTCGAGCACCACCGTCCCGTCCAGCACCTTGGCCGCCAGATCCCGCAGGGAGGCCGTCTTGTTGCGGGACAGGCCGACCGCGCGCAGCGTGTCGTCGGGCAGTGCCAGCAGCCGTTCCGCGGTGACCTCGCCGTCAAGCGCCGCGATCAGCCGCCCGTGAATGGCGGCCGCCGCCGCGCCGGCCAGCTGCTGGTAGACGATCGCGCGGACCAGGGCGCCGAGATGGGTCTCGGCGGCCGGGCGAAGCTTGACCGGGCCGAACTCGGCGACGAGCCGGTGCATGACCGGATCCCGCTCGGCCAGCATGGCGGCCGCCGCCGGCCAGCTGCTGACGCGCCCGGCCGGTGCTGGCCCGGCGGACGCTGGCCGGGAGGACACTGGCCGTCCTGACATGAGCCAAGTCTCCCATCACGGCCGGTGCGGGCGATGGTGAGGTGGGCGGGGCGGCGGCGGCGTTCAGGATCCGGTCCTCCCGGACGGTGAGGGTCGGCGGCGCGGGCGGTTGATCCACTGGCAGGATGATCGGATGAGCCCGCTCATGCTGCTCGATACCGCTTCCCTGTATTTCCGCGCGTATTACGGCGTGCCGGAAACGCTGACCGCGCCCGATGGGACTCCCGTCAACGCCATCCGTGGGCTGCTCGACATGATCGCGCGGCTGGTCCGCGCCCGCCACCCGGGCCAGCTCGTGGCCTGCATGGACGCTGACTGGCGGCCCGCGTTCCGGGTCGCGGCCATCCCCTCGTACAAGGCGCACCGCGTCGGGCCGGACGGCGGCGAGGAGGTGCCGCCCGCGCTGGCCGCGCAGGTGCCGGTCATCGAGGAGGTGCTCGCCGCCGCCGGGGTGGCGATGGCAGATGCAGCCGGCTACGAGGCGGACGACGTGATCGGGACGCTGACCGCCCGCGCGGCGGGCCCGGTCGAGATCGTGACCGGCGACCGCGACCTGTTCCAGCTGGTCGACGACGAGCGCCCGGTGCGCGTGCTGTACACCCAGCGCGGTCTGGCCAAGCTGGACGTGGTGGACGAGGCCGCGGTCACCGCCCGCTATCACATCCCCGGCCGCGCCTACGCGGACTACGCGGTGCTGCGCGGCGACTCCAGCGATGGCCTGCCCGGTGTCGCGGGCGTGGGGGAGAAGACCGCGGCCGCCCTGGTGCGGACGTTCGGCTCGGTCGAGGCGATGATGGCCGCGATCGAGGCGGGGCACGGCGGGTTTCCCATGAACAGCAGGCCCAAGCTGGCCGCCGCGCGCGACTACCTCAGCGTGGCGCCGGCCGTGACGCGGGTCGCCACCGACGCCCCCGTGCCGGACGTGGACGGCACCCTGCCGCTGACACCGGCCGCGCCGGACCGGCTCGCGGCACTCGACGAGCGCTGGGATCTGGGCTCATCGCTCCGCCGCGCCCTCGGCGCGCTGACCGAGCAGGGCTAGACCGGCAAGCGCCGGCCCGGCACGGCCTGGCACTACAGCACCCGGAGGGCCACCACGCAGGTGTCGTCCTCGGGATCGGTCGATCCGAGCGCGGACAGAACGGCGGCGATCACCCGGCCCGGGTCGCTGATGCCGGCCGCCGCGCTGGTGAGGGTGGCCAGCCCCTCCTCCAGTGACCGGTCCCGGCGCTCGATCAGCCCGTCGCTGTAGAGCAGGAGCAGATCACCTGGCTCCAGGAACAGCGAGGCCTCCTGGTAGCCGTCGCGGCCCGCGCCGAGCAGGATCCCGGACGGGGTCGTCAGCGGGCGTGCCTCCTCGCCCCGGACCAGCAGCGGGGGCGGGTGCCCGGCCTGGGCCCAGGTGAGCGTCCGGGAGCGTGGGTCGAAGTAGCCGGCCATGACCGACGCCGTGTGCTCGGGGTCCACGTGATGCACGAGATCGTTCAGCCAGCCGAGCAGCCGCTGCGGGGGAGAGCCGGTGATGGCCAGGCCAGCCAGCGCGCCGCGCAGCCGGGCCATCCCGGCGGCCGCGGTGAGGCCGTGCCCGCCGACGTCGCCGATGGCGATGAGCACGTGGCCGCCGGGCATCTCGGCGGTGATGTACCAGTCCCCGCCGACCCGGCTGTCGCGGGACGCGGGCAGGTAACGGACGACGGCGCGCAGCCCGGGCAGGTCGAACGGGCCTTCATGCAGGGGCAGGATCGCACGCTGCAGTTCGAGCGTGACGTGCCGCTCCTGCGCTAATGCCTCGGCCAGCCGGGCGCTGTCACTGTCACTGGCATGCCCACCGGCGTCCGTGGCGTGACGGGTGGCGGTACGCCTCACCGTCCTGCCACCTTCGGCACACACGACCGCAACTGCGCCCCCCCACTGGGCCCGGCAACTTGGCTCTGTTTGAGCCAGGGAGGCAATGATCTCAGATGTCATTGCCGTTTCGCATCAGTGAGCCTTGATGTACTAAGCGTGGGGTACCGGCCCGGTCTTGTCCAGCGATGGCCGGGAGACGGGCCCGGCCGGGGCGGCAACGGCCGTGGTTAGATGACACCGAGGGCTGACCAGCGGCGAAGGGCAGGCACGTGGCGCAGGCGGGAGTTGACGCAGGCACGACGCAGGCGGCGGAGCTGGCGGACCTGTACCCGGCGGACCGGATCGTGCTCGCCGCCGCGGCGGCCGCCCGGGCCGGGATCGGCGCGCTGCTGCTGACGCCCGGGCCGGACCTGCGCTACCTGACCGGCTACGACGCCATGCCGAGCGAGCGGCTGACCTGCCTGGCGGTGCCGGCCGACGGCCCGGCGTTCCTGGTTGCGCCGCGGTTCGAGCTGCGGTCGGTGCAGGCCTCGCCCGCCGGCGGCCTGGGCGTGGAGATCGTGGGCTGGGACGAGACCGACGATCCGTACCGCCTGGTCGCTGACCGGCTCGGCCGGCCCGAGTCGGTCGGGCTGGCGGACCAGATGTGGGCGACGATGGTGCTCCGGTTCCGTGATGCGCTGCCGGGCGCCCGGCAGGGGGTGGCCAGCGCCGCCCTGCGCGGGCTGCGGATACGCAAGACCCCGGCCGAGGTCTCGGCGCTGCGGGAGGCGGGAGCCGCGATCGACCGGGTGCATGGCCGGGTTCCGGGCTGGCTCCGGCCCGGCCGGACCGAGCGCGAGGTCGCCGCCGACATCGCCGCGGCGATCGTCGCCGAGGGGCATGCCCGTGCCGATTTCGTGATCGTCGGGTCGGGGCCCAACGCGGCCCGCCCCCACCATGAGCCGTCCGGCCGGGTCCTGGCCGCGGGCGACGCCGTCGTGGTGGACATCGGCGGCACCATGCCGAGCGGATACTGCTCGGACTGCACGAGGACCTACGTCATCGGCCCGCCGCCGCCGGAGTTCGCCGCCTACTACCAGGTGCTTAAGCAGGCCCAGGAGGCCGCCTGCGCCGCCGTCCGGCCGGGCGTGAGCGCGGAGGTGGTGGACGCCGCCGCACGGGAACCGATCACCGCGGCCGGCTATGGGGAGTACTTCATCCACCGGACCGGGCACGGGATCGGCCTGGAGGTGCACGAGGATCCCTACATCGTGTCGGGCAACACCGAGGCATTGCTGCCGGGGATGGCGTTCTCGGTGGAACCGGGGATCTACCCCGGCCTGCATGGCGCCCGCATCGAGGACATCGTGGTGTGCACGCCGGACGGCGGCGAGCGGCTCAACAACGCCACCCGGGAAATGGTGATCGTGGACCTGTAGATGGTGACCCGTGCGATGGCGGCCGCGTGATGCAGGAATTGCTTGACCTCACCCACGAGCTGGCCGTCAAGGAGCTGCAGCCCGCGGCCGGCGCGGCCGAGCGGGCCGGGGCCTTCCCGCGCGAGGCGTTCCGCCTGCTGGGCAGGTCGGGGCTGCTGGGCCTGCCCTACCCGGAGCGGTGGGGCGGCGGCGGCCAGCCTTACGAGGTCTACCTGCAGGTCGTTGAGGAGCTGGCGCGGGCGTGGATGGCCGTCGGCCTGGGGGTGAGCGTGCACACGCTGACCTGTTTCCCGCTGGCCACCGCGGGCACGCCGGAGCAGCAGGAGCGGTGGCTGCCCGGCATGCTCGGCGGCGAACTGCTCGGCGCCTACTGCCTGTCCGAGCCACAGAGCGGCTCGGACGCCGCGGCGCTGACCACCCGGGCCGCGGCCGATGACGGCGGCTACCGGATCGACGGCGTCAAGGCCTGGATCAGCCACGCGGGCCAGGCCGACTTCTACACCCTCTTCGCCCGCACCTCGGGGGAGCCGTCCGGGCCAGAGCGGTCGCGCGGCATCAGCTGCTTCCACGTTCCGGCCGGCACGGCCGGCGTCAGCGCGGGCCCGGCCGAGCGCAAGATGGGGATGCGTGCCTCGGTCACCGCCCAGATGATCTTCGATGGGGCCCGGGTGCCCGCTGATCACCTGGTCGGCGAGGAGGGGCACGGGTTCGCCATCGCGCTGGCGGCGCTGGACGCGGGCCGGCTGGGCATCGCGGCGTGCGCGACCGGCCTGGCGCAGGCCGCCCTCGACACCGCGGTGGGCTACGCCCGCGAGCGCCGCCAGTTCGGGCAGCCGATCATCGGCTTCGAGGGCCTGTCCTTCCTCCTCGCCGACATGGCGACGGGGGTGGAGGCGGCCCGCTCGCTCTACCGCGCGGCCGCCCGCCGCAAGGACGCCGGCCAGCCGTTCAGCACGCAGGCGGCGATGGCCAAGCTCTTCGCCGCGGACACCGCGATGCGCGTGGCCACCGACGCGGTCCAGGTGCTCGGCGGCTACGGCTACGTCGAGGATTTCCCGGCCGAACGCTATATGCGGGAAGCCAAGATGCTCCAGATCGTGGAGGGCACCAACCAGATCCAGCGGCTGGTGATCGCCCGGGCGCTGAGCCGTGGCTGATCCGGAGCGCGAGCCGGTGGAGGAGCCGCCGGGCGGCCCGCCCGTGGCCGCTCGCGGCGCGTTGGTGCGGCCGGCGCTGCCGGGGGACTACCGTGACGGGGTGGAAGAGACCGACCGCAAGATCCTCTCGTTGCTGTGCCAGGACGGCAGGATCAGCTTCACCGACCTGTCACGCCTGACCGGGCTATCCGTCTCGGCCACCCACCAGCGGGTGCGGCGGCTGGAACGGCGCGGCCTGATCAAGCGCTATGCGGCGGTGATCGATCCAGCGGACGCCGGGCTGCCACTTACCGCGTTCGTCTCCATCAAGCCGTTCGACCCGGCGGCACCCGATGACGCGCCGGAGCGGCTGGCCCACCTGACCGCCATCGAGGCATGCCACAGCGTGGCCGGGGATGAGAGCTACATACTCAAGGTGCGGGTCCCCTCGCCTGGCGCGCTGGAGAACCTGCTGCAGGAGATCCGTGCGATCGCGAACGTGTCCACCCGGACCACGATTGTGCTCAGTACCCCGTACGAGAACCGCCCGCCGGATCTGTAAGCAGGCCGCCCAGCATCAGTGACAGCAGCCGCTCGGCCTGGTCGGCGTCGGCGGCGCCCGCCGTCGCCGCGGCCACGCCGTGGGACAGGCGCAGCAGGTCGAGCGGCTGGACGTCGGGCCTGACCGCGCCCGCCTGATGGGCGCGGGTGAGCAGGGCGGTCGCCGCGGCGAGCAGATCGTCGCGGCAGGCCGAGAATACCGGCGCGTCCTTGTCGTAGTCGGCCGCCAGCGCCGACGTCAGGTTCTGCTTGGTGGCGCTGAACTCCGCCAGCTCCCGCACCCAGGCCGCCAGCGCAGCGCCGGCGGGCTCGGTGGCGAGCAGCTCGCTGGCGCGCTGGCATAGCGCCGCCACCTGGTCGGTGTACACGGCCTCCAGCAGCGCCGTCCGGCCGGGGAAGTGCCGGTACAGCGTGCCGATCCCCACCCCGGCCCGGCGCGCGATCTCCTCCAGCGAGGTGTCGTCGGCGCCCCGCTCCGTGAACGCCTCGAGGGCGGCGTCCAGCAGCAGCTCGCGGTTCCGGCGCGCGTCTGCCCTCATCGGGCCCGGGGCGGGCAGTCCCACCGTGCTCATCACAACCAACTTCACCTGGGCCCGCCGGGAGGCGGGCGGCTTCGGCCTCCTGAACCGGAGGCATCCTCAATTTGCTAAACGGAGGAAGCCTCCGTATAGTTAGCGGAGGTTGTCTCCGTTTCATTCCACTGTACACAACCCGAAGGGGACTTGCGTGTCCGTCTCATCGGCACCGCCCATATCCCTGCGACCCCCGGCGGCCGGGCAGCGCCGCGGCCGTCCCGTGGGTGCCCTCGCCCTCGTCCTGTGCGCGCAGCTGATGGTGATCCTCGACATGACCATCGTCAACGTCGCGCTGCCGAGCATCGAGCGGGGCCTTCACTTCTCGGCCACCAGCCTGTCGTGGGTGCTCAACGCCTACGCCCTCACGTTCGGCGGCCTGCTCCTGCTCGGCGGCCGGGCGGGCGACATCCTGGGCCGGCGCCGGGTCTTCATCACCGGCATCGCCCTGTTCACGCTGGCGTCCCTGGCCGCCGGTCTGGCCACCTCAGCGAGCTTGCTCATCGCGGCGCGGGCGCTGCAGGGCGTGGGCGGCGCGATCGCCTCGCCGGCCGCACTCGCGCTGGTCGTGTCGGCGTTCCCGGAGGGCGCGAGCCGGAACCGGGCGATGGCCCTGTACGCGGGCATCGCCACCGGTGGCGCCTCGCTCGGCCTGGTGCTCGGCGGGGCCATCACCCAGTGGGAATCGTGGCGCTGGGCCTTCTTCATCAACGTGCCGGTCGGGATCGCCGTCGCGGCCTGCACCCCGTTCTTCCTGACCGAGACGCCGCGCCGGCCGGGGCACTTCGACCTGGCCGGGGCGCTCACGTCGGTCACCGGGATGGCGGCCCTGGTCTACGCCTTCATCCGGGCCGCCAGCGACGGCTGGTCGGATCGGATGACGCTGGCCGCCTTGGCCCTGGCGGTGGCCGGGCTGGCCGCGTTCGCCCTCACCGAGACCCGCGCCGCCCAGCCGGTCACGCCGCTGCGGCTGTTCGCCGACAGCCAGCGCTCGGCGTCCTATGCCGCCCGGCTGCTGCTGGTGGGCGGCCTGTTCGGGATGTTCTTCTTCGCCACCCAGTACCTGCAGCTGATCCTGGGCTTCAGCCCGGTGCAGGCGGGCCTGGCGTTCCTGCCCATGACGGTCCTGCTCTTCGGCGTGTCCCGGCTGGCCGCCCGGCTGCTCGGGCGGTTCGCGCCGGTCCCGCTGGCGCTGGCCGGGATGGTCCCGGTCATCGCGGGCATGGCCTGGCTCTCGCGGATCTCGCCCGGTACCGGGTATCTGCCCGGCGTGCTGGGCCCGATGATGTTGTTCGGCGTGGGGATGGGGCTGGCGATGGTGCCGCTGACCACGGCCGCGCTGGCCGGGGTCCGCCCGGAGGACTCGGGCGCCGCCTCCAGCATGGTGAACGTCACCCAGCAGGTGGGCGGGGCGCTGGGGCTGGCCGTCCTGGTCACCGTGTTCGGTGCCGCCAGCCGGGCGTCGGCCGGGCGGGCCGGGGGCACCGGGCTGGCCAGCGCGCACGAGCATCTCGTGCACGGCATGGCGAGCGCGTTCACCGTCGCGACCCTCTTCGACGTGTGCGCCCTGCTGGTGATGGCCGGGGCCGCGGTCGTGACGCGGCGGGCGCGCCGGGCCGTGGCGGCGGGGTACTAGTCGCCGACCTCGATGCGGGCGCACTCGCTGTAGGCGATCCGGCCGAAGTACATCACCTTGGCCAGCGCCCACCAGTGCGAGCCCGGCCGCGCGGAGGCAGGCAGCCGCACGGAATAGCACAGGGTGACGAGCTCACCGGGCTCCGCGGCGAAACCGCGCGTCCACGGCCCAAGCAGCTGCCAGGTGCCCAGCGGCGAGATCAGCTGGCACTCACCCCGGACCGGGCCCGCGGTCCGGTTGACCACCTGCACGCTGAGCTCGGCCGCCCGCCCGGCGCCGATGGCCATGGTGGCGGGCAGCAGCCGCAGCCCG
>DATINY010000142.1:0-13653 GCA_035473755.1 Streptosporangiaceae bacterium
TGCGCGGGCTCCGCCTGGCGGCGGGCGACTTCGTGCCGGACCAGTCCCACGGCCATGATCCGGGAGACTTCTCCACCGTATCCGCGGAAAACTCTCCATGATCATGGAACTGCCGCGATCCGCTGGGGCCGGCGCTCAGGCGCTGACGGGGGAGCGCTGCCAGGTGCTGCCGCCGTCGTAGGTGAACCAGACGGCGTGCTGGGACGGGTCGGCCGGGACGGCCACGCCCTGCGCGTCGGTGGTCATCCCGGCGTAGACAAAGCCGCCCGGCGGCACGGCGCCGCTGGCCGCCGACCAGCTGGCGCCGCCGTCGGCGGAGACCTCGATGCCCAGGCTGGTGGCAAGGACCAGGGTGCCGGAAGGGCTGGCCGACAGGAAGAAGGCCGTCCCCGCCGCCGGGGCCTGGCCGGTGCGCTGCCAGGTCTGGCCGCCATCGGAGGAGGCGTAGATGGTCTTGTTCTGCCGGCCGCCCGCTGACGGCCCGGCGCACACCAGGTCCAGTCCGTCGACACCCGCGGCGAGCAGGGCGCGCGACGGCTGGCCGTCGGCCTGGGCAGGGCCCGCCGCGCATGGCGGCCCGGTCTGCTCGCTGGGCGCGCCGGTGGCCTGCTGGACGGGCTGCAGGCCCGCACCGGTCAGCGGGCCGGCGAACAGGTTCCCCGCCGGGGCAAGCCAGTAGGCGATGGTCCCGGTCAGCAGCAGCGACGCGCCGCTGCCGGCCGGGGCGGCCGCCATGGTGGCCGCCGGTGTCCAGCTGTCGCTGCCCGCCAGGCTGGAGTAGACGGTGAAGCCGGTGCAGTGCGACGCGAAGTCGGCCCCGGTCCCGGAGCAGCGCGCCCAGACCGCGAACACCTGCTGGCCCCTGGTTTCCAGGGCGGTCACCCGCAGGCCGCGGGTGGGGATCCGGGTCCACGTATGGCCCCCGTCGTGGGTGGCCCACAGTTGCGGTCCGAACGCCCAGCCGTCGCTGAGCGTCAGGAACCGGACCTGGCTCACCCCCGTGGCGCCGGCCGGGCCGTGGGGTGGGCGGAGGGTTGACCGTGCGCCACGCCGCGCCGGAGGTGTCGGTGCGCTGGAGCACGACGCAGTCCGGTGCCGCCGGCCGGTCGCATTGCCCCGCGGGAACCGCCTGGCCCATCACCCAGCCGGTCGCAACACCGACGAAGGTGACCGACAGCGGCGGTGGGGCCGCGGCCCCCGCCGGGCCCGGCGGCCCGGTCGGCGTCGCGGCGGGCGCGGTGCTCGACGCCAGCGAGGCGGGATGCTGCGGCGAGGCCAGATGACTCGGCCGGACGCCCGCGGCGCTCACCTGGTGGCCGGTCTCCAGCGCCGGGATCGCCACTTGGGGGATCACCACGGTGGCCACGGCGGCGATCGCGACGGCACCGGCGGCAGCCAGGATCGCGCGCCGGCTGCGGCGCCGGCGCGCCTGCCGGCTGACCCGCTCGAACGTGCCGGCCGACGGCAGCATCGGCTGCACCTCCACGCTCAGCCAGGAGTCGAGTTCATCGCGCGGCTCAGACACGGGATTCCCCCAGGGCCGCGCGGAGCCGGGCGCGGGCCTGGTGCAGGTCCGCCTTGACCGTCCCCTCGGGCCGGCCGAGCATCGCGGCCACTTCCCGGATCGGGAACCCCGCGTAGTGGTAAAGCAGGAACGGCTGGCGCAGCCGGTCGGGCAGCGACTGGATGAGCGCGCGCACGTCCACGTCCTGGGCCGGGTGGAACACCGGGTCTTCCTGGGCGGCGGCGCTCACCGCGCGCAGCGCCCGGCGCTCCCGCCCTGCCCGGCGCCAGTGGTCGCGGACCAGGTTCGTCGCGATCATGTAGAGGTAGCTCCGCGGGTTCTCCAGTGACGACCAGCGGGCGAGCAGCCGGGTGAACGCCTCGGCCGCGATCTCGTGTGCGGTGTCGTCGTCGTCCACCAGCCGGCGCACCCAGCCCGCGAGCCGGGGATAGCACGCGTTGAACAGCTCCTCGGCCGCCGCCCGGTCGGTGGTGCGGAACTTCTCCACAACATCACCTCGGGTGGCGGTCCCCGCCGGAGCGCTCCACGTTCCCAGCAGCATCGCGGCGCTGCCCGCGGCTGCGGTGGCGGCGTCAGTGGATTGAGATTGCACAGGTTGTACCACACCTTCCGGCGGGCGCGGGCTGCCGGGACGCGCCCGGCCCAGGTGTCCCGGCACTACCTGAGACGGCCGGGGAGCCGTGCCGGTTGCGCCCGACCGGCCACGGATTCTCCGGCGCGGCCGGCGGGCGGCATAAGGGGAGCTAAACTGGGGAAACGACAAGATAGTAGGACGTCCTACTATCTGCCCCCCGGGGGGCCGTGCACGGAAGGGGCCGCCATGGCCGACCAGGCTGAGGCCGACGCGCCCGGAAGGCTGCGCTGGCAGCGCCGCTACGACCAGGCGCGAATCCGCGACGCCGATTTCACCACCCTGTCCGGCCTGGAGGTGGACCCGGTATACGGGCCGCCCCCGGGTGCGGTGGTGCCGGGTTTCGAGCGGATCGGCTGGCCGGGCGAGTATCCCTTCACCCGCGGCCTCTACCCGGCCGGTTACCGGGGCCGTGCCTGGACGATCCGCCAGTTCTCCGGGTTCGGCAACGCACGCCAGACCAACGGGCGGTACAAGATGCTCCTGGCCGCCGGCGGCACCGGGCTCTCCGTCGCCTTCGACATGCCGACGCTCATGGGCCGCGACTCCGACGATCCGCGGGCGGCCGGCGAGGTCGGGCACTGCGGCGTGGCGATCGACTCCGCGGCGGACATAGACGTCCTGTTCTCCGGCATCCCGCTCGCGGACGTCACCACCTCGATGACGATCAGCGGGCCCGCGGTCCCGGTCTTCTGCATGTACCTGGCGGCCGCCCAGCGCCAGGGGGCCGACATCTCCGCCCTCGACGGCACGCTGCAGACCGACATCTTCAAGGAGTACATCGCCCAGAAGGAATGGCTGTTCCAGCCGCAGCCGCACCTGCGGCTCATCGGCGACCTGATGGAGTACTGCGCCGCGCACATCCCCGCCTACAAGCCGCTGTCGGTCTCGGGCTACCACATCAGGGAGGCCGGCTCCACCGCCGCGCAGGAGCTGGCGTTCACGCTGGCGGACGGGTTCGGCTACGTGGAACTCGGCCTGTCCCGCGGCCTCGACGTGGACACGTTCGCCCCCGGACTGTCGTTCTTCTTCGATGCCCACATCGATTTCTTCGAGGAGATCGCCAAGTTCCGGGCCGCCCGCCGGATCTGGGCCCGGTGGCTGCGCGACACCTACGGCGCGCGCACCGAGCGGGCCCAGTGGCTGCGGTTCCACACCCAGACGGCCGGAGTGTCGCTGACCGCGCAGCAGCCCGACAACAACGTGGTGCGGACCGCGATCGAGGCGCTGGCCGCCGTGCTGGGCGGCACCAACTCGCTGCACACCAACGCGCTCGATGAGGTGCTGGCGCTGCCGAGCGAGCGGGCGGCCGAGATCGCGCTGCGGACCCAGCAGGTGATCATGGAGGAGTCGGGCGTCGTCAACGTGGCCGACCCGCTCGGCGGATCGTGGTACCTGGAGGCGCTCACCGACCGGCTGGAGGCCGAGGCGGAGGAGATCTTCGCCCGGATCCGCGCCATGAGCCCGGACGGGACGATGACCGGCGGGATCCTGCGCGGCATCGAGAACGGCTGGTTCTCCTCGGAGATCGCCGAGGCCTCCTTCGCCTACCACCAGAAGCTGGAGAAGGGCGAGAAGAAGGTGGTCGGCGTGAACTGCTACCCGGGCTCGGCCGGCCAGCCGGTCGAGATCCTGCGGGTCAGTCATGAGGTGGAGCGGGACCAGGTGGCCGAGCTGGACCGGCGCCGGGCGGGGCGCGACCAGGCGGCGGTGGACGGGGCGCTGGCGGCCATGATCGCCGCAGCCAGGTCGGGGGAGAACATGATCCCGCCGATGCTGCTGGCGGCCCAGGCCGAGGCGACCCTGGGGGAGATCTGCGGGGCGCTGCGGGAGGAGTGGGGGACCTACTCCGAGACCCCCGCCTTCTGACCCGGCCAGCGGCTGGGCGACGGAGGTTGCGCAGCGGGGCTGGGCTGCGGGGCTGGGCGGCGGAGAGTCGCCGGCGGGCGGTCGACTCACGCGCGGGATACGGCAGGATGGAGTCATGACGCAGCCGCGGGATTTCTCGCTCTACGGCGCCGTTGACCTGGGTGCGCGGAAGGCCGCCGCGCAGCGCGCCCAGCAGGCGTCCCGGGCCGGCGGCCCCGATGGGACGGACGCGGCCAACGGCCATGTGTTCGACGTGACCGAGGCCACCTTCGAGGCCGATGTTCTTGAGCGCTCGCGCACCGTCCCGGTCGTGATGGACCTGTGGGCGGAGTGGTGCGAACCGTGCAAGCAGCTGAGCCCCGTCCTGGAGAAGCTCGCCGCGGAGGCGGACGGCGCCTGGGTGCTGGCCAAGGTGGACGTGGACGCCAACCCGCAGCTGAGCGCCGCGCTCCAGGTGCAGAGCATCCCGATGGTGCTGGCCGTGGTCGGCGGGCAGCTCGTGCCCGGGTTCCTCGGCGCGCTGCCCGAGGCCCAGGTGCGCCAGTGGCTCGGCCAGCTCACGCAGGTGGCCCAGCAGCTGGGCATGCCGTCGGCCGCCGATGCGGGCGGCGATCAGGCCGGCGAGGCCGGGCCCGGCGAGGGCCCACAGGCGCCGGAGGGCATGGCCGGGGGCCCGGGTTACCGGGACCCGGGCCTGGCCGAGGCGCAGGAGGCCATGGAACGCGGCGACCTCGACGGTGCGGCCGCCGCCTTCGAGCGGATGCTCGAGGCCGATTCCGGCCACCCGATAGCCGCCCAGGGCCTGGCCCAGGTCAACCTGTTCCGGCGGGTGAACTCCTACGACGAGGCCGCGGTGAGGCGGGCCGCGGCCGGCCGCCCCGACGATGTGGACGCGCAAAGCAAGGTCGCCGACCTCGACCTGGCCAACGGACGGGTCGACGACGCCTTCGACCGGGTGCTCGGCCTCATCCGGCGGACCTCGGGCGAGGACCGGGACCAGGCCCGGCGGCACCTGATCGGCCTGTTCGACATCTTCCCGCCCGGGGACCCCCGAGTCGCCAAGGCGCGGTCCACCCTCTCCACCCTGCTCTTCTGACGCGGGCGCCCCCGTGCGGGCAGCCGCCGACCGCCGCGGGCCCAGCCGCGGGCCGATGTGAGCCGGGGCCGGGGGCGGCCCCGGCCGCTCAGCGCGACCGGGGGTCGCGTGGGTCCGCGTCGGCGAGCTGTTCCAGCGCGGGCAGGGCCGCCGCGAGCGCGGCCACCTGCTCGCTGGTGAGCGTGCGGAGGCTGTCAGCGAGCACGGTCGTGCTCTCCTGGCGGATCCGCTCCAGGATGGCCCGGCCCGGCGGGGCGATGGTCAGCGTGCTGGCCCGCGCATCCCCCGGGACCGGGCAGCGGTCGACGTAGCCGCGCTCTTCCAGCGCGGTGACCAGCCTGGTCAGGGTGGATGGTGCGATCCCCTCGGCGGCGGCGAGGTCGCCGAGCCGCAGCGGGCCTGCCCGCTCCACCGTGGCCAGGGCCGAGAGCTGGGTGGGCGTCAGCCCGGCCAGCTCATGGCGACGCAGCCGCCGTGACAGGCGGGCGATCGCCACCCGCAGCCTGGCCACGTCGATCGCGGGATCGGACGAGGCCGGCCGGGGCTGCGTAGTAGCCGGCGCAACGCCGAGGCGGCCGCCGGTCGTGCTGCTTCCCTGCACCCTTGCAGGGTACGTGCCGGCTGGCTCCCGCGCGCGTCGGCGCGCGACAGCGCGGCACCGGCGGGCCCGGGCAGGCCAGCGATGGTGGGACGATATTCCTGGCTGATACCGGCGCGTGGGAGGCGGGCGGGACCGTGGCGGTTGCACCGAGCGTGTCTTATTCGATCACCGTGCGGCTGGAGGTGCCCTCGCGCGGCCGGGCGGTGAGTGAGCTCACCCACGCGGTGGAGCACGCGGGCGGGGCCGTCACCGCGCTGGACGTCACCCCGCATGGCCATGAGCGGCTGCGGATCGACGTCACCTGCGCGGCGCGCGACACCGGGCACGCCGAGGCGATCGTTGCCGCGCTTTCCGGCATCGACGGCGTGACCCTGAGCAAGGTCAGCGACCGGACCTTCCTGCTGCACCTGGGCGGCAAGATCGAGACCCAGGCGAAGGTGCCGCTCCGGAACCGCGATGACCTGTCCATGGCCTACACGCCCGGGGTGGCGCGGGTCGCGCTGGCCATCGCCGCCAACCCCGATGACGTCCGCCGGCTGACGGTCAAGCGCAACAGCGTGGCCGTGGTCACCGACGGCAGCGCCGTGCTCGGCCTGGGCAACATCGGGCCCTACGCGGCGCTCCCGGTGATGGAGGGCAAGGCCGCCCTGTTCAAGCGGTTCGCCGGCATCGACGCCTGGCCGGTCTGCCTGGACACCCAGGACACCGACGAGATCGTCAGGGCCGTGCAGCTCATCGCGCCCGCCTTCGGCGGCATCAACCTGGAGGACATCGGCGCGCCGCGCTGCTTCGAGGTGGAGCGCCGGCTGCGGGATCTGCTCGACATCCCGGTCTTCCACGACGACCAGCACGGCACCGCGATCGTGGTGCTCGCCGCCCTGACCAACGCCCTGCGGGTGGTCGGTAAGAAGCTGGGGGCGGTCCGGATCACGATGGCCGGGGCGGGCGCCGCCGGGACGGCCGTGCTCAGGCTGCTGCTCGCCTCGGGCGCGGCCGACGTGATCGTCTGCGACGACCGGGGCGCGGTGCACGCGGGCCGCCCCGGCCTGACCGACAGCCTGCGCTGGGTCGCCGAGCACACCAACGCCGATTCGTACGACGGGGATCTGGCAGGCGCGATGCGGGGCGCGGACGTGTTCATCGGGGTATCGGCGCCGGACATCCTCACCCGCGGCGACGTCGCGGCGATGGCGGCGAACGCGATCGTGTTCGCGCTGGCCAACCCCGTCCCCGAGGTCGATCCCGACGCGGCCAGCGAGCACGCCGCGGTGGTGGCCACGGGCCGCAGCGACTACCCGAACCAGATCAACAACGTGCTGGCGTTCCCCGGCGTGTTCCGCGGCCTGCTCGACGCGCAGAGCCGGACGATCACCGACGACATGCTGGTCGCGGCGGCCCGCGCGCTGGCCGGCGTGGTGTCCCCGGCCGAGCTGGGTCCCCACTACATCATCCCGTCGGTGTTCCATCCGGACGTGGCCTCGGCGGTGGCCGCCGCGGTCAGGGACGCGGCAGGCGGGCGGCCGTCCCGGTCCTAGTGCCCCACGCCCGCGTCTCATCGGCGAGAATGAGTGCGTGGCGGAGATCCTGGCGGGGCGGTTGCTGGTCGCCACCCCGCTGCTGGGAGACCCCAACTTCCGGCGGTCCGTGGTCCTGGTGGTGGAGGACGAGCCGAGCGAGGGCACGCTCGGGGTGGTGCTGAACCGGCCGACCGTGACCCCGGTGGAGCAGGTGCTGGAATCCTGGACGGACCTGGTGACCCAGCCTTCGGTGGTGTTCCGGGGCGGCCCCGTCTCCCCGAACAGCGCGCTGGGGCTGGCCATCGTGCCGGGCGAGGATGAGCCGGTGGGCTGGCGGGCGCTGGACGGGATGACACTGCAATCCCGCCTCGGCCTGGTCGACCTGGACGCCCCGCCGCAGCTGCTGGAGGGGGGGATCGCGTCGCTGCGCGTCTTCGCGGGTTACGCGGGCTGGGGCCCGGGCCAGGTGCAGGCCGAGATCGAGGAAGGGGCCTGGTACGTGCTGCCGGCCGAGCCCGCCGACGCCTTCGCGGCCGAGCCGGAACGGCTCTGGCAGACGGTGCTGCGCCGGGCCGGGGGCACCCTTGCCCTGGTGGCGACGTATCCGGATGATCCGGCGCTCAACTGAGGTCCGGGTAGACTCGTCCACCGTGAGCACCGAAGTCGTTCCCCAGCAGGGGACCACGGAGGAGACCGACGTCCGGCCGGACCTGTCCACCGACGACGGCGACCATGAGCGCTTCGCCCACTATGTCCTGAAGGACAAGATCGTGGACAGCGCGGTTCTCGGCATCCCGGTGGTCGCGCTCTGCGGCAAGAAGTGGGTGCCGAGCCGGGACCCCAAGCGGTTCCCGGTCTGCCCGGACTGCAAGCGGATCTACGAGTCGCTGCCCGAAGACGCCTGACCGGCGGCGGCCAGCGGGCTACTCCGCCGTCTCACCGAGGCGGCCGTGAGCGTCCTCGGCGAGCCGCGGCGTCCCGGCGAGTTCCACCCCTGCCGCCCGCATCTCGCCGAGCGCCCCGGCGGTGGTGACCGGGTCGACACCTTCGGTGAGCCCGAGGAGAACCCTGGTGGTGAAGCCTTGCCGCGCGGCGTCCAGCGCGGTGGCCCGCACGCAGTAGTCGGTGGCGATGCCGACCACGTCCAGCGCGTCCACGCCCCGCTCGCGCAGCCAGGTGCCCAGCGGCGCGCCGCCCGCTTCGGTGCCCTCGAAGGCGCTGTAGGCGGGCGCATGGGCACCCTTGCTGAACACCGTCTCGACCCGGCTGGTGTCGAAATCTGGGTGAAACTCCGCGCCGGCGGTGCCGGCCACGCAGTGCGGCGGCCACGACGTGCTGAAGTCGGGCTGGGCCGAGAAGTGGTCGCCGGGGTCCACGTGGTAGTCACGTGAGGCGACCACGTGCCCATAGCCGCCGCCCTCCGCGGCCAGGAACCGGCTGATCGCCCCCGCCGCCGCCGCCCCGCCCTCGACCGCGAGCGAGCCGCCCTCGCAGAAGTCGTTCTGCACATCCACGATCACCAGTGCACGCACAGCCTGAGGCTACGGCATCAGGCGGTACCGGTGGGCTCCGTGCCGGGTCAGCGGGCCGCCCGGCGAGGCGGGGCCGCGTCGGCCGGGCCGGCGGCGCCCACGTCGGCCGGGGTCCCGCCGGTGATCCGCACCAGTTCGGCGAACGAGGTGGGGAACACCGTGTGCGGGTGGCCGGCGGCGGCCCAGACCACGTCGTAGGCGCCCAGCCACCGGTCGACCAGCGTGCGCAGCGGGCGCGGGTGGCCGACCGGGGCCACCCCCCCGATGACCTGGCCGGTGGCCTCGCGCACGAACTCCGGGTCGGCCCGCTTCACCCGGGCGGCGCCGACCAGGACGGCGGCCTTGGCCGTGTCCACCCGGTGCGCCCCGCTGGTCAGCACGAGCAGGGGAGCGCCGTCGGCGCTGAAGACCAGGCTGTTGGCGATCGCCCCCACCTCGCACCCGAGCTGGGCGGCGGCGGTGGCGGCGGTCGGGGCGGGGTCGGGCAGTTCCCTGACCCGTCCGGTGACGCCCCGTTCCCGCAGCACGTCAGCGACGTGTCTGGCGCTTGAATGCATCCCTGAAGGCTACCGAACGCACCTGTGCCCCGGCGGCCCGCTCCGTGGCCGCGGGCTCCCGCCACCGCGGCCCGGGGCTGCGGAACAGGAACTCCCCGTAGCTGGCGGGCCCCTGGTCGCTGTAAAGGGCGTACCGCTCGGGATCGAGGCGCAGCTCGTACAGCCTCTGCTGGGCGTAGTTGCACTCTTCGACCACATCGGCCACGCGCCGGGCCGCCCGGCACACTGTCCGCCAGATGGCGGCCGAGGCGCGGTCCGCGGATGTCATGCTCCCAGCATCGCTCATGGGCGGCGGTCGGCGTAAGTGGCAGGGATGACATGTAGGCGCGAACCGGCGCGCGTTCCGCCCGGCCGCCGGCGGCCATGCGCCCCGATGCAACGGCGCGCGCCGGTGACTCGCGGCCCCCCGGTGCACGCCATCGTCAACTTTGGGTTGACGTTTGTCACCCGTCAACCTAAAGTTGACGCATGGCTGAGTTCCCGGTCCCGCTGGACAATCTGATCGCTTACGTCAAGGCCCTGCACCCCGAGGGGGGGCCGCTCGGCAACCTTTCCGATGCCATGGTGGTCTCCGCCCGGCTCGACGAGCAGTCCGACGCGCTGATCGGGTACTTCGTCGACCAGGCCCGCCGGGCCGGCGCGTCATGGAGCCAGATCGGCTCGAGCATGGGCGTGTCCAAGCAGGCGGCCCAGAAGCGTTTCGTGCCGCGCGGAGGCGGCGGCCTGGTCGCCGAAGGAGAGCAGCTCTTCGCCCGGTTCACCCCGCGCGCCCGCAACGTGCTCGCGGCCGCCGGCTGGCTGGCCGGGGACCAGGCCGTCGGCGCGGCGCTCCTGGCGGCGGCGCTGCTGACCGAGCCGGAAGGCCTGGGAGCAAGGATCATCCAGCGGGCCGGGCTGACCGGAGAGCAGGTCTGCACCGCGGTCGGGGCCGGGCCCGCGGCGGCGGGCGGGGACGCCGGCGAGGCGGTCCTGCGCGAGCTGAGCTTCACCGAGGACGGCGAGGCCGCGCTCGCGGGCACCCTGAAGGCGGCGCTGCGGCTGGGCCACAACTACATCGGCACCGAGCACGTGCTGCTGGGAATCCTGTTCGCCGGCGGCCCCGCGGGCCAGGCGCTGGCCTCGTCCGGCCTCGACGCCGAGACGGCGGAGCGGCTGCTCGCCACCGAGCTCGCCGAGATGCGGGCCCGGTTGAAGACGGGCTGAGGGCGCCACCGGCCCGGCGGCCAGCGCCGCCCGGCACGGTCAGCCGTCGGGGTCCATCACCGTCGGGATGGCCGGGTAGCCGCGGGAAAGCTGCCGCGCGTGCACCGGAAGCTCGGCGAGCGCATCCCGGTGCTGCTGCCGCGCCTGCTCCAGCGTCTCCCGGCCGATGACCTCGCCCCGCCTGACCAGCGGCCGCAGCAGCACCCGGCCGCCGGGGGACGGATCGGGCGGTTCCACGCTCACCCGTTCGGCAACCGCTGTGCCGTGGGAATCAAGCTGCCGGACCGCCCACTTGCGGCCGCCCCGGCTCGGCTTGCCCACCGAGCGCTTGGCCACCGGCAGTAGCCGGGCGCCCAGCCCGGGGCCGAGCGACCTGGCCACCAGCTTGTAGACGAGCGCCGCGGTGGGCGCCCCGGAGCCGGTGACCAGCGCGGTCCCCACCCCGTAGCCATCCACCGGGGCGGTGGCCAGCGCGGCGATCGAATGCTCGTCCAGGTCCCCGGTGAGCACGATCCGGGTCTTGTGCGCGCCCAGCTCGTCCAGCAGTGTCCGTACCTGCCGCGCCGTGGCCGCCAGGTCGCCGCTGTCGACGCGGACCGCTCCCAGGTCCGGCCCGGCCAGCTCGACCGCCGCGCGCACCGCCCCCGCCACGTCGAACGTGTCCACCAGCAGGGTGGTGCCCTGGCCCAAGGTGGCGAGCTGGGCGCGGAACGCCTGCCGCTCATCGTCGTGCACCAGCGTGAACGCATGCGCGCTGGTGCCCCGGGTGGGCACCCCGTAGTCACGGCCGGCCCGCAGGTTCGACGTGGTGGCGAAGCCGGTGATGTAGGCGGCCCTGGCCGCGGCCACCGCCGCCTTCTCGTGGGTGCGCCGCGAGCCCATCTCGATCAGCGGGCGCCCGCCCGCCGCGGTCACCATCCGGGAGGCGGCCGATGCGATCGCGCTGTCGTGGTTCAGGATCGACAGCACCAGCGTCTCCAGCAGCACCGCCTCGGCGAACGTCGCCTCCACCACCAGGATCGGCGAGCCGGGGAAGTAGCAGTCGCCTTCGGCGTAGCCCCAGATGTCGCCGGTGAACGCGTACGACTCCAGATACCGCAGCGCCGCCTCGTCGGTGACCTGCGTTTCGCGCAGGAAGCCGATCTCGTCCGGCCCGAACCGGAACTCCGCCAGCGCGTCCAGCAGCCGCCCGGTGCCCGCCACCACCCCGTACCGGCGGCCGTACGGCAGATGCCGGGCGAACACCTCGAACACCGCCCGCCGGCTGGCCACGCCGCTGCGCAGCGCCCCGGCCAGCATGGTCAGCTCATAGTGATCGGTGAGCAGCCCCGTACTGCAGGCCGGCCCGCCGGTCTGTCCGGGGTGCTCTGTCACATGGGGAAGCCTACGGGCCGGCCGCCGGCCCCCCGTGGTCCCCCGGGCCCGGGCGGCGGCGCCGTTCCCTTTCATGCCGTTACCGGCGGGATATTCCGGCCGGCCGGACCGGTTCGCGCCCGCGCCGATCCCCTGGCAGAGTGGAATTGTCTGCTCCGGGGAGGTGATGACAATGAGTGTGGCGCCCGCCGAGGTTGAGCGCGAGGAGACCGGGCTCGACGCCGTGCCCGACACGCCGTGGGTGACCATCGTGTGGAACGACCCGATTAACCTTATGTCCTACGTCACCTACGTGTTCCAGAAGGTGTTCGGCTACGCCAAGCCCAAGGCCGAGAAGCTCATGCTCGACGTGCATCACCGGGGCAAGGCGGTGGTGTCCAACGGCACCCGCGAGGCGATGGAGAAAGACGCCGAGATCCTGCACGGTTACGGCCTGTGGGCCACGGTGAGTCACGACCGGTGAGCGGCGCCCCGGCGGGGGGCGCGCCGGATGAGGAGGAGACCACGGGAGCTTTCCGCCGTTCGCGGGGCCGGGCATCGGCGCGCTTCACCGCCGCCCAGGCGGTGATCCTGCGCAACCTGGTCAGCCAGGTGGCCGATCTGATGGGCACCGCGGCGGATCCTGGCGCGGCCGATCCCGCCGCGCCCGGTTCGCCGGCCGGCCAGGGCGCGGCCGGGCCGGGAGAGCCGGCGCTGTCCATCGAGGAGCTGGCGGCGGCGATCGGCGCGACCGGGCCGACCTCCCCGCCGGAGGACCCGGTGCTCGCGCGGCTGCTGCCCGACGCCTACCGCGACGACCCGGAGGCGGCGGGGGAGTTCCGCCGGTACACCGAGCAGGACCTGCGGTCGGGCAAGGCCGCCGCGGCCCAGACGGTGCTCGACACGCTGCCCGCCGGGGGCGGCCGCGTGCGGCTGCGGCCCGAGGACGCGCAGGCGTGGCTGCGCGCGCTCAACGACGTCCGGCTCGCCATCGGGACGGTGCTGGGCATCACCGAGGACTACGAGGACGAGATGGAGGCCGCCAGCTGGGCGGACCCCCGTTCGGCCTATCTCGAGGTCTATCACTGGCTCGGCTACGTCCAGGACTCCCTGGTGCGCGCGCTGTGGTGACGGCGCCCCGGGTTACGCTCGCATCCATGCTGACGATCGGCCCCGAGCTGCACGAGAAGATCATCGCGCACGCCCGCGCGGACCACCCGGACGAGGCATGCGGGGTCATCGCCGGCCCGGCCGGGAGCGACCGGCCCGAGCGGTTCATCCCCATGCTCAACGCTGAGCGGTCGCCCACCTTCTACCGGTTCGACTCGATGGAGCAGTTCCGGGTCTGGCGGGAGATGGATGAGCGGGACGAGGAACCGGTCGTCATCTATCACTCGCACACCGCCACCGAGGCCTACCCCTCCCGCACCGACATCTCCTACGCGAGCGAGCCGGGCGCGCACTACGTGCTGGTCTCCACCCGCGACCCGGACGTGGCGGAATTCCGCTCGTTCCGGATCATCGACGCCGTGGTGACCGAGGAGGAGGTCCGGATCGCCGGTTGACCCGGAATGATCCCCCCGGGAGACCGGTTGGAGGTACCAGAGAACCGCCACCGCCGCATCCGGCGGCGAGGCCGACATCCAGGAGCGACGTTCATGGCCATCGAGGTCCGTATCCCGACCATCCTGCGCACCTACACCGGTGGCGCCAAGTCGGTCGAGGGTTCCGGTGCCACCCTCGCCGAGCTCCTCGGCGACCTTGACGCC
>DATINY010000143.1:0-8104 GCA_035473755.1 Streptosporangiaceae bacterium
GCGGGAGTTCTTCAGCCCGTCCACGGCCGAGCCGGACAGCACGCCGTGCGTGGCGGTGACGATCACCTTCGACGCGCCCTGCGCGAACAGCGCCTCCGACGCCTTGATGATGGTGGAGCCGGTGTCGATCATGTCGTCGACCACGATGCAGGTGCGCCCCTCGACCTGCCCGACGACCTCGGACATGGTCACCCGGTGCGCGACGTCGGGGTCGCGGCGCTTATGGATGATCGCCAGCGGGCAGCCGAGCCGGTCGGTCCACCGCTCGGAGACCCGGACCCGGCCGGCGTCCGGGGCGACCACCGTGACCCGGGAGACGTCCAGCCTGCGCTCGATGTATTCGGCCAGGATGGGCAGCGCGAACAGGTGGTCCACCGGGCCGGCGAAGAAGCCCTGGATCTGCGCGGTGTGCAGGTCCACGGCCATCAGCCGGTCGGCGCCGGCGGTGGCGAACATGTCGGCCATGAGCCGGGCGGAGATGGGCTCGCGGCCGCGGTTTTTCTTGTCCTGGCGCGCGTAGCCGAAAAACGGCGTGACCACGGTAATCCGTTTGGCCGAAGCGCGCTTGAGCGCGTCGACCATGATCAGCTGTTCCATGATCCAGTGGTTGATCGGCGCGGTGTGGCTCTGCAGCACGAACGCGTCGCAGCCGCGGACCGACTCCAGGAACCGGACGTAGATCTCGCCGTTGGCGAAGTCGGAGAGCTTGGTGGGGGTCGGCTCGATGCCGAGGCAGCCGGCGATCTCGGCCGCCAGTTCGGGATGGGCCCGACCGGCGAAGAGGAGCAGGTTCTTCTTGGTGGTCAGGGTGATGCCCGTCACGCTTGCTGTGCTCCCTACGTTGTAAAGCCACCGGCCCCTGTGGAGCCGGCTGACCCGGCCAGGTGCTCGCCGGGCCCGATCCTGGTGCCGGGCGGCAGGTGGACGAACGGCCCGACGACGGCCCCCGCGCCGATCACGGCCGACTTGCACACCGCGTGGGTCACGGTGGCGCCCGCACCCACCGTCGTGTCGCGCAGCAGGCAACCGGGGCCGACCCGCGCCCCCGCCTCGATCACCGTGGTGCCCTCCAGCTGGGTGCCCGGGCCGATCTCCGCGTCCTTGCCGATGACCACATCCGCGTCGATGGCGGTCGTCAGCGGGTCGGTGATCGTCACCCCGGCGCGCATCCAGTGCTCCAGCAGACGGGCGTTCAGGGTCCTCCGCGCCTGTGCGAGCTGGGCCCGGTCGTTGACCCCGAAGACCTCTTTGTCATCCTCGTCCAGAACGGAGGCTACCCGGTGGCCCTCCGCGCGCAAGATGGCCACCACGTCGGTGAGGTATTCCTCACCCTTGGCGTTGTTGGTCGGAACCCGTTTCACCGAGTCGGCGAGCAGGCTCGCCTCGAACGCGTAGACGCCGGAGTTGACCTCCTTGATCGCCCGCTGCTCGGGGGTGGCGTCGGCCTCCTCCACGATCTCCACGATGGACCCGCTGGCGTCGCGCAGGATCCGGCCATAGCCGGTCGGGTCGTCCATTACCGTGGTCAGCGCGGTGACGGCGGCGCCGCGGGCGGCGTGCTCGGCGACGAGCGCGGCCAGCGTCCGCCCGCGCAGCACCGGGGCATCACCGTAGGTCACGACCACGGTGCCGTGCCCCAGGTTGACCTCCTCGAGCACGGTGCGGACCGCGTGGCCGGTCCCGCCCTGGCGGTGCTGCACGACCGCCCGCACGTCGGGCGCGTGCTCGGCCAGGTGGCTGGTGACCTGTTCGCGGCAGTGGCCCACCACGACGATAAGTTCCGCGGGGTCCAGTTCGCGGGCGGCGGCCACCACATGGTCCAGCATGCTCCGGCCACAGATCGTGTGCAGCACTTTCGGCAGGTCGGATTCCATCCGCGTGCCCGCGCCCGCGGCAAGGATGATGACGGCGGCCGGACGGCTCTCACTCACGTTGGCGGCGCTCCTCGGTTGCTGCTCCCCCGGGCTGTCCGGGCTCCGCTTCCCGTTCGCCAGCGACACGTCACGGTACGTAGGCAAGACCTGCTACGTGCCCGGCCCTGGCAGGATACCGCCCGGTCAGGGGTGGGAGACGGCCAGTCCGCCCGTTGCTCAGCGTTACCAGCCCCGGTCCCTGCCCCGGTCCGGGCCTGCCTAGGCTAGTTGAGGGGGGCAGGCCGCCGCCGGTCTTCCCGCGCACCGAGGAGGGCGAGCCCGTGGACTGGAAGCTTGAGCTGATCGTGGTTCCCGTGTCGGACGTGGACCGCGCCAAGGCCTTCTACATGGATCAGGCCGGTTTTCACCTGGACGTCGATCACCGCGCAGGCGAGGACTTCCGGGTCGTGCAGCTGACCCCGCCCGGTTCGGCCTGCTCGATCGCTCTCATGCGAAACGAGCAGGCGCCCGGCTCTCTCAATGGCCTGCAACTCGTCGTGCCCGACATCGAGGCCGCGCGGAACGAGCTCGCCGGGCGGGGGGTGGACGTCAGCGAGGTCTTCCATTTCGAGGAGGGCCAGCAGCGGCCCGGTCCCGACCCGGCGCGCGCCGACTTCAACTCGTTCCTGTCGTTCAGCGACCCCGACGGCACCGGCTGGATGGTCCAGGAGTCTCACCGGTCCAGCACCGGCGGCTGACCGGGACGGCTCCGGGTCCGCGGCCGACCGGTCCGGGTCCGCGGCCGACCGGTCCGGGTCCGCGGCTGACCGGGCCCGGCCGCGATCATCCGCAATGCGCTGCGGCCCGCACCCGCAGCGTGGCAGCCATTCGCAGGCGCCGCCGACCGACCCGCGGCGCGGATTGGCTCCACTCCCGCCATTGCCGGGCGTCACGCCGCTGAAAGTCGAGATGCGCGAGGTATACGCCAGCGCCTGAGCCGGCCTGGCGCGCCGGCTCAGCCCGTTCAGCGGAGCCAGCCGGGAAGATCGCCGATCTTGGTTCCACCGCTGCTGGTGACGATCGCCGCCAGCCCGTCCTCGATGGCCTGCACCTGCTGCGCGCCCAGGCGGCGGACCCAGTCCCGCCGGAGCTGTTCGAAGATCGCGGCGCTCAGGTCCAGCATCTCCTCGCCCCGCGGTGTCCTGGTGAGCACCGCGGCCCGGGCGTCGCCGGGGCTCGGCCGGCGGGTGATGTAGCCGATCTGCTCGAGCCCGGCGGCGGTCTTCGCCGCGGCCTGCTTGGTGACCCCGAGTCGGCGGCCCAGCTCGCTGACGGTGATGCCGTCCGGGCCGATGGCCTGGAGCGCGAAGCCGTGAATGGGCCGCGCCTGGCCGTGCCCGTGCTCGGCGAGCTGGGCGTGCAGGCCGTCGATGAGCTCACGGAAGGTACCCGCGAGGAGCAGCGGCAGCTCGAAGCCGGGTCGTGGCACCCCTCCATTGTGGCCGGGTGGACAGGATAGACAACCCGGTTTACGATATCGACAACTAAGTTGTCTACTATCCTGGAGTTCCGCCATGGCCACGAGCCTCGTGCGCGCCGGGCAGGCGCGCCGCACCGAGACGCCCAACGCCCTGATGACGACGCTGGCCTCCCCGTCCCAGGGCCCGACCGCCGCGCTCAGCATGTGGCGGGTGGAGATGCGGGCCGGCCAGCAGGGCCCGCCACACGTCTTCGACACCGAGCAGGTCTGGCACCTGCTGGCGGGGCAGGCCGAGATCACGGCCGGCGCCGAACGGCTGGTGCTCGGCCCCGGCGACACCGTGGTGCTGCCGGCCGGCGCCGAGCGCCAGGTGTCGGCGCAGACCGACGCGCAGCTCATCGTCTGCGGCCGCGGCGACGGGGTCGTGCGCGTGCCCGGGGAGGCGGCCCCGCGGGGGACCCCGCCCTGGATCGGGTGACGCGCTAGCGGACGCCCTGCGCGTCGAGCAGCGCCTCGGCCGCGGTCCGGGCGGCGTCGGCGTGCTGCACGGTGCCGATGACGGCCTGCACGATGGCCCCGTCGAAGATGACGATCAGCTGATCGGCCAGGCGCTGCGGATCCCTGGCCTGGCCGCGTTCGGCCTGGTGGGCGAGATACCCGCGGAGCCGCAGCTTGTAGTCGCGGGCGATCCGCCGGGCCGGGTGGCCGGGGTCGGCCAGCTCGGTGGCGGTGTTGACGAACGGGCAGCCGCGGAACGTCTCCGAGCCCGTCCATTCGCCCAGCCCGTCGAACACCGCCAGGATCTGCTGCCGGGCCGTGGCGCCGGGGTCCTCGGCCGGGATGTACAGGCCGACGATGGCGGCGCCCTGGGCGTCGAGGCTCTCGGCGATGAGCTGGTCCTTGCTGCCGAACTGCTGGTACAGCGTGCGCTTGGACACCCCGGCCGCCTTGCTCACCAGGTCGACGCCTACCGCCCCGATGCCCTGCCGGTAGAACAGGTCGGCGGCGGCGTCCAGCAGCCGCTGGCGGGGGCTAGACGTCTTCACTTTGGCCACATCACCAGCTTACGTCCCCCGGTGGCGGATGGAAACAGATCGGTGTACCGTACGGAGGTAAACCGATCTGTTTACCGCAAGGAGGCCACCATGGCAGGCCAGCTGAACGTGCTCGTGACGGGCGCGAGCTCGGGGATCGGGCGGGCCACGGCGATCGAGTTCGCCCGACGGGGGCACCGGGTCTTCGCCGCCGCGAGACGGGAGGAGGCGCTGGCCGGCCTCGCCGCCACCACCCCGAACGTCCAGGCCGTCGGCCTGGACGTGACCGACGAGGGCTCGGTGCGCCGCGCCTGGGCCAAGATCGAGGCCAGCACCGGCGGGGCCGGTGTCGATGTGCTGGTCAACAACGCCGGGTTCGCCCTGACCGGGCCGGTCGAGGTCCTGCCCGGCGCCGACGTGCAGCGCCAGTTCGGCACGAACGTGTTCGGGCTGCTCACGATGACCCGCACCGTGCTGCCCGCGATGCGGGCACGCAAGTCGGGCCGCATCGTCAACATCAGCTCGCTGGTCGGCCGTACCACCTTCGCCGGCATGGGCGTCTACGGCGCCACCAAGTACGCCGTCGAGGCGCTGTCCGACGCGCTGCGCCAGGAGGTAGCGGGGTTCGGAATCAAGGTGGTCATCATCGAGCCGGGGTTCGCCGCCACGAACCTCGGCGAGGCCGCCGACGGCCGCGGCGCGGCGGCCCGGGAGATCCCGGACGCCTACGCGGACATGGTGGCCAGCGGCGCGCGGTACGTGGCCACCCAGGTCGCCCGGGGCATCGCGCCCGAACAGGTCGCTGCCGTCATCGTGAACGCCAGCGAGCACCCTCACCCCCGGGCCCGCTACGTCGTGCCGGCCCGGGCCAGGCTGGTGATCGCGCTGCTGACCTCACTGCCCGGCAGCCTCGCCGACCGGGCGAAAGCGGCGCGCATCCGCCGCGCCTGACCACCTGGGGCCCGGCCGACGCACCACGTTGCCTGCCTGCATCGTTCAGGCCGCCGGGGTGATCACCTTGCGGCGGCCGGCCCACGCCCGGTCCGCGAGCACCGCGGCCACGGCGGCGAGCAGGGCGGCCCCGACCGCGATCAGGATGATCGCCCAGCCGGGCATCCCTCCGGTGGCGACGGTCTGGGCCGGGTTGTACACCGGCGGGACGGCGTGCCCGGGCGGCGGGTACCTGTCCAAGCCGGGCGGCGGCACCGGCCTGGCGAGTGCGGCCGGGGCCGCCCAGACCACGGCCAGCAGGGCACCGGCCAGCCCGGCGAGGGCACCGGCGAGGCGGCGGATGTGACGGATGCGGTTCATGACAGCTCCTTCGCTGGTTTTCGGATAGCCACCACTGTGTGCAGGTCACCGGCTGGCGCGCCATCCGATGTTCGTCGGATGGCCGGGCCGCCCCGGCCCGCATAGCGTGGGGTCATACCGCGAGGAGGCCAGCCATGGGCGAGCCGGTGAGGATCAGCGAGCGGGACATTCGCGCGCTGCTGCGGATCGTGACCAGCGACCGGGATGACGACCCGGCCGACGGGCTGCCCTGGTCGCTGCTGGCCGACCTCAGCGATCAGATCCCCAGCGACATCCTGTCCTTCGTGGGCCTCGACAGCCAGCGGCTGACCGGCTGGTTCGGCCAGGGCCTGCCCGCGGACGACTCAGATGATGACCTTGAGCCATTCTTCTGGGCCCATTACTGGGATTGCGAGCCGTGCTCCTACCCCGACCGCACCGGCGACCTGCGCAGCGTGACGAAGCTCTCGGACTTCTACAGCGCGCGGCAATGGCACGCCACCGGCATGTACAGCGATTACCTGCGAGGGGTGGAGCATGAGCTCATGCTCAGCCTGCCCGCTGGGCCCGGCCGGACCGTGCGATTGATCTTCTTCCGCGGGCCTGGGCCGGATTTCTCCGAACGCGACCGCGCGCTGCTCGCGCTGCTACGGCCCCATCTGCGTGAGGCCTACCTGGACGCCGAATGGCGCCGCCGCGGCGTGCCCGACCTGACCCCCCGGCAGCGGCAGCTGCTGCGGCTTGTCGCGGACGGTGCCACCAACACCCAGATCAGCCGCAGGCTCGGCATCTCCGAGGGAACCGTGCGCACGCACATGGAGAACATCTTCGAGCGGCTGCAGGTGTCCAGCCGCGCCGCGGCTCTCGCCGCCGCGTTCCCTGAGCACACAGCGGAACGTCTCAGCGCCGGCCAGGACCTGGCGAGGGCCGCCCCACCAGCGGCATGGCCATCAGCCAGGACCCGCTGAGAACGAAGACCGTCATCATCGGCGGCGGTTCCCGCTGCGCTACCGGGGCGCGCTGAAGAAGTCGATCAGGATAGGGGCGATGACCTCGGGCGGGGCGTTGTGATCGTATCCGCCGAGCATCAGGAGCCGCGCGCCCGGCGTGGCGGCGGCCTGCTCCGCGACTGAGCGCTGGAACCAGCCGGGGCTGTTCTTGCCGCCCACGATGAGGACGGGCGCGGTGATCTTCCCGAGCTCCGCCGTCGGCACCCCGCCGTCGGTGACGGCGATGTCGTAGGGGAGGGTGGGGGTCAAGGGCTCCAGGTCTTTTACCCACGGGGCGCCCTCCATCTGCGCGAGCATCTCGCCCGGCACCCTGACGACCTCGGACATCCAGAAAGCAACGGCCTCGCCCCGCCGGCCGGAGCTGACCAGCCGGCGAATCTGACCCGCCGGGTCGACGGGCGACGGGGGCGTGTCCTCGTTGAGGAACGGCGCCTCGTACGCCACGATGCCCGCGGCCGGCAGGCCAGCCGCGGCCGCCCGCAACACGATCGCCGCGCCGGATGAGTGGCCGAACAGGAACGGCGGCTCGGGCCCCGTCGCCGCCGCCACGGCGGCCAGGTCCTCGTACTCCCGCTCCGGCGCGAACGGCTCAGTGTCGCCGCTGTCGCCCCGGCCGCGGCGGTCGTAGGTGACGACGGTGCAGCGCTGGCTGAGGTCGCCGGGCGCGGCAAACGTCCGGCGGGTGCAGAACGCGCCAACGCTGACGATGAGCGGCGGCCCGGCACCGGCCCGGTCGTAGGCGATGACGCTACCGTCGGCGGACTTCACAGTCTCCATGCCCATCCCCTTTCGGCTTCATCAGGCCAGACGACCGGGCAGCGCGGAACTCATCGGCGATCACCTGGCCGCGGCCACGCGGCTGAAAGTCCGCGCGTGTTTCGAGCCCACGGTCCGCCGCTCACGCATGCGCCCCGACCGTGACAGTGCCCACTGTCAGGGTCACCGGCGCCTCCATGACCGCGCCCACGAGGCCGGCCTCGTCGTCGAGCTGCCGGCGCTGTTGCCCGGTCAGCCCGCGCAGCGGCTCGACGGTGATGGCGAGCTTGCGGCCCGAGCGGCGCTGGTGCCACACACCGCCGACCACGCCGTCAACCAGCAGCACCGGGTAGTTCCCGGCCTGGCCCGCCGGCGTGAGCGCGCGGGCGGCGGCCGCCCCGGGGTACAGCCGTTCCCGGGGCTGACCCGCGACGGCGTACGCGTCGAAGTAGGGCAGCAGGCGGATCCCGCGGTTCGGCCGGGCCGGGGCCCCGGTGTCGCCGGCGACGGTCCACGCCGGCTCGCCGTCCAGCTCGACTTGCTCCAGCCCGCCGGCCAGCCGGCCGAACAGCCCGGCGGCGAACCGCGGCGAGATGCCGAGCCACCGGGCGAAGTGCTGTGGCGTGGCCGGGCCGTACGCGTGCAGGTAGCGCGCGACGAGTGTGCCCAGGGCCGCGCCGC
>DATINY010000144.1:0-16828 GCA_035473755.1 Streptosporangiaceae bacterium
CGACTTCGACGACGCGGACGGCTACCTGGTCTACCGCGATCATCCGGCCCACCGGAAGGTGGTCGAGGACTACCTCAACCCCATCGTGGCGAGCCGCGCATCGGCCCAGTACCGGATCTGACCGCGCTCCCGGCCGGCCGGTGGGGTCAGAACGCTTCCTCGGGCAGCTCCATCAGCTCGAGGGTGGTCTCCTCGACGGCGCGGCGCTCCACCGTCAGCCGGGGCAGGACGGTCTGGGCGAAGAACCGCGACGTGGCCAGCTTGCCCTGGTAGAACGCCCGGTCCCGGTCGCTGAGCCCGGCGTCCTGGCCGTCCAGCGCGGCCAGGGCCACCTCGGCCTGGCGGGCGAGCAGCCAGCCGATCACCAGGTCACCGAGGGCCATCAGCAGCCGGGTGGTGTTGAGGCCGGCCCGGTAGATCTCGGCCGGGCGCTCCAGCGAGGCGACGGCCCAGCCGGCCATGGCCGAGACCATGGCCTCCACCTCCCCGGCCGCCTGGGCGAGGGCCATCCGCTCCGGCTTGAGCCGGCCGTTGCCCCCGTCGCCGCCGGCGAACTCCGTGATCTGTGCCAGCAGCGACCGCAGGGCCCGGCCCTCGTCGCGCAGGATCTTCCGGAAGAACAGGTCGAGCCCCTGGATCCCGGTGGTGCCCTCGTACAGGCTGTCGATCTTGGCGTCCCTGATGTACTGCTCGATGGGGTAGTCCTGCAGGTAGCCGGATCCCCCCAGCGTCTGCAGGGACAGGCTGAGCAGCTCGTAGGCGCGCTCGGAGCCGACCGCCTTCACCACCGGGAGCAGCAGGTCGTTCACGCCGGCGGCGGTGGCGTCCGGCTCACCGCCCGCGGCCGCGATCTGCAGCGCGTCCTGCAGCGACGCCGTGTACAGCACGAGCGCCCGCATCCCCTCGGCGTAGGCCTTCTGCGTCATGAGCATCCGGCGGACGTCGGGATGGTGGATGATCGTGACCCGCGGTGCCGATTTGTCGGCCATCTGGGTCAGGTCCGCCCCCTGTACCCGGGACCGGGCGAACTCGAGCGCGTTCAGGTAGCCGGTGGACAAGGTGGCGATGGCCTTTGTCCCGACCATCATCCGGGCGTGCTCGATGATCATGAACATCTGCCGGATGCCGTCGTGGACGTCCCCCACCAGGGTGCCCACCGCGGGCCGCCTGGCCCCGAAGGTGAGCTCGCAGGTGGCTGAGGCCTTGAGGCCCATCTTGTGCTCAAGGTTGGTGACCTCGACACCGTTCCGCTCACCCAGGTTGCCGTCGGCGTCGACCAGGTATTTGGGCACCAGGAACATGGACAGTCCCTTGGTGCCGGGGCCGTGCCCCTCGGGGCGGGCGAGCACGAGGTGGAAGATGTTTTCCGCCATATCGTGCTCGGAGGCGGTGATGAACCGCTTGACGCCCTCGATGTGCCACGTGCCGTCGGGCTGCTGCACCGCCTTGGTGCGGCCCGCGCCCACGTCGGAGCCGGCGTCCGGCTCGGTCAGCACCATGGTGGCGGTCCACCTGCGCTCGATCGCCTGCTCAGCGAACCGCTTCTGCTCCGGCGTGCCCAGCCGCCACAGGAGATGCGCGAACACCGGGCCGCTGGAGTACATCCAGACCGCCGGGTTGGCGCCCAGGATCAGTTCCGCTACCGACCAGCCGAGCGAGCGGGGGGCACGGCTGCCGCCGAGCTCGGGCGGGAGTTCGAGCCGGAACCACTCGGCGTCCACCAACGCCTGGTAGGACCGCTTGAAGCCTTCCGGCATGCGCACCGAGCCGGTGGCGGGATCGAAAACCGGCGGGTTGCGGTCGGCCTCGGCGAACGACTCCGCCAGCGGGCCGGTCGCGAGCCGGTTGACCTCGTCGAGTATCCCCCGGGCCGTGTCCTCGTCGAGGTCGGGATAGGGCTCCGCGCCCAGCACGTCCTGGCGGCGCAGGACCTCGAAGAGGTTGAACTCGATATCACGCAGGTTGCTCTTGTAGTGGCCCATGGCAACTCCGCTTCTTTCCGGCCATCCTGCTGGGCCGGCTACGGTCCGTCCTACTCGGCGGTAACAAGCCATATGCTACCCGCTGGTAACCAGCTTTGCTACTCACTAGTAACGAAGTTCGCGGCGGGGGTTCCTCCTGGGCAGGCGGCGTTCTACAGTGAGCCGGACGGAGCATGATCGCACCGGCTGGCGAGGTGGGCAATGGCACTGGCCCTGACCGAGGAGCATCTGGCGCTGGCGGAGTCGGTCCGGGGCTGGGCCGGGCGGGCCGCGCCCGCCGAGGCGCTCCGGGCGGCGGTTGCTGACGGCGACGGCGGCGCGGCGCTCTACGCCGGCACGCTGCGCCCCGCGCTCGCCGGGCAGGGCCTGCTCGGCCTGCACCTGCCCGAGTCGCTCGGCGGCCAGGGCTACGGCCTGCCGGAGCTGGCGATCGCCGTGGAAGAGCTGGGACGGGCCCTGGTGCCGGGGGCCTTCCTGCCGACCGTGCTCGCCAGCGCCATCCTGCACGGCGCCGCGGCCGACGCCACGGGCGGGCTGGTCAAGGACATGGCAGGCGGCACGCTCACCGGGGCGGTCGGGTTCGCGCCGGGCATCCGCGCCACCGGCGCCGGCGCCACCGGAACGCTGGTGATCGACGGCGCCTGCGGGCCGGTCCCGGGCGCCGGGCTGGCCGACGTGCTGATCCTGCCCGCCGCCGTGGACGGGGAGGACGGCGACCGCCGCTGGGTGGTGGTGGATGCGGCCGACGTGGAGATCACGCAGCTGGACAGCCTCGACCTGACCCGCCAGGCCGGCCGGGTCCGCGCGCATCAGCTGAGCGTCCCCCCGGAACGGGTCCTCGCCGGGCTGTCGCCCGGCGCGGTGACGTCGCTGGCCGCGGTCCTGCTGGCCGCCGAGGCCTGCGGCATCGCCGACTGGGCGGTGGCCACCGCGGCCGGTTACGCAAAGATCCGCCACCAGTTCGGGCGGCCCATCGGCCAGTTCCAGGCGGTCAAGCACCGCTGTGCCTGGATGCTCACGGCGACGGAGCAGGCCGCGGCCGCGGCCTGGGACGCCGCCCGGGCCGTCCAGGCTGGGAGCCTCGACGCGGGCGGCGAGTTCGCCGCCGCGGTGGCCGCGGTGGTCGCGGTGGACGCCGCCGTCAGCTGCGCGCACGAGTGCATTCAGGTGCTCGGCGGCATCGGCTACACCTGGGAGCACGACGCCCACCTCTACTACCGCCGCGCGCTCTCGCTGCGGGCGCTCCTCGGCGGCTCCGGCGACTGGGCCCAGCGGGTGGCGGGCCTCGCGCTGGCGGGCGCGAGCCGGCCCATCAGCATCGATCTCCCGCCGGAGGCCGAGCCCCTGCGCGCACAGGTGCGGGCGGAACTGACGGAGATCGCGGCCGCCCGCCCCGCCGACCGCAACGGGCGCCTGGCCGAGGGCGGCTGGGTCGTCCCGCATCTGCCGAGCCCCTGGGGGCGGGAGGCCGGGCCGCTGGAGCAGCTCGTCATCGCCGAGGAGATGCGGGCGGCCGGGCTGCGCGCGCCGGGGCTCGCGATCGGCGCCTGGGTGGTCCCCGCCCTGGTCCAGTACGGGACGACGGAGCAGCAGGAGCGCTTCCTGCCCCCCACCCTGCGCGGCGAGCTGATCTGGTGCCAGCTGTTCAGTGAGCCGGGAGCCGGCTCCGACCTGGCCGGGCTGTCCACCCGTGCCGAGCGGGCCGAGGGAGGGTGGCGGCTGACCGGGCAGAAGATCTGGACCTCACTGGCGAAGGAGGCGGCCTGGGCCATTTGCGTCGCCCGGACCGACCCGGACGCCCCCCGCCACGACGGGATCAGCTACTTCCTGGTCGACATGACCTCACCGGGCGTGCAGGTGCGGCCGCTGCGGGAGATGACCGGCGACGCACTGTTCAACGAGGTCTTCCTCGACGAGGTGTTCGTGCCGGACGACCTGGTAGTCGGCGGGGTCAACCAGGGCTGGCGGGTGGCCCGCACCACGCTGGCCAACGAGCGGGTGTCCCTCTCGCAGTCATGGACGTTCGGCTGCGGCAATCCCGAGCTGATCGAGGCCGTGCACGGCCTGGGCGCCGGGGCCGGGCAGGCGGTGCTGGAGCGGGCCGGGCGGCTGGTCGCCGAGGGTCACGCCATCGACCTGCTGGGGATGCGGGTCACGCTCAAGCAGCTGTCCGGGACCGAGCCGGGCGCCACCGGAAGCGTCCGCAAGCTGCTGGGCATGCGCCACGCACAGCGGGTCGCCGAGGAATGCTGGAGTCTGACCGGCCCGGACGGTGCGGTTGGCGGTACCCGGTGGTCGCGGGCGGTGCTGTTTACCCGCGCGCTCACGATCGGCGGCGGCACCACCGACATCCAGCTCAACATCATCGGCGAGCGCATCCTCGGCCTGCCGCGCGATCCGGCGCCGGGCAGCTGACGGCCGCCTGCTGGGCAGCTGACGACCCAGCTACTGGGCAGCTAACGAACCCAGCTGCCGGGTAGCTAACGACACACCCGCCGCACGGCTGACGGCCCAGCGCGCGCCGGCCGGGCATAATTACTTAGATGTAATTCCGCCGTGAGAGGGTAACGGGGCGATGGCTGGCGGCAAGGGCTCATCGGGCAAACGGCCGCAGCCCCCGGCTGCAGCGTCCCCGGGGCCCACGCCACCTGCTACGGCGCCCCCGGCGCCCATGCCCCCGGCTGCGGTGTCCCCGGCGTCCACCGCGCCCCCGTCTGCGGTGTCCCCGGCGTCCACCGCGCCCCCGCCTGCGGTGTCCCCGGCGTCCACGCCCCTGGCTACGGCGTCCCAGGATGCGGCGTCCTCGGCGCCCCCCGCTCCCACGGGGACTCCGGTGCGCCTGGGCGGGCCGTCGCCCCGGGCCGCCCTTCCCCCCGCCCGGGGCCAGCCGGCTCGGCAGATCTCGGCGGCCAGGCGGGCCAGGCAGCGGCGGGTGCTCCTGCTCGCCTGCGGCGTGATGTCATCGCTGTTCCTGCTGTTCTCCGCGGCCGCCTGGGGCCTGGCCAGCTACGCCAACAACTCGGTGGGGCGCATCTTCGCCGGCACGTCCGGCGGCCTCAATGGTCCGCTCAACGTGCTGGTGGCCGGGGTCGACCTGCGCGCCGGCCTGACCCCGGCCCAGCAGCGGGTGCTGCACGTGGGGGACGTACCCAGCTCAAACTCCGACACCCTGATGCTGATCCATATCGCCGACGACCGGTCCAGCGTGACCGTGGTCAGCCTGCCGCGCGACTCGTGGGTGTTCATCCCCGGGCACGGCATGAACAAGATCAACGCGGCGTTCGGCCTGGGCGGCCCCAGCCTCACGGTGGCGACCGTCGAGCGGGCCACCGGGCTGACGATCAACGACTTCATCGAGGTCAACTTCCTCGGCTTCGTCAAGGTCATCGACGCGCTCGGCGGGGTGAACATCTGCCTGCCGCAGGCCGTGGACGACCCCTACAGCGGGCTGCACCTGAGCGCCGGAGTTCACCACGTCAACGGCATCACGGCGCTCAAGTACGCGCGTGACCGGCATTCCTTCGCCGCCTCCGACCTGGCCAGGATCACCGACCAGCAGAGCCTGGTGGCCTCCCTCCTGCAGGAGGCGATCAGCTCCGGCACCCTGACCAACCCGCTGCGGCTGAGCCGGTTCCTGGCCACCGTGCCCAGCGTGATCAAGGTGGACCAGAACCTGAACCTGACCGCCCTGGCCGACCAGCTGCGCGGCATCACGCCCGCCGAGGTGCGCTTCCTGACCGTGCCGCTCGCCAACACGAACTACCTGACCCCGACCGGCGAGTCGGCCGTCCTGTGGAACTCCGCCGCGGCGGGCCGGCTGTTCGGCGCGCTCCGGGCCGACCAGCCGGTCGGCCCCGCGGCGGCCAGCCCGGCGCACGCCAGCGAACCGCGGCTGCGCCCGCGCCAGGTGGCGGTGGACGTCTACAACGGGACGCTGATCGGCGGGCTGTCCGCGAGCACCGGCGCGGCCCTGTCCTCGCTCGGCTTCCAGGTCCATTCCGGCCTCAACTGGCCCGCGCATGACATCACGCGGAGCCTCATCGAGTTCCCGCCGGGGCAGAGGGCCGGGGCCCGCCTGCTGCGGACGGCCCTGCCCGGTGCGACGCTGAGCCAGACGAGCGGGCTGCCCCGGATCAGGGTCGTGCTCGGCACGGCCGATCACACGGTCAGCGGCGGCGGCACGGCGCCGGCTCCGGCCGCATCCACCGCCACCGGGTCGAGATCGGCCGCCCAGGCCGCCTGCCGGTAGCCGTCGTTGCCCCTGGCCCGTGCCGCGGCCAGACGACGCCAGGTCAAGAAAGGGCAAACAGGCATTAGAGGGGTAACCCTTACCGGGGCGGAAGCCGTCCTACCGTGTAGACCTCCCTAAGAGCGGGATCTTCCCTTTCATCACCGCGCATGGCCGCGCCCATGCGGTGACGCATGCCCGTCTCCTCCGGCAACCTACTGAGGGGTTTCCATGCACCCACGCGGGTACCGCGTCCGCCTCTCCGCCCGGCGGCTGGTCCTGGCCATGACCGGGCTGGCCCTCACGCTGGGCGCGCTGCCCGCGCTGACCGGCGCCATGGCGGGCACGGCCGCGATCTCCGCACGGGCCGACGACGTCACCGCCTCGCAGGACCTGATGCGCAACGGCTGGGACGCCAGCGAGCCGAACATGGGCCCGTCCGTGGTCCCCACGTTCACCCAGCTGTTCGACACGCCGGTGTCCGGGCAGGTATACGCGCAGCCGCTGGTCGTCGGGTCCACGGTGGTCGTGGCCACCGAGAACGACTGGGTCTACGGGCTGGACGCCGCCACCGGCGCGGTGAACTGGTCCACCCATATCGGGACCGCCTGGAACATCACCAAGTCACCCGTGCCGAAGCTGGCCAACTGCAGTGACCTGGCCCCGATGGTCGGGGTGACCGGCACCCCGGTCTACGACCCCACCAGCGGGCACGTGTACTTCTTCGCCAACGCGCTCAACGCCAACGGCAACCCGAGGTTCTACCTGTTCGGGATCGACCCCACCAACGGGAACGTCACCACGAAGATCCTCATCTGGGGGCACCCCAGCAACGACGCCAACCTCACCTTCAACCCCCAGTATCAGGGCGAGCGGACCGGCGCCCTGCTGATGAACGGGTGGGTCTACGGGGCGTTCGCCTCGCACTGCGACAAGCAGCCCTACGCCGGGTACGTGGCGGGCGTCAACCTCGCGTCGAGCGCCCTCACCCTGTGGACCGATGAGTCGGGGGTGACCTACAACCAGGGCGGCATCTGGCAGAGCGGCGGCGGGCTGATGTCCGACGGGCCCGGCCGGATCTTCTTCACCTCCGGCAACGGGGTGTCCCCCAGCATCCGCGCGGGCAGCTCCACGGGCGGGCAGCTCGCCGAGTCGGTGGTCCGGCTGGGGGTCAACGCCAACGGAACCCTGGCGGCCAAGGACTTCTTCAGCCCGGGCAACGCGCCCACCCTGGACGCGGCCGACACCGACTTCGGCGCAGGCGGGCCGGTGGGTCTCCCGTTCGGCACCGCCACGTTCCCCAACGTGCTGGCTCAGGGCGGCAAGGACGGCCGGATCTTCCTGCTCAACCGCTCCGCCCTCGGCGGCCGGAAGCAGGGCCCGGGCCAGAGCAACCTCGACTTGGCCGTGACCCCGGCGTTCGGCCGCCTGTGGGAGCATCCCGCGGTGTTCGGCGACACCACCCTGACCCAGGCCAACGCGGGCAGCAGCCCCACCGACAATGACTTCCTGGTCAGCGTCGGCAAGAACGATGTCATGCGGATCTTCAGGTTCGGCGACAACGCCGCCGATAAGCCGCAGCTCTCCGATGTGGGCGCCAGCTCCCTCACGAACCCCTACACCTCCGGCTCCCCCGTGATCACCTCCAACGGCGATGACCCCAGCAGCGCGGTCATCTGGGAGGTCCACGCCGGCGGTGAGTCCGGCGCGGGCTCCGAGCTCGACGCCTATGCGTTCGGCAGCCTGATCTCCACCGGCGGCACGCCGTCCCCGTGCACGTCGTCGAGCCAGTGCATCATCTCGCCGATCTGGCATATGACGATCCCGGAGGACGCCACCAAGTTCGCGATCCCGGCCACCAGCAACGGGCGGGTCTACGTCGGCACTCGCGGCGACAACACCAACGGCCAGGTGATCGGCTACGGGGTCGCACCCCCGTCGGCGCCGCCGGTGCAGGCCGCGACCACCACCCTGCCGCAGACCAGCGTCAACGCCACCACCAGCAAGGACGTATCCATCACCGCGAAGAACCCGGTCACCATCACCCAGGTGGCCGCGAGCACCGGTGCGTCCAACTCCCTCGCCCCGGCCAGCCAGTTCGCGGTGAGCCAGCTGACCGAGACCCCCGCGGGCGGCGCGAGCGCGCAGCCGGTGACGCTGCCGGTCAAGCTGGCCAAGGGCGCCAAGCTGCACGCGCTGGTGAAGTTCTCGCCCGCCGCCCCCGGCACGGCCGACGGGACCGTGTCGTTCACGACCAGCACCGGCCGGGTCCGGCGCGTCCCGGTGACCGGCACCGGCGCCAAGCCCGGCCTGTACGCGGTGCCCGGCACGCTGGCGTTCCCGTTCGCCCCCGACCAGGGACTGATCGACGTCCCGGTGGGGGTCTCCGTGGGGCAGCTGGTGGACGTCATCAACGGCGGCAGCACCACCGACCGGGTGACCTCGGTCATCCCCCCGGCCGGCCCGTTCACCGCCACCAACCTGCCGCCGGTCGGCCAGCGGATCAAGCCCGGCCAGGCGCTCGTGGTTAGCTTCACCTACGCGCCGCAGCAGCCCGGGCCCAGCACCGGCTCGTTCACGATCACCGACAGCACCGGGAAGCGCCTCACCATCCCGCTGTCCGGGTCCGCCACCGCGTCGGTGAGCCAGGTGACGGCGGCCGGCTCAACCGTGGACTTCGGGCCGGTGCCGGTCGGGCAGACGGTGACGAAGGCGGTGCACGTCACCAACGCGGGCAACGTGCCCGCCACGGTGAGCGTGCCGGCCGTGCCCCGGGCCCCGTTCCACTCGCGGTTCCACGTCTTCGCCGGGCTGCCCTTCAACCCGGGCTACTCGCTGACGATCCCGGTCGCCTTCACCCCGGCCCGGGCCGGGACGTTCACCACCCCATATGTCTTCCACTGGCAGGACCGGCTCGGCAGCCACACGCTGACCGTGACCCTCACCGGCACCGGCGTGTCAGCCGGTTCCGGCGCGACGGCCAGCCCCGCCGGGACGCCCAGTCCCACCGCCCCGGCCAGTCCCAGCGCGTCGCCCAGCTCCGGCTGAACCGCGCATCCCGGGTCGATCAGGGCATGCTGGTCGTCGGCGGGTCGCTGCTCTCCTGCCCGGACGGCGGCGGGTCGCTGCTCTCCTGCCCGGACGGCGGCGGGTCGCTGCTCTTCTGCCCGGACGGCGGCGGGTCGCTGCTCTTCTGCCCGGACGGCGGCGGGTCGCTGCTCTCCTGGCCGGACGTCGGCGGGTCGCCGCTGTCCTGGCCGGACGGCGCGCTGCTGCTGTCGCCGAGCCCCTGCTCTGCCTCCTGCCGGGACAGCGCCTTGACGAGCCGGTCGATCTTGGCGGCACCGTCGGGCCCGCCCCGGCCCGTTCGCTCGGCGTAGACCGCGGCGCCCAGGTCGCGGAACATGGCGTCCGCCCGCCGCCGCGCCTGGGCCTGATCAAGCATGACCCTGCCCTCCTGGGCGGCTTCCTGGGTCTTCTGCGCAAGCTGGGCGGCTTGGTCCCGCACCCGGTCCATCAATCCCATCGTGTCCTCCGTGGACTAAAACCTCCCTCCCCAGCCTAGGGCCGGTGCCCACGGTGCTCATCCCATTGCGCCCGGCCGGGACGGCCCGCGCCGGCCGGGCACCGGCCGGTCACCGTGGGTAACCGCCTATGCCTGCGACGGAACCGGCTGATACGCTCGAAGGCGTATGCCGCGAGTGCCGGCGGCGGCCCGGTTGGCCGTCTGCTGGCCGGACGAGGAGGCCTCACCGTGACCCGCACCATTGGTGGCCGCCGTCGGGTGCCGCTTGTGTGCCGCCGTCATGTGGACCTGCTGCGCGTATCCAGCGCCGTCTGTCGCCCCTGCCGCTGACCCCGTCCGCCCGCGTGCCGCCCGCGCCGCCATGACGCCTGGGCCGCCGCGAGTCCGCCCGCAGCAGAAGGACCAGCGACATGCCACCCCCCACCCGGCGGGGCCAGGGCCAGTGGGCCCTCGGCCACCGCGAGCCGCTGAACGCGGCCGAACGCTTCAAGAAAGACGACGACGGACTCAACGTCCGCGAGCGGATCATCAACCGGTACGCCCACCTGGGGTTCGACTCGATCGACCCGGCCGACCTGCGCGGCAGGTTCCGCTGGTGGGGCCTGTACACCCAGCGCCGCCCCGGCATCGGCGGCGGCAAGACGGGCTCGCTCGATGACGCGGAGATCGAGGCGCCCCACTTCATGATGCGCGTGCGCATCCCCGGCGGGCAGCTGTCCGCCGAGCAGCTGCGCACGGTCGCGGGGATCGCCAAGGAGTACGGCCGCGACCTCGCCGACATCACCGACCGCCAGAACGTGCAGTATCACTGGCTGTCCATCGAGGACGTGCCGGCGATCTGGGAGCGGCTCGAGTCGGTGGGCCTGTCCAGCCAGCAGGCCTGCGGCGACGTCCCGCGGAACATCCTCGGCTGTCCGGTGGCCGGCATCGACGCCAGCGAGATCCTGGACGCCAGCCCGATGCTGCGCGCGGCCGAGGAGGTGGCGACCACCCACCCCGGGTTCACGAACCTGCCGCGCAAGTACAAGACCACCGTCAGCGGCTGCGCCTCCCTGTGCACCGCGCACGAGATCAACGACATCTCGTTCGTCGGCGTGACCGGCCCGGGCGGGACGCCCGGATTCGACCTGTGGGTGGGCGGCGGCCTGTCCACGAACCCGATGCTCGCCCAGCGGCTCGGCGTGTTCGTCGAGCCGGAGCAGGTCCCTGACGTGTGGGCCGGCGTGACCGGCCTGTTCCGCGACTACGGCTACCGGCGGCTGCGCAGCCGGGCGCGGCTGAAGTTCCTGGTCGCCGACTGGGGCACCGAGCGGTTCCGGGAGGTGCTGGAAAAGGAGTACCTGGGCGGCGCCCTGCCGGACGGCCCGGCCCCGGTGATCCCGCCCGCCGGTGACCGGGACCACATCGGGGTGCACCGGCAGCGGGACGGGCGCTACTACCTGGGCGTCGCGCCGAGCGTGGGCCGGACCTCCGGCACGCTGCTCTGGCAGGTGGCCGACCTCGCCGAGGCGTACGGGTCCGGCCGGGTGCGCACCACGGCCCAGCAGAAGCTGCTCATCCTCGACGTGCCGGAGGACCGGGTGACCGAGCTGGCGGACGAGCTCGCCGCCCGCGATCTGCTGGTGGCGCCGTCGGCGTTCCGGCGCGGCACGATGGCCTGCACCGGGATCGAGTTCTGCAAGCTGGCGATCGTGGAGACCAAGCAGCGGGCCGCAGACCTGCATAGGGAGCTGGAGCGGCGGCTGCCCGGCTTCGACACCCCGATCAGCATCAACGTCAACGGCTGCCCCAACTCCTGCGCCCGGTTCCAGGTCGCCGACATCGGGCTCAAGGGCTCGACCGTGGACGGCGGCGAGGGCTTCCAGGTGCACCTGGGCGGCTCGCTCGGGACCGACCCGGCGTTCGGCCGCAAGCTGCGCGGGCTGAAGGTGGGGACGGATGGCCTGACCGACTACGTCGAGCGGGTCCTGCGCAACTACCTCGCGGACCGGGCCGACGGCGAGCAGTTCGCCACCTGGGCCCGCCGCGCCGACGAACGGCTGCTGGTGTGAGCGGGCACGAGGGCGTGGAGCCCGCGGGCGAGCGGCAGGTGCCGTTCTACTGCCCGTACTGCGGCGACGAGGACCTCCGCCCGGCCGGGCCGACGGCCGGAAGCTGGCGCTGCGGGGCCTGCTCCCGTGCGTTCGAGCTGCGGTTCGCGGGGGTATCGCCCGGCGGCCAGGACCGCGTGCCCGTGCCCGGGGACGCGCCGGGCCGGGGGGCGCCGCCGTCATGACCTATCCGCTCATGCTCGACCTCACCGGCCGCCCGGTGGTGATCGTCGGCGGTGGCCGGGTGGCGCTCCGCCGGGCCCAGGGCCTGCTGACGGCGGGCGCGCTGGTGCACGTCATCGCGCCGCAGGTGGATCCCGCGCTGGCCGGCCTGGAGGTAACCGTCAGCCGCCGGGAGTACCGCGACGGCGATCTGGCGGGGACGTGGCTGGCCCACGCCGCCACCGATGACCCGGCCGTCAACGCCCGCGTCGCCGCCGATGCGCAGCGGCTGCGGGTCTGGTGCGTGCGCGCCGACGACGCGGCCGCCTCGGCGGCCTGGACGCCCGCGGTGGCCAGGGACGGGGAGATCACCGTCGCCGTGACCGCGGGCGGCGACCCGGAGCGTGCGAAACGGCTGCGCGCCGCCATCGGGTTCGCCCTCGCGGAGGGGGCGCTGCCGGTCCGGCCGCGGCGTCGCCCTCCGGCCGCGCGCCGGGCGGGCCGGGTAGCCCTGGTCGGCGGCGGGCCCGGGGACCCCGGGCTGCTGACCGTGCGCGGCCGCCGGCTGCTGGCCGAGGCGGACGTGGTGGTCGCCGACCGGCTCGCGCCCCGTGACGTGCTCACCGGGCTCGACCCCGACGTGGAAGTGATCGACGCGGGCAAGGCACCGCATGCCCAGCACCTGTCCCAGGAGCAGATCAACGTGCTGCTGGTGGAGCGGGCGCGGGCGGGCCAGCGGGTGGTACGGCTCAAGGGCGGCGACCCGTTCGTCTTCGGCCGCGGCGGCGAGGAGGCGCTGGCCTGCGTCCGGGCCGGGATCGCGTTCGAGGTCGTGCCGGGGGTCACCAGCGCGGTGGCCGTCCCGGCCTGCGCCGGGATCCCGGTCACCCACCGGGGCATCACCCAGGACTTCGCGGTCGTATCCGCCCATCTCGATCCCTCGCACCCGGGCGCGACCGTGGACTGGGAGGCGCTCGCCGCCGGCCCGGGCACGCTGGTGCTGCTGATGGCCGTCGCCCGCCTGCCCGAGGTCGCGCGGGAACTGGTCAAGCGGGGAAGGGACGCCAGTACCCCGGTCGCGGTGATCTGCGACGGCACCACCGAGCGCCAGCGGGTGCTGGTATCGACGCTGGAGCGGGTGGCCGAGGAGGCGGTGGCCCACGATGTCAGGCCGCCCGCCGTCGTGGTCATCGGCGAAGTCGTCAGGCTGCGGGAGGCACTCGGGCCGAAGGCGCCCGGGCGAGAGGCGCCCGGGCGAGAGGCGCGGGGTGCGGCGTGAGCCGCCCGGTGCTGCTCGCGGTCGCGCACGGCAGCCGCGACCCGCGGGCCCAGCAGGCCGTTCTGGCTCTCGCCCGCCGGGTGGATGAGCTGGAGCCCGGCGCCGAGGTGCGGACGGCCTTCGTCCAGAACGCCGAGCCGTCTCTGGCGGGGGCCCTCGCCGCGGCCGGGCGGCGTCACACCGTCGTCGTGCCGCTGCTGCTCTCGGCCGGGTATCACCTCGGCCAGGACATCGGTGCGGCGGCCGGGCGGGCCGGGGTCCCGGTGGCCGCCCCGCTCGGGCCCGATCCCGGGCTGATACCCGCGCTGGCCGAACGCCTCGCCGCGGCCCGGGTCCCGCCCGGAACCCCGGTGGTGCTGGCGGCCGCCGGATCCGCTGACCCACGCGCCATCGCCGACATCCGGAGCCAGGCCGCGATGCTGGCCGCCCACCTGCAGGTACCGGTGCTGGCGGCGTTCGCCTCGGCCGGCCAGCCCTCGCTGGACGAGGCGGTCACCGCGCTGGCCGCCCGCACCGGCGGGCCGGTGGCCGTGGCCAGCTACCTGCTCGCGCCGGGCGTCTTCGCCGACCGGCTCCGCGCGAGCGGGGCGGCGTGGGTCAGCGCCCCGCTCGGCGCCCACTCCGCCGTGGCCGCCCTGGTCGTGGAGCGCTTCCGTACCCGGCAGGCGCCGCGCGAGGCCGCGGGGGCCCGGCCGCATCGGGCGTGACCGGCCGCCCGCGGCGTAACATCGCGCTGTGGGCTGGGCCTCGGAAACGGCGCGCGCGGCGGCCGAGACCTTCGAGGGGGCCTTCCCGGGCGAGCAGGTCGTGGTGGCCGCGGCCGCCGTCGACGCGGATGGCACGGCTACCGCACTGGGCGATGGGTGCCCGCCCGATGGCCGGTTCGAGCTCGGCTCGGTGACCAAGACGATGACGGGGACGCTGCTCGCATCGCTCGTCGGTGACGGGCTGGCCGGGCTCGACGACGAGATCGGCCGCTGGCTGGCCGCCGGCCCGAACGCCGGGATCACCTTGCGGCAGCTCGCCACACACACGTCGGGCCTTCCCCGGCTGGCGCCCAATCACGAGGCCACCCACGACGAGGCCAACCCCTATGCCCGTTACACCGCCGCGCTCGCCGAAGAGGGCCTCCGGCAGGCATCCCGGAAGCCGGACGCGGGTTTCGGTTACTCGAACTTCGGCTACCAGCTGCTGGGCCTGGCGCTCGAACGCGCGGCCGGCCGTGCCTACCAGGCGCTGCTGAGCGAGCGCGTCCTCGGCCCGCTGTCCATGACCATGTCCGGGGTGGGGGACGCCGGCGGGGGCACCCGCCTGTCCGGCCACGCCGACGGGAAGACGGCCGGGCACTGGGATATGCCGCTTCCGGGCCCGGGGGGCGTGGAGGGGAGTATCGGCGACGTCGCCCGCTACCTCCAGGCCTGCCTCACACCGCCCGGCACGGCGCTGGGCGCCGCGCTCCGGCTGGCCGCAACGCCCCAGCTGCGACTGGATGAGCACCGCGAGATCGGGCTGGGCTGGATCATCCGGGACGGGCAGGTGCGCTGGCACAACGGCGGTACCGGCGGCTTCGCCGCCTCGGCCGGGTTCGACCCGGCCAGCTTCCGTGCCCTGGCGGTCCTGGTCAACACCCACGGCCGGGCGGCCGGCGCCTTGGACGCGGCCGTCCTGCTGGCCCTCGGCGGCGGTGATCTTCGCGAGGCCCGGCCGCGGGGCCACGAGCATGCGCGCCCCGATGACCCGGCGTGGGAAGACCGGGCGCGGGAGGCGGCCAGCGCCCTGCTCGACGGCCGGTTCGCCGCGGCGCACGAGAACCTCGCGCCGCTGTCCCGGGCCCAGCTGAGTGCCGGCCAGCTTGAACGCGGATGGCTGCGCGCGATGGCCGGCGCGGGTGAGCCCGGCGAGATGTCGATCTCGTGCTGGCCCGCGGGCGGCGGTGTGGGGGCCCTGGTCACCATCGCCTGCACCCAGCGGGCTGTCCGGCTGGCGATCGCGTTCGAGCCGACCGGGCAGATCACCGGTCTTCGGGTGCTGCGGCCCGACGAGGCGCCTCCCTGGTGACCGGTGTGGCCATGATCCGCTGGGGGCGGTTCACCCAGCGTCTGACCTGGCCCGATCCCCCGTGTGGAGGGTGTGGCGGGGGGCGCGGCGGCGGCCGCCGTATCGGTCATTGACGTTTGACGAACCGTGATCGGGTAGGTGGGGCCCCCAGGAAGTCGATCAGGGGAGGACCGATGGCTACCTGGTTGTGGATTGTGATCGTCATCGTCGTGGTGCTTATCGTCCTGGCCGCGGCAATGGCGGCGAGGCGGCGCCGGACGATGGCGCTGCGCGAGCGGTTCGGCGCCGAGTATGACCGGACCGTGGGCGCACGCGAGGACCAGCGTGCCGCCGAGGCCGATCTCCGCGGCCGGGAGCGGGAGCGGGCCCGGCTCGACATCAAGCCGCTGTCCGAGGCCGCCCGGGTGCGCTACACCGAGGAATGGCGCACCATCCAGCAGAACTTCGTGGACCAGCCGGAAGAGGCGACCACCGCGGGCTATGACCTCGTGAACCGGGTGATGGCCGAGCGCGGGTACCCCATGGGGGACTTCGATGCCCGGGCCGACCTGGTGTCGGTGGATCACCCGGACGTGGTCGAGAACTACCGGGTCGCGCACGGGATCCACGAGCGGGCCCGGCAGCACCAGGCCAGCACCGAGGACCTGCGGGAGGCCCTGCTCCGGTACCGCTCGCTGTTCGAGGAGCTGCTGCGGGCCGATGACGACGCGGCCGTGCCGGCCGGGCAGGCCGTGCCGGCCGGGGAGACCGTCCCGGAACCGAGGCGGCCCGTCAGCGACCCGGCCCTCAGCGACCGGCCGATGAGCGACGGGCCGATGAGCGACGGGCCCGTCAGCGGACAGCCTGCGCGCAGCCAGCAGGCCACAGATGTGGAGGCCAGCGATGACGCACACTGAGCGCGAATGGCGCGACGGCCAGCCCGAGGGCACGGGGCTGGATGAGAGCACCGGCCCAGGCCGCGCGGCGCCGCTGGCCGAACAGGAACATGAGGACGACCCGCTGGTAGAACGCGTCAGCGAGGACGACCCGCTGGTGGAACGCGTCAGCGAGGACGACCCGCTGGTAGAACGCGCCGGCCAGGACGATCCGCTGATAGAACGGGCCGGCTCTGACGACGCGCTGGCGGAACACGTCAGCGAGGACGACCCGCTGACGGAGCGGGCCGGCGCGGACGACCCGCTGGTGGAAGAGGTTCACCACGAGGAAGCCCGCCCGGCAGAACCGGCCTACGACCGCCCGCGCAGCGTGGCCAATGGTGCCGGTGCCGCCCAGGAACCACCCGCCGGGCTGGCCTCCGCTGGCGACCGTGAGCGCTTCGTGGCCCGCTGGCAGGAGATCCAGGCCGGGTTCGTGGACGAGCCGAGGAGGGCGGTCCAGGACGCCGACGCCCTCGTCGTGGACATGATGGACCGGCTGGCCCGGATGCTCGCCAGCGAGCGTGACCAGCTCGAGTCGGCCGGGCAGACGGGCAAGGTCTCGACCGAGGACCTCCGCCTGGGGCTG
>DATINY010000145.1:0-29628 GCA_035473755.1 Streptosporangiaceae bacterium
CATAGGGACCCAGCTCACGCATGCCCTGCTGGCACAGGACCCGGAAGCACAGCGCGGCTCCCTCCGGGGTGGCCGCGACGATGCCAACGTGCTTCATCAATGGGCCCGGTGGTGATCGGCGCCGCGCGGATCGGGGCGTACTGATGCGCTCCTTACTCTCCACGTTAATGCTCCCGGGACGGGCGGGAAACCGGGCGCCAGGCCCAGGTGCGAGGCCCCGGCCCGGGAAGCCGGTGGCCGGTTGCCGTCACAGAACCGGCCACCGGCCACGATCATGGCTGGCGGGTGCTCAGGACCCGGTCAGCGCCTCCTCGGCCACCGCCGTGCGCGGCAGCAGCATCGACAGCACGCCACACAGCGCGAACGCGCCGATCGCGTACGGCGCGGCGTGGACCAGCGCGGCCCCGAAGCTGTGACCGCCGCCCAGGTAGCCGAAGAACACGGTGCCAAGCAGCGCCACGCCCAGCGCGCCGCCCAGTTGCTGCGCCGTGCTGAACAGACCGGACGCGCCGCCAGCCGCCTCGACGGGGACGGCCGCGAGCACCACGTTGACCAGCGGCACGACCAGCAGGGCCAGGCCGGCGCCCGCCACCACCAGGCCGGGAACGATGGGCCAGGGGCTACCGTTCACGCCAATGTGCCCGGCCATCATGGCCACCCCGACGATGCCGGCCACCATCAGCGCCGCCCCGATGGCCAGGACGCGCCGGCCGTAGCGCTGTGCGAGCGGCACCGCGGCAGGCGCACCGACGAAGCTGCCGACGCTGAAGGCAACGGAGGTCAGGCCGGCCTTCAGCGGCGAGAAGTGCTCGCCGATCTGCAGCCACAGCGCAAAGGTGAGGAAGAAGCCCTGCATGCCGGCCGCGAACGCGGCCTGGATGCCGAGCCCGGCCGCGAACGCGGGGATCCGGAACAGCCCGGGACGCAGCAGCGGCGCGACCTGCTGGCTGGGCCGCCGGTACTCGCGCACGCCCAGGACGCCCACGCCGGCCAGGCCGACGGCGAGCAGCGCCCACACCCACGCGGGCCAGCCGAGCTGACGGCCCTCGAGCAGCGGGTAGACGATGGCGACGAGCGAGCCGGCCAGCAGGACCGCGCCGGGCAGGTTGGGCCGGCGGGCGGCCGGGTCGCGGGTCTCGGGGATGAGGCGGGCGCCGGCGATCAGCGCGCACGCGGCCACCGGCACGTTGATGAAGAAGACCGAACGCCAGCTCCAGCCGAACAGGTTCGCCTCGGTCAGCACGCCGCCGAGGACCAGGCCGACCGCGGACGCGAAGCCGAGCATCGCCCCGTAGATGCCGAACGCCTTGCCTCGCTCCCCGGCCGCGAAGATGGCGCGGAAGGTCGCGAGGACCTGCGGCGCCATGGCCGCCGCGGCGGCGCCCTGGACGACGCGGGCAGCGATCAGCTCCGGGCCGGACGCCGATAGCCCGGCACACAGGCTGGCCAGCCCGAAGAACCCGACGCCGAGCAGGAAGATCCGCTTGCGGCCGAGCCGGTCACCCAGGTTCCCGGCGACGATGAGTCCGGCCGCGAACGCCAGCATGTAGCCGGAAATCACCCACTCCAGCTGGGTCGCGCTGGCGTGCAGGTCGCGGCGGATGGTCGGCAGCGCCACGTTGACGATCGTCACGTCGATCATGTCCATGAGCGCCCCGACGATCATGATGATCGCGGCGAGCCAGCGCCGGGGGTAACCGGCTGACGCGGCCGGACGGCCGGTCACGGCCGCCTGAATCCTGGTCATCTCCACTCCCTCGAACGAGATTCGCTTCACGAACACTGTTCTAACATAGACCAGTGTTCCAGTCAAACAGTGTTCGATACTGGTACAGTGTTCAAGCGGGCCGGGTCACGCCCGCGGAGGAAGCGGAGGCCGGGATGGCGGCGAAGCGAGAGGGCATCGCAACGAATGACGCGAACTCGGGCCGGCCGCACCCCGAGCCGCAGATCGCGCCGCCGCCCTGGCAGCGGCTGCCCGACCGGCAGGGCAGGCGCCGGCGCGAGCCGATCAGCCGGGAGGCCATCGTGACCGCGGCCATCCGGCTGCTGGACCGCGAGGGCCTGGCCGCGCTGAGCATGCGGCGGCTCGCCGAGGAGCTCGGCACCGGCGCGGCGTCGCCGTACTGGCACGTCGGCAGCAAGGACGGCCTGCTGGACCTCGTTTTCGACGAGCTGATCGGCGAGGAGCAGGTGCCCGACGCCGACCCGTCGCGGTGGCAGGAGCAGCTGAAGGACATCGCGCGGGCGCAGCGCCGGATCAGCCTGCGGCACCCGTATCTCGTGCGGATCTCGATCGGGCGCATTCCGATGGGCCCGAACGCGCTGCGCTTCTCCGAGCGTGTGATCGCGATCTTGCGGGCGGGCGGGCTGCCGCCGCGGCTGGCGGTGCAGGGATACCTGCTGCTGATCGCCACAGTGAACGGCTTCACCGTGGACGAGACCGGCGTGGACGACGACGGCCCGGCCGGCCCGGACGGCCACGCCCCGCCCAGCGACCCGGCCAGCCGGCAGGAAGCGGCGGACATGGCCCGCGATTACGTAGCGTCACTGCCGGCCGAGCAGTTCCCGAACATGGTCGCCCTCGCCGACGAGTTCGCGTTCGCCGACGCCGACGAGCGCTTCGAGATGCTCATCGACATCTTCGTGGACGGGCTGGCGCGCCGGGCGGCGGTATCCTCGCGGCGTGACCGGGCCGCGCCGAGTGCTCATTGACTGGGACTACTGCGCTCACGGCATCTGGCGGGTTCTCACCAAGCAGGAAAAAGAAGCCCCCGCCCCCCGCGGGGGCCATTGGGCCGGCGCGCCGCCCCCGCTGGACCGCAGGCCCCGGCCATGGAGTGACCGGCTGAGCGAGGGGCTGCTCGACGACCTCCAGGCCTGGAACGACTCCTGGGACACCGGCAAGAACCTCTTGGAGGATGGGGCAGTCACCGTCCGGGCACGGCAGGAGCAGGGCCGTGAGCTGGCCATCCGGGTTCAGAACGAGTTGGGGACCGACGGCTGGGAAGTGCTCTACCGCCTGGGCGACCGGATCTTCCGGGTCCACCCGACAGGCAGCTGGCCGATCGGAACCTGGGAACAGGAGCTCCTCGGCTACGCACCACGAGACCAGCACGATGCCGAAGGAAGAGGCCTGGGTCCTGACCGCGGCTGAAGGGCAGACCGGCCGGCTGCCGTACCGGATCATGGACGCCGCGGCCGCCCGGCCATCCGTTGCGCGTGCCGCTCAGTTCCGCGCGGCGTCGGCGCGTTCGACCTGGCTGATCAGGAGCTTGAGCTGAGCGATCTCCTCGGTTAGCGCGCCACGTCGACGGGATCGCGGCTGGGCTCCCTGCGGTGGGTCTCGTACATCCGCCGCGCCACGATTAGTCCCGACGCGGCCGTGAGCGCGGCGACGAACCAGATGGCGGCGGCCATGCCGAGCAGATCGGCGATCAGCCCGGCGACGAGCGCGCCGATGGCGAACCCGCTGTCGCGCCAGAGGCGGTAGACGCCGACGGCCGAGGCGCGCCAGGCGGGGTGGGCGACGTCGCCGATGGCGGCCAGCAGCGTGGGGTAAACCATGGCGGTGCCGGCGCCGAGCAGGACGGCGCCCAGCGCCCAGGGCCAGAATCCGTGCACGGCGGCGATAAAGCCGATGGCCAGCGCCTGGGTCCACATGCCGCCGGCGATCAGCCATTTGCGCCCGATACGGTCCGACAGGGCCCCGGTCACCAGCTGGCCCAGGCCCCAGACCGCCGGGTAGAGGGCAGCGAGGACGCCGATGCGGGCGACCGGCAGCCCGGCCCGGGCGAAGAAGAGCGGGAAGATGCCCCAGGCCAGCCCGTCGTTGAGGTTGTTCACCAGCCCCGCCTGGCTGGCGGCCGATAGCGCCTTCTCCTTGACACTGGTGAGCCAGAACACCTCCCGGGTGGACAGGCCGGCCTGGGATCCGGCTCCGGCGGCGGTGCGAGTGGCGGCCTCGAACCTGGCGTGGCCGTGGGTCTCGCGGACGAAAAGGGCCGACAGCCCCAGGCCCAGCCCAGCCACGGCCATGCCGAGGAAGAACGGGGCGGGCCGGAGCCCGGCGCGCGCGGCGATGAACCCGGTGGCCAGGGCGGCCAGGGCCACGGCGCAGTAGCCGGCCGCCTCGTTGAGCCCCATGGCCAGGCCACGGCGGCGCGGCCCGACCAGGTCGATCTTCATGATGACGGTGGTGGACCAGGTGAGGCCCTGGTTGATGCCCAGGAGCACGTTGGCGAAGACGATCCAGCCCCAGGCGGGCCCGAAGGCGAGCAGGAACGGGACCGGGACCCCGATCAGCCAGCCGGCGACCAGGACCGGCTTGCGCCCGACCCGGTCGGACAGGGTGCCGGCCACGAAGTTGGTCAGGGCCTTCATCACCCCGAAGGCGACGATGTAGGTGAGGGTCGCGCTGAAGGCATGCAGGTGGAACACCCGCACACCGAGCAGCGGCAAGACCGTGCGTTCCTGGCCGACCATGGCACCGACCAGGGCGTTCACGCCGACCAGGAGCGAGAACTGGGCGATGTTCTCCCGCAGGCCCAGGCGGATGGGCCGGGACGGTGCGCCGCTCACCGGCCGGTCTTCAGCGGACGGCCCGATGCGGCGGCCCAGTCGGCCGCCCCGCCGACCACCACCGTCAGGTCGCGGTGCCCCGCGGCCGCCAGAATGCTGGCCGCCGTCATGGCCCGTTCCCCATGCCCGCACATCAGGGTGAGCGGCCCGCTCGCGGCGATGCCCGCGGCGCCGACCGAGCCGAGCTCGACGTGGCGGGCACCGGGGATGTGCCCGGCGGTGTACTCGGCGTCCTGCCGGACGTCGACGATGGTCCCGTCCGCCTGCGCGGCCGGCACGAGCCGGACCCGGCGGCTGGGGAGCCCGGCGGCGCGCCACGCCACCATCCCCCCGGCCAGCTCCCCGGCGAGGTGCTCGTAGCCGATCTTGTACGCCTGGCGGACGACTTCGGCGCGGTCCTGGAAGGGGTCGAGGACCACGACGACGGCCCGGCCGGCCGCGACCAGCCAGCCCAGCCAGGTGGCGAACTGGTCCCGCAGCGGGATCGACAGCGAGCCGGGGATGTGGCCCGCAGCGAAGGCGGCGATCGGGCGCACGTCAACAACGACCGCGCCGTCATCCGCCAGGCTGCGGACCTGCCCGGGATCCAGCTGGGCCAGCGCCGGCGGCTCCGGGCCGTACACGGCCGGACCGCGCCGGTTCACCTCACGCAGCCGGGCGAAATACGGCGGGTAGGTGCCAAGGCCCGCCAGCAGCAGCGCGACGAAGGCATCCTCACTGGGCGCACCCAGGAGCGGATTCGTGGCGCGCTCGGCGCCGATCGTCGTCGTGCGCGCTTTGCCCGCCGGGGCCGAGCAGAACGACCCGGCCCCGTGGGTCGGGTAGATGGCCAGGCCGTCCGGAAGAGTGAGAATCCGTTCATGCAGCGACCTCCACAGCTCCCGGGCCAGCTCCTCGGTGCGCCCGGGCGCGATGAGGTCGGTGCGCGCGACCGCCCCGACCAGGAGCGAGCCGCCGGAGAACAGCGCCCGCGGCTGCCGCCCGTCGAGGAGCAGATACGACAGGTGCTCGGGGGTGTGCCCGGGGGTGGCCAGTGCGCGCAGGGTCAGGCCGCCAAGGTCGACCTCGTCCCCGTCATCGAGGCCCCGGTGCGGGAATGCGGTGCGCCCCGCGGCGGCGGCGAGCACCCTGGCGCCCTGCGCGGCCAGCTCCCGGCTGCCGGAGACGAAATCGGCGTGCAGGTGGGTCTCGGCCACGTAGGCCAGGCGCAGCCCGCGCTCGGCGGCCGCGGCCAGATAGGGGGCGGGATCGCGCTCGGGGTCGACCACGAGCGCCCGCCGGTCGCCCAGGTCGACGAGATACGAGGAGTTCCCGAGCCCCTCGTCCACGATCGCCGCGATCAGGCCGGCGCTCATCGCGGCGTGGTGCCGCCCACCGGCATCGCCATGACGCCCTCCGCCCTCATGCTCAGCCAGCCTGGCAGCGGCCCCGTTATATTGTCAAGTACTCGTTTGAGTACTTGACAATGACGGGCGCCCGCGGGGACCATCGCCCCATGGGCGAACGAGCGGCCAAGGATGCTCTCTACGACGGCTTCGCCGAGGTGGCCAGGGCCCTGGCCAGCGGGCGGCGGGCCGAGCTGGTCGATGTCCTGGCCCAGGGCGAGCGCTCCGTGGACGAGGTCGCCGCCGAGATCGGCCAGAGCGTGGCGAACACCTCACACCACCTGCGGGCACTGGCCCGGGCCGGGCTGGTCACCACCAGGCGCGAGGGGACCCGGATCTTCTACGCGCTCTCCAGCGAGCGGGTGACGGAGCTGTGGTCGGCCATGCGGGACGTCGCCGCCGATCATGTGGCCGGCCTGCAGCGCCTGGCCGCCGCGTACCTGGGTGAGCGGGACGGGATCGATGTGGTCGACCGGGACGAACTGGCCCGGCGGCTCGAGCGCGGCGAGGTGCTGGTGCTCGACGTCCGGCCGTCCGCCGAGTACGCGGCTGGCCACATCGCCGGGGCCCGCTCGGCGCCCATCACCGAGCTGGGCCGGCATCTTCGCGCCCTGCCCACGGGCACCGATGTCGTCGCCTACTGCCGGGGCCCGTACTGCGTCTTCGCCGACGATGCGGTGCGGGAACTCATCAGCAGAGGCTTCCGGGCACAGCGGCTGATCGATGGGTTCCCCGAATGGCGGCGCGGCGGCCTGCCGGTGGCCGTCGGGGACGGCCGGTGACCGGCCGCGGGCGAACGCGGCCCGGGCCAACTGGACCGGGAGAACCGTGGCCCGGGCGGCCCGGACCCGGCTGACAAACTGGCCAGTGTGGACGGGGCCGGCGAGCTCGAGCAGATCTACCGGGAGGAGGCGACCCGGATCCGGGCCTCGCTCGCCGCGCGGCTCGGCGACGTCGGCCTGGCCGAAGAGCTGGTGCAGGATGCCTTCATCGAGGCCCTGGAGCACTGGCGCGCCGAGGGCGTGCCGCCCAACCCGGGCGGCTGGCTGGCCACCACCGCCCGGCGCAAGGCGATTGACCGGCTGCGCCGGGAGCGCGCGGGGCGGCAGAAGCTGGCCCTGCTCGCCGCGGCCGAGTCGCGGCAGGCGGGCCCGGGCGGCGGCCCCGGCGGATCGTATGATCTCGGGTCCGGCGCGGGCCAGGGCGAGGATGACGAGCTGCTCAGCCTGATCTTCGCCTGCTGCCATCCATCGCTGCCGCGGGACTCGCAGATCGCGCTGACCCTGCGCGCCGTGTGCGGCCTGACCACGGCCGAGATCTCGGCGGCGTTCCTGGCCAGCGGGCCGGCCATGGGCCAGCGACTGTCCCGGGCACGGAAAGCACTGCGGGATACGGGCTCCCCGGTGCGCATCCCCGAACCCGATCAGCTGCGCGACCGGCTGGACGAGGTCCTCGCCGTCATCTATCTCGTCTTCAACGAGGGCTACCTGGCCAGCGCCGGGCGCACCCCGGCCCGGCGTGACCTCGCGGCGCGGGCGGTGGCCCTTAACCGGCTCCTTCACCGGCTCATGCCGCGCGAGCCCGAGGTGCTGGGCCTGCTGGCGCTGCTCCTATGGCATGAGTCGCGGGCGGTTACCCGGTTCGACGGCTGGGGGCGGCTGGTGCGGCTGCAGGACCAGGACCGGGCCCGGTGGGACCGTTCGCTCGCCGCCGAGGCGGCCAGGCTGCTCAGCCGCGCGATGGCCATGCACCGCCCAGGCCCGTACCAGATCCAGGCCGCCATCGCCGCGGTCCACGGGCAGGCGCCGAGCTACGAGGCGACGGACTGGGGCCGGATCCGGCTGCTGTATGACCGGCTGGACCTGCTCACGCCGTCACCGGTCGTGCGGCTCAACCGCGCCGTTGCCACCCGGTTCGCGATCGGTCCGCAGGCCGCGCTGGCCGAGGTCGAGCCGCTGGCGGATGAGCTGGACGGCTACCGGCTGTTCCACGCCGTGCGGGCCGAGCTGCTGGACGAGCTTGGGCGCCATGAGCAGGCCCGGGCCGCGAACGAGCGAGCGCTGGCACTGGCCGCCAATCCCGCCGAACGCGAGCTGCTCGCCCGTCGCCTGTCGCCGTGATGCGATGGCCTCACATCACCATGACCGGCCGTACCTCCATGGTGATCCATCCCCGGTCCAGGCCGGGCCAGGTCTTGGCCAGCTCCACCGCCTCATCGATGGTGGCGGTCTCCACCAGCGAGTAGCCGCCAAGAACCTCCTTGGCTTCCATGTACGGGCCGTCGGTCACCCCGCTGGCCCGCACCGTCTTGGCCTTGTCCGGCCAGTCGAGCTGGTGCCCGGGATCGGCGAGCGTCCCGGCGCTGCCCTGCTTCTCGTACCATGCCACGATCTCTGCCATCCATGCCTCGAGGTCAGGCCCGCGCAGCTGCTGGCCGGTCTCGGTGATCAGGCCGAGCATCAGGTACTTCATTGCTTACCTCCGCCTTGTCAGGGCCGGGCTCCCGGTGGCGCCCTCCCACTGTCTCCACGAACTACCCGGCGGCCGTTTCGACATTGCCGCCAGCGAAAATCCGCCGCGGAGGGAGGACCCGGCTCCGCGCGGCCACCGCTGACCCGCCACCAGAACCCGGCGAGACGCCCATACCTGCTCACTGCTCCCTGATGACATAGGTGAACAAGCGCACGCGGCCGTCCTGACCTTCCTCCGGGTACACGCCCTGGATCTCATTGGCGAATCCGGGGAACCGGGCGTAGCTCTCCTCGAACAGCTTGAGATAGCCGATCATGGGCGCGGCGCGATCGTCCCAGCGCTCACCTGGCACCACGATGCCGATGCCCGGTGGGTACACGAGCGCCATCGTCGCCGCCACCCGGCCGCTCACCTCGTCGATCGGCACGTAGTCGATCCGGTTGGCGGTGAACAGCCGGGTGGCCTCCTGCGGAGACAGCGCGATCTCCGGGAAGTACTCGGCCTGGAACTGCAGGCGCTGCAGCTGCGACGTGTTCCCCTTCCGGTAGAAGTCATGCATGCGCAGGCAGAGGTCGCGCAGCCGCTCGTCGCCGTAGACCCGGGGCCGGGCCGCGACGAAGGCCGGCGTCACGTCCCGGAGCCGGGCGTTGCGGTCGAACAGGCGCTTGAAGTCGTCGAGCGCGGCGATCAGCGTCCCGGCCTTGCTGACCTCGATGCCGGGGGTGATCAGGAAGAGGATGGTATTGAGGTCGTTCTTCTCCGGGATTATGCCCCGTTCGCGCAGGAACTGGGCGAGCACCGGCGCCGGGACGCCCCAGTCGAGGTACCCGCCGGTCTCGCGGTCGAAGCCGGGCGTGACCAGCGTGAGCTTGTTGGGGTCGGTCATCACGTAGCCGTCGGCCAGGTGCGTGAAGCCGTGCCAGCGCGCGCCGGGCCGCAGCAGCCAGCACTGCTGCTCGGCGAGGAGGACCGGGTTGGGCACGTTCTCCCACGGCTCGTCGTGCAGGTCTGCGGTGTGCGGAGAGCCGGTCACCGTGACCACGTCGGGGACGAACGGGTCGAAGAACCAAGCCTCCGGCGAGCCGGGGCCACCCGCCTCCGACTCGTACCGGTGCCGCAGGTTGCGGATGGCCTTGCGCATCTCCACCGCCAGCCGGGTGGCGTCGTTCCACAGGTGGAAGCCGTTGCGCCCCTTCATCATCTGGGCCCCCACGTCCAGCGACGAGAACAGCGGGTAGAAGGGCGAAGTCGAGGCGTGCAGCAGGAAGGTCTCGTTGAACCGGCGCTCGGTCACGTGCCGGGGCTGGCCCGTAATGTGCCGGGCCTTCAGGTGGATCTGCGAGGCCTGCGAGAAACCGGCCAGCTGCTTGTGCGTGGACTGGGTGGCGACGATGCCGGGGGCGTCCGGCCCGAGGTCCTCGAGGCCCATTGCGTAGTGACCGGCGAACAGGGGATGGAACTTCAAGAAGCCGCCCCACGCCTCATCGAACAGGATGTAGTCGCACAGATGGCCGATGCGGTCCAGGATCATCTGGGCGTTGTAGATGGTGCCGTCGTAGGTGCACTGCTCGATGATGGCCAGCCGGAACGGCCGCTCGGCCTGCCACCGGTCCGGCTCGGTGACCAGCGGGTTGTCGCGGATGGCGTCGCGGATGCGCCCCTCGTCAAGCGCCTCATGGTGGATGGGCCCGACCATGCCCTGCGGATTGCGGTCGGTCGGCAGGTAGACGGGGATGCCGCCGCCCAGCACCAGGGCGCCGTGGTGGTTGGACTTGTGGTTGTTGCGGTCGAACAGCACCAGGTCGCCCCGGGAGACCAGCGCGCCGGTGACGATCTGGTTCGAGGTAGAGGTGCCGTTGAGCACGAAGTAGGTGCGGTCGGCGCCGAAGATCTCCGCGGCGGCGGTCTCCGCTTCGCGCGCCGGGCCCTCGTGGAGCAGCAGGTCGCCGAGCTCGACCACCGAGTTGTCGAGATCGGTGCGGAATATGGGCTCGCCCAGGTACTCGTAGAACACGTGCCCGACGGGGCTCTTGCGGTAGAACATGCCGCCGTTGTGGCCGGGACACGTCCACACCTCGTTGCTGGCCTCGGTGAACTCGATGACGCGCCCGAAGAACGGGGTCTTGAGCCGCTCGATGTATTCCTCGAAGTGCCGGTTGATGTATTTGGCCACGAAGTCCGGCGTATCCTCCTCCGGGTAGATCAGCCCGCGCACGATGCCGACCAGCAGCCCCTGGTGATGTTGCTCAAGATCGTCGGCGGCCACCACGAGGAACACCGGGATGTCCAGGCCGACGTCCTCGAGCGTCTGCACGACCCGCTTCCCGTCGATGCCGTCGCCGCCCTTCTCGCCCCACTCGAGCAGCAAGCAGCCCACCGAGGCGTCGTTACGCAGGCGGATGACGGCGTCCTTGGTGGTGCCGATGAGATCGGTACGCAGGTGATGGCGGTCGCGAAGGCATCCGAGGATGCGCTCGAACGCATCGTTCAGTGATCGGGAGCGCTTGATGCGCGAGTCAACGACGAGGACAGTGAACATGTCTTTGTACGCCATGGTTCCCACCTCGGTTGGGGCCAGGTCTGGGCCGCCCGCCAGCTTGCTGCCGGTGCTCATCCACTGGCCAGCAAAGCCGGCGCACGTTAAGGGACCGTGACCCCGGTCTGGCTCAGCATCGCATAACCGCCCGGCGGGCCAGCGAGCGGCGACAATCAGAACCACCCGTCACGGCCGTTCCGGCAGGTGACGGCTCACACCCCGCGGAGGAGGTCGCGACATGACGGCACACAGCAGCCAGGCGGCAGAAGATGACGCCGGCAGCTCCCGGCTGATGGGCTCGACCAACGATCTCGCGGACGACACGCCGCGATCACGTCTGGACCATGTCCTGCAGTGGGTTCCCCGCATCCTGTCGAGCAAGCCGCATGTGATCGCGCTGATAGCACTCGGCGTCTACCTGATCGTGCTGCCGTTGCTCGGCGTCATGGTGAGCGCGAGGGCGGAGCTGATCGGCGGCAACTACACCAACGTCACCAGCGACATCGCGGCCAGCATCGCCGCCGGCGGCACCCTGCACCTGGTGAACCAGGGCCGCAAGCGCCGCCAGGTGGATGAGGAGAGGCTCAGGCTGGCCAGGGAAACGCACCAGCTGCTGCACATGGTCTACGGCGACGCCGCCCGGCAGCTCGGCCACATCACCGGCACCGGCGGGCCGGGCGTCAGGCGACCGCCCGCACCCGGTGAGCAAGAGCGGCCGGATCCCAGCAGCGGGACGTGACGACGCCTACGGAACGGACGGCAGCTTGGCGTCAGGAGGGCTGGCCGACGGGTTGCGGGCCGGGGTTCCCGACGGCACGGCATCGGTCCGGGGCGGCCCAAAACGGTGCAGGAGCAGGATCAGAATGGTGCCGAGCACATCCAGGATCAGTATCACCGCGAGTGCTTTGTCGTAGCCATTTCCCGGGTCGAAATTGGGGATCAGCGCGTAATTGGCGATGAGCTCGGCGGCGGCGGCGGTGCAGATGACCGTCCCGGTCACGACGATCCGCGCCAGCCGGCTATGTGAACGCAGCGGCAGCAGCAACGAGGCATGCGCCGAGGCGGCGGCGAGGATGAACAGGACCGCGGCCGCCCGCCCGACGCCTTCCCCCAGGCCGCCGGCGGTAATGCCCCACCAGATGAAGTAGACGCCGGTGACGAGGCCGAGGCAGGCACTCACGATGCCCGTCACCTGGACGGCCCGCTGCCCCGCCGACGTCACACGGCCCGTGCAGCACAGCGCCAGGAAGCTCGCGGCATCGGCCAAGATCGCGCTGCCGAGTATTTTCGTGCCGGTCTCGCCGAGGCCGGTCCATAGGACGCTGATGATTCCGAGCACCGCCGTGGCCGATAGCGAAAAAATTACGACGCGCAGCAGCAACTTTCGCGTGGGCAATTTCACGAGTATCACTTCCTCAGCTGAATTTCTCCTTTCCCACGCTAAGGAATGCTGGAGCGGTGGCACCTGAGTAGGCGTACTCAGGTGCCACCGCTCTCCTACCTACATCCGAGCGGGCTGGGCCCTCTCAGAGGGCGCGCACGGGCGCGTACTGGGGTTTCCACATGGCGGCGTCCACGCCGTCGGCGGTGACGCCGGGCTGCCCGGCGACGCCGTCGTGGGCGGCGGCCTCGGCCACCGCGCGGGCGACCCGCGCCGAGGTGGCGCGGAGGTCGTCGATGGGCGGGAGCAGAGGCGCGCCGGGCGTGGCGGCGTCGGTGAGCCCGGCGACGGCCTGGGCGGCGACGGTGATCATGTGGTCGGTGATGCGCCGGGCCCGGGACAGCAGCGCACCCAGGCCGAGGCCGGGGAAGATCAGGGCGTTGTTGGCCTGGCCGATCTGGTAGGTGACGCCCTGGTAGGTGACGGGGCCGAACGGGCTGCCGGTGGCGATGAGGGCGCGTCCGCCGGTCCAGGCGAGCAGGTCGGGCGGGGTTGCCTCTGACAGGGTGGTCGGGTTGGACATCGGCAGGATGACGGGCCGGTCCACGTGCGCGGCCATCTCCCGCACGATCTGCTCGGTGAAGGCGCCGTGCTGGGTGGAGGTGCCGATGAGGATGGTCGGGTGGACGCGGCCCACGACCTCAGCCAGGCCGATGCCGCTTTCGGTCCCATATCCCGGCCACTCCCGGACCTCGGCGGCGGGCCGTGCATAGGGGACCTGAAAGTCACGCAGGCCGGTCATCTCGTCGGTGAGCAGGCCGTCGCGGTCCAGGCACCAAATCCGTGCCCGCGCCACGGCCGAGTCCAGCCCGTCGCTGGTCATCGCGTCATGAAGCTGATCGGCGATGCCGATGCCCGCGGTACCGGAACCGAAGATGACGATGTGGTGCTGGGTGAGCGGGGTCTGGCTGGCGCGAGCGCCGGCCAGCACGGCGGCGAGGTTGACCGCGCCGGTGCCCTGCATGTCGTCGTTGAAGGTGAGTATGTGGCCGCGGTAGCGGTCCAGGATGCGCCGGGCGTTGCCGGGACCGAAGTCCTCCCAGTGCAGCAGCGCGTGGGGGAAGATCTTCAGGGCGGTGGTGACGTAGGCCTCGATGAAGGCGTCGTAGGGCTCCTGCGCGGGCCGCTTGTGCCGCACGCCCAGATAGAGCGGGTCCTCCAACAGCTCGGGCCGGTCGGTGCCGACGTCCAACATCACCGGCAGGGCGCGGGCCGGGTTAACGCCGCCGGCCGCGGTGTAGACGGCGAGCTTGCCGGCCGCGATGTCGATGCCGCCGACGCCCCAGTCGCCGATACCAAGGATGGCCTGCGCGTCGGTGGCGACGATGAGGTCGACCTCGTCAGCGGACAGCCCGGTGGCGCGCAGGGCGGTCTCGATCTCATCCGGCGCATCGATGCTCAGATAGACGCCGCGTGGGCGGCGGTACTGGTGGCTGTACTGCTGGATGGCCTCGCCGATCGTTGGGGTGTAGACGATGGGCAGCAGTTCGCTGAGGTGGTCCGTGAGCACCCGGTAGAAGAGAACCTCGTTGCGGTCGTGCAGGGCGGTCAGGTAGACGTTCTTGTCGAGGTCGCTGGCCTGCTGTGAGCACTGCTTGTAGGCGCGCTGGGCCTGCTGGTCGAGGGTGAGGACCCGCGATGGCAGCAGGCCGGTCAGTCCCAGTGCGGCGCGCTCGGACTCGGGGAACGCGGTGCCCTTGTTCAGCCAGGGATCACTGAGCACGCTGTATCCCCGGCAGGTGGTCTCCCATGCCTTCTCGCCAGGGTTCCACCGGACCACGGGTCGGGGGTGCGAGGGCATAGTGATCTCCTTCGTCCTGTCTGGGAAGAGTCTGCGGGCCAGACGGGACGGCAGCAAGCAGCTCGCGGCCCGCCACCCGGTCAAGACGATGGAATTTTGTGAGTCCAGCGGCTCCTCAGCCTGCCGCCGGGCGCTCCTGCTGGATGGGCTGGTAGCCGGAGCACAGGACCCGCATCCAGGTGATACGGCCGCCCTCGGTGCTGTAGTAGGCCTGCTGCTCGACCAGATGGTCGTGGCCGGAACGGCGCACGCGCATGCGGTAGGCGACGTGCTCGCGCTGCGACACCCGGCCGGTGCTGACCGAGCACAGCTCCAGGATGTGGGCCCCGGCGCCGAACCAGTGCTCGAAGATGATCTCCTCGGCCACCTGCCTGCCGGTGGTGGCCTGCCAGTGCCGCCCGGGCGTCAGGGCCTGGAAGTCGACCGGGTCGGCCAGCAGCACGGACAGCGCAGCGCTGTCCTTGGCCGCCAGAGCCCGCGCAAAGTGCTCACCTGCAGTAACCATCATGGTCCTCCCACCGCGATCGTGGCTGGTAGCCGCCCTCACAAGTCCTGACAATGGCGTGTTGCCGGTGATCCGCGCATGGGGCAACTGCCCCATCTTCACCGGGCGGAGGCACCGGGCAGCGGCAGGCACCGGCGCCGGCCAGACCGGGTTTGGCGTGCGGCAACCCGAGCGCCCATGATGAAGACATGGCAGCCGGGCTCATGCGTGCCGCCCCATCGGTGGCCGACCTGACCGGCCCGGACCGACACACGGCGCAGACGGGACCAACGCGGTGAAGGTGCAGATCAGCTCCGAGCGCTGCCAGGGGCACGGGCGCTGCTACGACCTCGTCCCTGACCTGTTCGGCGAGGACGACCAGGGCTACAGCAGGCTGCTCGGCGACGGCACCGTGCCGCCGGGCAAAGAGCGCGAGGCACGTCTGGCGGAGTCCAACTGTCCCGAGCGCGCGATCGAGGTCCTCGAGGAGACGTGACATGGCCGCCGATGATCGCTTCACCGAGGACTACCGGGACAGTAGCGAAGACGGGCCGGTCGGCACGCGCAACGAGATCATCACCGGCCCGGTCTCCGACTGGGCGGCCGACTTCTCCCACCTCGAGCCGGAGTGGGCGGCCGACCCCTACCCGATCCAGGACGACCTGCGGCGGCGCTGCCCGATCGCGCACACCGAGCGGTTCGGCGGCGGATGGCTGCCGACGCGCTACGAAGACGTCTCGGCGATCGCCTACGACACCGACCACTTCTCCTCGCGGGCGATCATCATGAGCAACTTCCGGCCGCCCCGCGAGCTGGCGCCGGTCGGCGGCTCACCGCCGATCTCCTCCGACCCGCCGTTCCACCACGACGCGCGCAGGCTGCTGCTCCCCGCGTTCACCAAGAAGGCGGTGGCCAAGCAGGAGCCGGCGACGCGGGCGTTCTGCCACTCGCTCATCGACGCGTTCGCGGGGCAGGACACGGTCGACGCCGCCGCCGACTACGCACAGCACATCCCGATCCGGGTCATCGCCGATATGCTCGGCTTCCCTCCGGAGCACGGGCCGCAGTTCCGTGAGTTCGTCGAAGACCTGATCGAGGGCATCAACCTGCCGCCGGAAGACCGCATCGCGCGGGTTTCCCGGCTGTTCGACTACCTGCTGACCCAGGTGCACGAGCACCTCGCCCACCCGCGTGAGGACCTGACGACCTACCTGATCGACGCGGAGCTCTACGGCCGGAAGCTCGAGCCATCGCACGTCGTCGGCACGCTGGTGCTGCTGCTCATCGCGGGCATCGACACCACCTGGAGCGCGATCGGCGCGTCGCTGTGGCACCTGGCGAAAATCCCGGCCGACCGCCAGCGTCTCGTCGCCGAGCCCGCACTGCTGCCGACCGCGGCCGAGGAGTTCCTCCGCGCCTACGCGCCGGTCACCATGGCGCGGCTGGTGAAGGAGGACACGCGCTGGCGCGGCGCCGACATGAAGGCCGAAGACTGGATCCTGCTGTCGTTCCCGGCGGCCAACCGCGACCCGGCGCAGTTCGACCGGGCGGGTGAGGTCGTCATCGACCGCGAGGTCAACCGGCACGCCGCGTTCGGCCTCGGCATCCACCGCTGCCTCGGTTCGCACCTGGCCCGCATGGAGCTCCGGACCGCTCTCGAAGTCTGGCTCGAACGGATCCCGGAGTTCAGCCTGGAGGACCCGTCGGCGGTGAGGTGGTCCGCGGGCCAGATCCGCGGACCGCGCACGCTCCCGCTGCGCATCCGCTGAGGCCCACCAGGGACCGTGAACCCGGGTTCGAATCCCGCCGGGCGCTCCGGAGTGGCCAAATCGCGGCGATCTATCATCTAACCCATGGCGCTTCCGGTGCCTGGTCGCGGAGCCTGAGCTGACCGCCGCGGCACGGGCGGCCGCAGTGGCGCCGGTCAGGCTACCCGGGGGGTGGGAGATGCCTGAGCCGCCTGGCATGAGGGCCACCGTCTTCCCGGTGGCCGGCCGCCTCCGGCTACCGCCCGGTTTAGCGACCGCAGGCCGGCCGGCGGGGCGGCCCAGGCGCATGGCCTGTGGCCCGCCTCCGATGCGGCTGGGCTAGGGAGATCGCCAGGATGCAAGGGCTCGAATCACTGCTGGTGGTGGTGCTGGTAGCGGCGCTGGCTCCGATGATCGTCGCCGCACTTCCCGGGCCGGGCATTCCCCAGGTGGTCGTCCTGATCCTGGCCGGCGTCCTGATCGGCCCGCAGGGCCTGGGCCTGGCCAGTACCACCGGCATCAGGCTGCTGTCCGACGTCGGTCTGGGGTTCCTGTTCCTGCTCGCCGGGTACGAGCTTGACCCGCGGCTGCTGCGCGCGCATGCCGGCCGGCTGGCCATCGTCGGCTGGGTGATCAGCGCCGTCATCGCGGTGGGCGCCGTGGCCATCCTCGGCTCGTTCGGATTTCTGCGCGCCTTCGTCCCGATCGGGCTCGCCCTGACCACGACCGCGCTCGGCACGCTGCTGCCCATCCTGCACGACAACAACATGCTCTCCGGTCAGTTCGGCCGGTACGTCCTGGCCGCGGGAGCCGTCGGGGAACTCTTCCCCATCGTGGCCATCTCGCTGTTCCTGACCGGGCGCGGCGAGTTCGTCGCGGTCGCCTCGATCCTGGCCGTGGGCGTCATGGCCATCCTCCTGACCCTGGTGCCGCGGCTCATCGGCCCCCCGAGGGTCCGCGCGATCATCCAGCAGGGCCGGCGGGCGACCTCGCAGACGGCTCTGCGCTGGTCCATCGTTCTGCTGCTTCTGCTGCTGGTGGCGGCCCAGCGGTTCGGGCTGGACGTCGTCCTGGGCGCGATGCTGGCCGGGATCGTGCTGCGGAGCTGGACCCACGGCATAGACATCGACGTCACCCCCCTGGAGGGAAAGCTCGACGCCGTCGGCTACGGGTTCTTCATCCCCATCTTCTTCGTGGCCGCGGGCATGGCCCTCGATGTCAAGTCGATAGCCCAGAACCCGCTGCGGCTCCTCGTCTTCTTCGTGCTGCTGCTCGTGGTCCGGGGCCTGCCCTCACTGCTGGTCTACCGGCGCGCCCTGCCGCTGCGGCAACGGGCCGAGATGACGTTCATCACTGCGACCACCATGCCGCTGCTGATCGCGCTCGCCGCGATCGGCCTGAGCACGGGTGTCATGATTCCCGCCAACGCGGCGGCCCTGGTCGGCGCCGGGGTGCTGTCGGTGCTCTTCTACCCGGCGATCGCCATCGCGCTGGCGCGGCGCGGGCGCACCGCCCCCGCCGGGCCGGACGCGGCAGTGGCCGGGCTGGATGTTGCCGGCGCGGCCGGAATCGTGGGCGCCGCCCGCGCCGCGGGCGAACCCGGCGCCGCGCACGAGGCCGACGGCGCGGACGACCACGGCGCTCCCCCGGCCGAGTAGAGAGGCAGGTGTGGCCTTGTTTGTTCCTCCGGTATGGATAAGGATTTCCGCAGGCAGGCCGATGATCTCGATCGGCGTAGGGGCCGCTCCATTTGCCAAGCCAGTACCGCCGTCGCCCCACCGGCTGGGGGCGCGCCCGGAAGGTGGTGACTGGCCGGTGATAACGATCAGTGGTCCCAGCTGGTCCGGCACGGCGGCCGGGATGCGCGCGTACCACCCATGACGAATCCGCCCGGGATGAAAGTGACCGCCGGCGAACCTCAGGCGCGGCGGACGGGCCGGGTGCTGCCCGCCAGGCGATACCGCCATCCCGGCGACGTGATCCGCCTGATCGCCGCGGCCGTCGTGCTGGCCATCACCGGGACGATCACGGCGCTGGTCCCCGGCGGGCCGCTTCGCCCCGATGCCGCGGCGATCAGCGGCACCGGGCCCGGCACCGCGGCCGGGCAGGTGCTGACCGGGCTGGTCCAGGTCACGATCGCGGGTGCCGCGCTGGTCCTGCTGATCGCCGGATTGCGCCGCCGCCGCTTCCGGGTCATCGCGACGGTGGCCGGCGGCTTCGTCGCGGCGGCGGCATTGACAGCTGCAATCATGCTCCTGACCGGGCAGGGCGCCCTTGGCACGCTGACGGCGGGCCTGCGGCGGCATTCCTGGCTGGCGGGGGCGGGCTTTCCCGATCCGGCCGTCATCGCCGGGCTGGCCGCCGTCGCCGTGGCCGCGGCGCCCTGGCTGAGCCGATCGTGGCGCCGAACGGCGTGGGCGACGCTGCTGCTGATCGCCGCGGCACGGGTGATCACGGGCGGGCTGTCACCGATAGACCTGGTACTCGCGGTGGCGGCCGGGGTGGCCGTCGGGGCCGGTCTGCTGGTCGTCTTCGGGGTGCCGGACCGCCGGATGGACGCGGCGGGCGTGGCCGCCGCGCTGCGGGCGGGCGGGGTGCCCGCGCACGAGGTGACGGTGGCGAGCGCCACCGCCAAGGGATCGCGGCCGTTCCGGGCGGTAACCGAGGACGGGCAGGCCCTGTTCGTGAAGGTGTTCGGCTCGGATCAGCGTGACGCGGACCTGCTCTACCGGACCTACCGGGCCATCCGGCTCCGCGGCGTTGGTGATACCAGGCCCGCCGCCTCGCTGTTCAAGGCGGTCGAGCACGAGGCGCTGGTCGCGGTCATGGCGGAACGGGCCCGGGTCGCGGTCCCGCATATCGGCCAGATCATCAAGGCCGGCGACGGGTCCGTGCTGCTGACCATGGAACTGGTGGCTGGCCAGCCGCTGGACGAGATCCCGGACGGGAACATCACCGACAAGCTCGCCCGTGACCTGTGGCTCCAGGTGAGCCGCCTGCACCAGGCGAGGATCGCGCACCGGTCGCTGCATGCCGGCAACATCATGGTCGGCGTGGACGGGTCCCCCCGCCTGGTCGACTTCAGCTTCGCCGAACTCGCCGCGACCGGCCGCCCGCTGGCGATTGACACCGCCGAGCTGGTCACCTCGCTGGCGGGCCGGATCGGCCCGGACCGTGCGGTCGGCAGCGCGCTGCCCGCGATCGGCCGGGACGGCGTCGCCGCCGCCGTTCCGCTGCTGCAGCCGCTCGCCCTCTCGGCCACCACCCGGCGCCGGATCAAGGGCCAGGACGCGCTGCTGAAGCGGACGCGCGAGGCCGCCATCGCGGCGAGCGGCGACCAGGCCGACACGAACCTGGCCAAGCTTGAGCGCGTGCGGCCGCGGACGCTGCTGACCATCGCTGCACTGGCCGGTGCGTTCTACTACCTGCTTCCCCAGATCGCCCAGGTGAGCAGCGGCTGGCATGCGATCCTCAACGCGAACTGGGCGTGGCTGCCGCTGATCATCGCGCTGTCGGCGCTGACCTATGTGGCGAGCGCCATGGCGCTCATCGGCGGCGTGCCCGGCTGGCCGCCGTTCTGGCCGACGGTGGTGGCCCAGTTCGCATCGTCGTTCATCAACCGGGTGTCGCCGGCCAACGTGGGCGGGATGGCGCTGAACGCGCGGTTCCTGCAGAAGGCCGGATCCGACGCCCCGGCCAGCGTGGCGGCGGTCGGCGTGAACAGCCTCGCGGGCGCCATCATGCACCTGGTGCTCATCGTGGTCTTCTTCGTCCTGGCCGGCCACGACCTGACGAAGGCGGTCAAGCTGCCCTCCAGCAGCAAGATCCTGCTGATCCTGGCGGTGATCCTGGCGGTGGTGGGCATCGTCCTGGCCACCCGGCCCGGCCGCCGCTGGACCAGGAAACAACTCGTGCCCATGGCGCGCTCCGCGGCCGTCAGTCTCAGACGTACCGCCTCCAGCCCGGTCAAGCTCGGCCTGCTGTTCGGCGGCTCGGCGCTGATCACGCTGTTCTACATCGCCGCGGTGGTCGCCTCGATCAAGGCGTTCGCCCCCGGTCCCAGCCTGGTCGTCGTCGGCGCCATCTACCTGGCGGCCGCGGCAGTGGCGGCGGCCGCCCCCACGCCCGGCGGCCTCGGGGCGATCGAATCGGCGCTCAGCTGGGGGCTGATCAATGTCGGCATGCAGCCCGGGCCCGCCGTCTCGGCCGTGCTGCTCTACCGGCTGGCGACGTACTGGCTGCCGATCCTGCCGGGCTGGCTGTCGTGGCGCTTCCTCCAGCGGCGGGAGTACCTGTGACCGCCGGCGCGTCCCGGCCGCAGCGGGCCGCGCCGGCGCAGGGCCCAGGCACACCCCGGCGGCGCCGTCCCACGGGCGCGCCGGCCCCGCTGCCGCATCACATCCAGCGCAGCGGGTTCGTCTGGCTGGGGATCGCGGTCGCGGCGACGGGCGCTGCCATTGCCGTCTTCGCCGACGGCCTGACCCGGTGGGCGGTCGACATCACGGTGATCGACGACGCCGTGACCCGGCGCATCGCCCAGGCGCCCGTCCCGGGGCTGACCGGGACCGCCAGCGCAATCGCGGAGGCCGGCGCGGCACCGGCGATCGTCATCGTGGCCTACCTGCTGCTGGTGGCGCTGATCGTGCTCCGCCGGTTCCGGCACTTGCTGGTGCTGCTGCTCAGCTACGAGGTGCTGATCGTGCTGACGTCGATCTTCCAGCTGGTCGTGCACCGGCCGTTCCCGTTCGGGGTATCGCTCCTTTTCCGCTGGGGTGGCTTCGCGATGCCCTCGGTCGAGATCGAGACCGTCTGCGCGGTGCTGGTCGGGGCGCTGTACACCTTGGTGCCCGCCGGCCGCTGGCGCCGCCTCGGTTGCTGGGCCGCCGCCGTGATCGTCGCCGTGATCGGCCTGGCCCGGATGCGCCTGGGCGTGGACGCCCCGACCGACGTGCTGCTGGGGGCGGCGCTCGGGGTAACGGTCCCGCTGCTGGCGCTGCGGCTGCTCGCCCCCGAGGACTCGTTCCCGGTCGTCTACGGCGGGCCCCACGGCGCGCACCTTGACCTCGGCGGCGCCCGGGGCGAGGCGATCCAGCAGGCGCTGAAGGACCAGATGGGCGTCGAGGTATCCAGCGTGGAGCCGTTCGGGCTTACCGGTTCCGGCGGTTCCAGCCCGATGCGGCTGCGGCGGGCGGGTGACCCCGGGGGGTACCTGTTCGCCAAGCTGTACGCGCGGTCGCACGTGCGCGCCGACCGCTGGTACAAGCTCGGGCGGCAGTTGCTGCATGGCCGGCTCGAAGACGAGCAGTCCTTCAAGGGCGTCCGCCGCCTGGTGCAGCAGGAGGACTACGCGCTGCGCCTGGCCCGCGACGCCGGATTGCCGAGCCCGGAGCCGTATGGCTTCGTGACGCTCACGCCGGGCCGGGAGTATCTGCTGGTGACTGAGTTCTTCTCCGGCTCGGCCGAGCTGGGCCAGGTCCCGGTCGGCGATGAGGTCGTCGATGACGGGCTGCTGATTGTCCGCAAGATGTGGGACGCCGGGCTCGCCCATCGTGACATCAAGCCCGCCAACCTGCTGGTTCGTGACGGCCGCCTACTGGTGATCGACGTCGCCTTCACCGAGGTGCGGCCAACACCCTGGCGGGAGGCGGTGGACCTGGCCAACATGATGCTGTGCCTGGCGCTGTGCAGCTCCGCCGGCCGCGTCCACCAGCGCGCACTGCGCCTCTTCACCGTCGATGAGATCTCCGAGGCGTTCGCGGCCGACCAGGGCCCCGCCCTGCCCGGCCAGCTACGCCAGGCCCTCAAGGAGAGCGGACGCGACCTGCGCGAGGAGTTCCTGCGGCTGCTGCCCCGCCGGCCCGTGCCGGTCCGGGTGCAGCGCTGGAGCGTGCGCCGGGTGGGACTGTGGGCCGCCCTGATCCTGGCCGTCGTCCTGCTGGGCCTCGGCGTGCCCCAGCTTCTCGTCCACAACGCGACCCAGACCACCACCCTGCTGGTCAGCAGCATGACCTGCCATTCCTTCGAGCCGCTGCTGGCCGAGGCGCAGTCGGTCCCCTCCGCCCCGGCGGACATGTGCATCCGGTCGCTGCCGCTGGGCTGGTCCCTCAGCCGGGTCCAGGCGCAGCGCGGCAGGTCCGTCATCACCCTGGACGACGACCGGGGCGGCGTCGGCTCGCTGCTGCTGACCCTCACCGCGCGCTGCGATGTCGGCCAGGCCGTGCCGGTGCGGTCATCCTGGCCTGGCGTCGTCCGGTTCCGCGGTCCAGGCCGCGGTCCCAGGTTCGCCGCCACGTGGTTTGACGTCTTCCGAGGCGGCTGCGTCGAGATTCAGCTGCGCCCGGCGACGAAGGTGGCCGTGGTCGACCGGAGCCTGGCCGACCAGGTCCCGGTCATCGTCGGGTATGTCTCCCGGGCCACGCTCCAGCACGAGCTCGCGCTGCGGTCCGGCGACCGCCTGCGCCTGGACCCGTCCCGGTAGGGCGGCACCAGCCCCGTCAGGGGGCTTCGAGTATCGACTTCAGCCGGGCCAGGTCCTTGCCGTTGGCCCGGCGCATCGCCCCGGCGACGAAGGGAGCCATGATTTTCCCGAAACCGGCGGGCTCGCCGCGGTTACGCAAGGTCATGCGGGTCGCGCCGCCGTCGGCCGGGGCCCAGGTGTAGGTCGTTTCCATCGGGAACGGCCCCTGGGCCGTCCGCATCACCAGCCGCTCGCCGGGGACGAACTCCGTCACCTGGTAGGTGTACTCCAGCCGCCGCCCCAGGAAGCGGGCGGCGAACGCGATCCGGGCGCCGGTGCGCAGGGGCGGCGGCGTCTTCCATTGCGCCGACTCGATATTGACGTACCAGGCCGGGGCATTGGCCGGGTCCGCGGCGTAGGCGCACACCGCCGGGGCCGGCCGGTTGATGATGACGTCGGTCAGGACATCGACGCCGGTCATGGGCTCTCCGTTCTCATCCGTGGCGGGCCGGGCCGGCCGCGCCGGCGAGCTCGGGCAGGAAGTGGGACCAGCCCGAGCGGTGCATGTCACGCGCCACCGGCGGAAGCCCGGTGTGGCAGAGGGTCAGGATCGTGTCGCCGTCGTCCTCGGTCAGCGTGACGGTGACCGTGGTCGAACCCGGGGCCACCGGCGGGGCGCCCTCGGCCGGCTCCCAGCCGAGCGTGAAGACGATGCGCCGGTAGGGGATCAGCTCGACAAACTCGCCGCGCATCACGGCATCGCCGCCGAGCCTCACCACGCAGATGCCACCGGGACGCGGGTCGAGCTCGGCCGAGGCCCCCCACCAGTCGCAGATCCGCTCCGGGTCGGTCCAGTACCGCCACACCGTCTCCGGCCGGGCGCCGATCCGGATCCTGTGCTCGACCGCGCCGTCCCCCGTGCCCGTCAATCCCTGGCCTCCCCGCTCCCGCGGAGTTTCGCCCGCTCGCGGGCCGGCCACTCCTCCCGTTCTGCCGCCGTCTTGAGTGCCGCCAGGCGGCCGGACCACATCTGCGCCAGGAATGCTGTCACGTCGCTCAGACCTTCGGGCCGCCAGCGGTACAGCCGCAGGTTGCCCGCGGGCCTGATCACCACCAGCCCGGCGTCGGCGAGCACGCGCAGATGCTGGGAGACCGCGGGCCGGCTCATGGCCGGAAAGTGGCGCGCGATCTCGCCGGCGGCCAGCTCGTCATCGTGCACCAGCCGCAGGATCGCGCGGCGCGTGGGATCGGCGAGCGCGCGCAGCGTCCCATCCATCCACGCCACCTCCCCGCCCGGCCCGCCGACGCAGTGCCACCTGCGTAAGCAACATCTTACATAGCTGGGCGCCCTCAGCGGCGTCCCGCCCGCGGGGCAAAGATCAGTCATGGCGGCACACCCGTGTCGAATCGGGGGCGCCGCGGGTGTCGTATGAGTGGATGGCACACCGGCCGTGGAGGAGGACCGATGGAGTTCATGCTCGTGCTGTATGAGGACCCGGATCTGGTCGCCACCGATGAGCAGCACAAGGAAGCGGTCGAGCGGGTGGGCGAGTACGCGATGGGCCTGCTGAGCGAGGGGACGCTCAAGGGGGGCGCGCCGCTGCACCCGGTCGCCGAGGCCAGGCGGATCCGCATCCGGGACGGGGAGCGGCGGGTCCTGGACGGGCCGTTCGCCGAGAGCAAGGAGGTCATCGCCGGTTATTTCGTGATCGAGGCGCCCGGCCGGGACGCGGCGGTGGCGATCGCCAGCCGCTGCCCGAACGCGGAGTTCGGCTCGGTCGAGGTGCGCGAGATTGTCCCGATGGGGTGAGCGAGTTCCTGCTGCTCGGCACGCGGCCGGTGCCCTCACCGGAGCTGTCACCGGCCAAGGCCGCGCGCGACCTGACGGCGCTGGCCGCCTGGCACCGGTGGCTTCGCCGCTGGGGCCTGCTGTGCTCGTACGCGGTGCGGCCGCCCTGGCTGGCCGGCCCGCGGGTATTCCTCGTGGTGCGGGCGGCCGGACCCGCCGCGGCGCGGCGGCTCGCGGCCGGCTGGGAGCAGGCGGGCGGCTATCAGGTGACCGTCGTGCCACTGTGTGACGCGGGCAGCGACGGGGAGCAGGCGCGTTGACCGACGATGCCGAGACGGCGCTGGCCGCGACGTTCCGCGAGGAATGGCCGCGGCTGGTCGCGGCCGCTCTGCGGATCACCGGCGACCTGCAGACGGCGGAGGACGTCGTGCAGGATTCCTTCCTGGCCGCGCTCGACCGGTGGGCCTTGGCCGGGGTGCCTGGCCGGCCCGGCGCGTGGCTCATGACCGTCTGCCGCAACCGTGCCCGCAACGCGCTCCGGGACGCCGGCCGGGAGGACCGGAAGGCACGGTCGCTGCGGCCGTTGCTGGGGCAGCAACCGCCCGCCGACGGCGCGTCCCCGGGGATACCCGACGACCGGCTGCGGCTGATCGCTATGTGCTGCCATCCGCTGCTGTCCACGAACTCCCAGGTCGCGCTCACGCTGCGGATGGTGGCCGGGCTCACCACGGAAGAGATCGCCCGCGGCTTCCACACGCCCATCCCCACGGTCGCGCAGCGGATAGCCCGGGCGAAGCGGACCCTGGCCGAGCACCGGGTGAGCTTCGCCGATGATGACCCGGTCCTGCATGACCGGCTGCCAGCCATCCTGGATGTCATTTACCTGATCTTCAACGAGGGCTACCTGGCCGCCGCCGGCGGGGCGCTCACCCGGGGAGATCTGGCGTTCGAGGGATACCGGCTGTGCTGCCTGCTGACCCGGCTCACACCGGGCGAGGCGGCACCGTGGGCGCTGCGTGCGCTGGTGTGCTTCCAGCTCAGCCGGTGGAGCACCCGCACCGGCGCCGGGGGCGAACTGCTCACGCTCGACGTGCAGGACCGCAGCCGGTGGGACCGCACGCTGATCGCCGACGGCGTCGACGCGCTGGCCCAGGCGCGCCAGGGCGACCGCGGCCCGCTGCTCCTGCAGGCCGAGCTCGCGGCCTGCCATGCCACCGCGCCCAGCCCGGAGGCCACCGACTGGACGGCGATCGTGGCCCTCTACGACGAGCTCCTCGGCATCGGGGAATCGCCGGTCGTGGCGCTGAACCGCGCCGTCGCGGTCGCCATGGCCACGGGGCCGGCCACCGCGCTGCCCCTGCTGGATGAGCTGGCCACCGACCCGGCGCTGGCCCGCTCGCACCGTATCTGGGCCATCCGGGCCGACCTGCACCGCAGGCTCGGCCACACCTCGGCGGCCCTCAGCGACTACGCGCGCGCCCTCGGCCTGGTGCGCAACGACGTCGAACGCCGCCATCTGGCCGACGCCCAGGCCCGCCTCGCCGACCACCCCTGACCGCAGCAAGCCAACAGAAAGGCTGGCAAATCACATGCCACACGCCGAATACAGCGTCACCGTCGACCGGCCGGCCCGCGATGTCTTCGACTATCTCGCGGACGGCACCCACAACCGCGAGTGGCGCAGCGGCGTCCTCGACATCGAGCGCACCACGGCCAGCACCGGCGAGGGCGCGGCCTACCGCCAGGTCCTGGCCGGCCCCGGTGGCCGCCGCATCGACGGCGACTACCGGATCACCGCCTTCGATCCCCCACGGCGGCTGGAGTTCCTGGTCACCGCCGGCCCGGCCCGGCCCAGCGGTGTCTTCGAGCTCGCCGACAGCGCCGGCCGGGGCACCGTCGTCCGCTTCACGCTCGATCTCCGGCCGGCTGGGCTCATGAGGCTCATGACCCCGATGATCGCCCGGACGATGCGCCGCGAGGTCGCGCAGCTCGAGACCCTGAAGAAGGTGCTGGAGCGAGCCGTTCCGCGGTAATCCGGAGGCTGGCCTTACTTGACGTCCCCTGCCCACCTGCGGAAGCCTGGTCCCGGGGATTCACCGCGTCGTGAGGGGGCGGCCATGGCCTGGCGGCTTGACGGAACGTATTTCGAATCATGCTCGTGCGATGAGGTCTGCCCGTGTACCTGGTCGGCGTTCACGGCGAAGGCGACGCTGGACCGGTGCCGGGCGCTTCTCGCCTATCACGTGGACTCGGGCGAGATCGACGGCGTCGACGTCAGCGGCCTGAACTTCGCCATCTTCCTGGACACTCCGCCGGTCATGGGCGAGGGCAACTGGCGGGTGGGGGTCTACCTGGACGAGGCCGCATCCGACCGCCAGGCCGAGCAGCTCGGGGCGGTCGTGTCCGGGCAGCTCGGCGGGCCGCTTGCGATGCTCGCCCCGCTGATCGGCGAAATGCTCGGCGTGGAGAAGGCGCCCATCAGCTACCACGATGATGGCCGCGGCCATCATGTCCGGATCGGCGACAGCGTCGATCTTGGCGTCGAGGACTTCGTCGCCATCGAGGGCCACGACCCGGTTCAGCTGGCCAACGTGCTCCACCCGTCGAACACGACCCTGACGGTCTCGCCGGCCCGCGCCGCACGCCTGTCGACATTCGGCATCGACTGGGGGCGCGAGGGGCAGGCCGGCTTTTCCGCGCCGTTCTCCTGGGCCGGGTGAGCGGCCCGCCCGGGCCCGGCTCTCCCGGGCTCGCCCGCCTGCGGCCGGGCCTGGCCAGCCGCGAGGTCGCGTTCCTGCTGATCGCGGCCGCCGGCGCCTGGGCGGCGACGATCGCCCTCGCCCGCGGGATGGCCGGGATGACCGGCACGATGGGGTTGGGCCTGGCCGCGTTCGTAGCCATCTGGACCCTGATGATGACCGCCATGATGCTTCCATCGGTGACGCCGACGGCCTCGCTGTATGTGCGGACCTTCCGGGATAACCGGGCGGCGAGGATCGCCGGGCTGGTGGTGGGCTACCTCGCCGTCTGGGCCGCGGTGGGCCTGCCCGCTTACGGGCTGGCCTGGCTCACCGGCCGGCTGACCGGCATGCATCCCGGCGCGGCGCACATCCTCGCCGTGGCGGTCTTCGCCGCCGCCGGGCTGTACCAGCTGACGCCCCTGAAGGACCGCTGCCTCTCGCACTGCCGCTCCCCACTCGGGCTGCTCATGCACTACGGCTCGTACCGCGGCAAGACGCGCGACCTGCGGGTCGGCGTGCACCACGGCGGGTACTGCCTGGGCTGCTGCTGGGCCCTGATGCTGATCCTGATCGCGGTGGGCGTGATGAACATTGCCGCGATGGTCGGCCTGGCCGCCCTGATCCTGATCGAGAAGGTCTGGCGCTGGGGTCCGCTGGCCAGCCGGATCGCGGGGATCGCCCTGCTGGCCCTCGCGGTGGCCGCGATCTGGCTCCCCTGGCTGGCCCCGGGCCTACACGCAACGCCGCCCATGATGATGGGCTGACCCGGGTTAACCACCCCCAGACGAACCAGGTGCCGCGCTTGGCCCCTGCGGGACGGTGCTGGACCCGGGCGGCTGCAGGATGCTGATGAGCATGCGGATCGCGATGGGGGTAGGCGCTCAGGTCATAGGCGAGGCGGTGCGCCCGCAGGACATCGTGGACGAGGTGGTGCGCGCCGAGGCGGACGGGTTCGGCTCGGCCTGGAGCGTGCATTTCTCGCGCAGTGTGGACGCGCTTGACGTGCTCGCCGTCGCTGGCGCGCGGACCAGCCGGATCGACCTTGGCGTGGGGGTCGTGCCGACCTATCCGCGGCATCCGCTGGCGCTCGCCCAGCAGGCGGCCAGGTCCAGGCGTTCTGCGGCGGCAGGCTGACCCTGGGGGTGGGCGTGTCGCACCGGCCGGTGATCGAGGACCTGCACGGGCTCCCGTTCGCGCGGCCCGCGGCGCACATGCGCGACTATCTGTCGGTGCTCATGCCGCTGCTCCGCGAGGGCAGCGTCCACCATAAAGGCGACTTCTACCAGGTCGATGGGGGTTTCGTGGTGCCGGGCACCAGCCTGGTGCCGGTGCTGGTCGGCGCGCTCTCGCCGCTGATGGTGGAGGTGGCCGGTGAGCTCGCCGACGGCGTGGTGACCTGGCTGGCCGGGCCGCGCAGCCTGGGTGAGCAGATCGTCCCGCGGCTGCACGCGGCGGCCCGCGGGCGGCCGGCGCCGCGGGTCGTGGCCGCGCTGCCGGTGGCGGTCTGCGCCGACGCCGGCCAGGCCAGGGCCGCCGCCGACGACGTGTTCGGCCGGTACTCGGGGCTGGACAACTACCGCAGGCAGCTGGAGCGCGAGGGCGCGCCGTCACCGGGCGGCCTGGCCGTCACGGGCACCGAAGCCGGGATCGAAACCCAGCTGCGGCGGCTGGCCGGCCTCGGCGTAACCGAGTTCTGGCCGATCATCTTCCCGGTCGGCGCCGACCCCACGGCCAGCCGGCGCGAGACCAGGGCGCTGCTGACCGGGCTCGCGGCCGCCTCCTGACGGCGGCGGGACTGACCCCTGGCCCAGGCATCCTGGGATGATTCCCGGGTGGGCGATGATGGACTCCTGCAGGTGCGTCAGTGTGCCCATCCCGGCGAGGTCAGCGCCGGGCTGAGAAGAGACCTGATCGACTGCTGGGTGACAGTCAGCAACGCCGGCGGCGCGGTGGGATTTCTCCCGCCCGCGGACAGCTCCCAGGTGTCGCCGGTGGCCGCCGAGCTGATCGCCGGCCTGGATCCGCGGCGCAGCAGGCTCCTGCTGGCGCTGGCCGACGGTGTCCTGGCGGGCTGGCTCAACATCCAGCGCGAGCTGAGCCCGCTGGGGGCGCACTGGGGAAGCGTGAACCGTCTGCAGACGCACCCTGCTTTCCGGGGCCAGGGAGTCGGCAGCACCCTGATGACGCAGGCCA
>DATINY010000146.1:0-2434 GCA_035473755.1 Streptosporangiaceae bacterium
GAGGTCACCACCCTCAAGCAGTTCGGCTACTCGGCCAACGTGACGGTTCTGCACACCGACAGCTCGGTCCTGCCGCGGGCCCGGAACGCCCGTGCGTCCTGGAACTACCGGATGACATCCTGCGACCGGCCCGGCCAGCCAGCCGTGGTGACCTACTGGATGAACCGGCTCCAGGGGCACCAATCGCCGGAGGCCTTCCTCGTCACCCTCAACGACCGCGAGCGTCTCGACCCGCGCTCCGTCGCCGCGGTCATGGACTACGAGCACCCGGTCTACACAGCCGAGGCGGTCCGGGCGCAGGCGCGGCTCGCCGGCCTCGCCACGGATCGCACGGTCTATGCCGGGGCCTACCACGGCTGGGGCTTTCACGAGGACGGCTGCCGCTCCGGCGTCGAGGCCGCCCGGCACTTCGGGGTGACCTGGTGAGCGCCGCCGGCTGGACAGCCGTCCCGGAGGCGACCGGGCAGGCACCCGGACCGCCCCAGCTGCCCGCGCTGCCGGCACTGGTCACCGGCCAGGTCACGCACCGGCGCCCCGGACCGGTCCGCCATGCCTTCCGGCACCGCATCTACCAGTGGCTCATCGACCTCGACTCGGTCCCTAGCCCGCCTGGGTACCTCAGGCCGTTCGCCAGCTTCAGCAGCCAGGATCACCTCGGCGACCCCCGCCTGACGATCAAGGCCAACATCGAGAACTACCTGGCGCTGGGCGGCATCGACCTCGGTGACCGGGGCCGGGTCCTCATGCTCGCCAGCGCCCGCGTCCTGGGCCACGTCTTCGACCCGCTGTCGGTCTTCTGGTGCTACGACAGCAGCGACCGGCTCGCCTGCATCGTCGCGGAAGTCCACAACACCTACGGTGAGCGGCACGCCTACCTCCTGCACCCCGACCAGGCGGGGACCGCCGTGACGGGCAAGGACTTCCACGTCTCCCCGTTCTTCGACGTCAGCGGCACCTACCGGCTGCGGTTCATCCTGAGCCCGGACCGGGTGTCCGTGATCGTGACGCTGCGCCGCGAGGGCGCCGTCGCATTCGCGGCGGCCTTCCGGGGCCGCCCCGAACCCGCCACCCGCCGGACCGTGGCCCGGATGATCATCCGCCAGCCCCTGATGACACAGCGTGTCTCGGCCCTGATCCGGGTGCACGGCATCTGGCTCTGGCTTCGTGGCCTGCCCGTCCGCCCTCACCCACACCACATCCGACAGGCAGGGGTCTGAACATGACCGTCTCCACCTCCATCCGCTGGCCCGCGCTCGCCGCCCGCCCGCAGACGCCCATCCGCGCCACCATCGCCCGGCTGATCTTCGAGCGTGCCGTCGCCCGGGTGCCCGTCCGCGTCACCTATCCCGACGGCCGGGTGCTCGGCGGGGGCTCGCCGGCGTCACCCGAGTTCGAGGTCATCCGCCCCGCGGCGTTCTTCGCCCGGCTGGGCCGCGACGCGAAGATCGGGTTCGGTGATGCCTACATGGCCGGGGACTGGCGGGCCGGCTCCGGCACCGACCTGGCCGACCTGCTGACGCCGTTCGCCTCGCGGGTGACCACGCTGATCCCGGCCCCCCTGCAGCGGCTGCGTGTCTTGGCCGACAGGCCCGTCCCGCCACTCCAGGAGAACACCCTGGACGGCTCGCGGGCCAATATCGCGGCCCATTACGACCTCAGCAACGAGCTGTTCGCCGCGTTCCTGGACCCGACGATGTGCTACTCCTGCGCCTGGTTCGACGACAGCGGCCCGATCGCGGCGGCCACCGGGCTGGAGGAAGCGCAGCTGCGCAAGATCGACGGCATCTTGGACCTCGCGGGCGTCCAGGCCGGCACCCGCGTGCTGGAGATCGGGTGCGGATGGGGCTCGCTTGCCATCCGCGCCGCGCAGCGCGGTGCCCGCGTCACGGCGATCACCCTCTCCCGCGAGCAGGCGCGGCTGGCCCGCGAGCGGGTGACAACTGCCGGGCTCTCCGGGCTCGCCGAGGTGCGCGTGCAGGACTACCGCGAGGTCGACGGCGAGTACGACGCGATCGTCAGCGTCGAGATGATCGAGGCCGTCGGGGAGGCCTACTGGCCCGCCTACTTCACGGCCCTGGACCGGCTCCTCGCTCCCGGCGGCAAGATCGGCATCCAGGCCATCACCATGGCCCACGACCGCTTCCTCGCCACCCGGCGCAGCTTCAGCTGGATCCAGAAGCACATCTTCCCCGGCGGCATCATCCCGTCCCTGCAGGCGGTCGACGATGTCCTGGCAGGCCACACCACGCTGCGCGTGACGCGGCGGCGCGAGCTGCGGCCGCACTACGCCCGGACCCTGCGGCTGTGGCGAGAACGCTTCCACGACCAGTGGCCGCACATCCGCGCCCAGGGCTTCGACCAGGCCTTCCGCCGCATGTGGGAGTTCTACCTGGCCTACTCCGAGGCCGGCTTCCGCGGCGGCTACCTCGGGGTC
>DATINY010000147.1:0-2020 GCA_035473755.1 Streptosporangiaceae bacterium
GCCCGGTCAGCGTCCAGCGCAAGGTCCCCAGAGACGGGGTCATCATGGTCACCCGGCAGCGGCTCCGCGTCGGCGCCACCTACGCCGGGAAGATCGCCACCGTCCACGTCGAGGACACCCATTTCCGCGTCACCTGCGACGGCATCGACGTCGCCCTGCATCCCCGCAACGAGCAGCGCCCAGTCACGCGGTGGCGAGCCAAGATCCATGCCCCGAAATCCGAGGAAGCGCCCAGCATGTCCTGAGACTGTCAACCAAGTGGTGCGCCGAAGTTGTCAAGCTTCTCGTGAGACCACACACCACACACGGGCCGCGCAGCCGGTCCCGCAGCTGTTCGACCTCGGACGGAGGGCTGTTGGCGAACACAATGGTCGGGCGCATACTGATCACGACCTCGCCGGGTGGCGGATGAGCTGGCAATCGGCCACGTCCTTCGAGATGGTGTATGAAATGGCCACCTCGCGACCTATTTCTATTTAAGCAGGAATTGCCTCTACTGTCAATCTAGCCTCAGTAGTTGTATTCTGTCCCATATCGGATCGGGCGCCTTTCCGGCAGGCGGCAAGAATTTCCAGCCCCATGTAGCGGCGGGATTCGGTCCATTCATCGTTCTGCTCGGCCAGCACGGCGCCGACCAGGCGGATGATGGCGGCGCGGCCGGGGAAGATCCCGACCACGTCGGTGCGGCGGCGGACCTCCTTGTTCAGCCGCTCCTGCGGGTTGTTGGACCAGACCTGCCGCCAGACCTCGCGCGGGAAGGCGGTGAACGCCAGGATGTCCTCGCGGGCCTCGTCGAGATGGGCAGCGGCCTGTGGCAGCTTGGCCTCCAGCGCGGCGACGACCTGGGCGTGCTGGGCGCGGACCGAGGCCGGGTCGGGCTGCTCGAAGATGGTGCGGACCAGGGTGGACACCCACGGCTGGGCGGTCTTGGGCACCCGGGTGAGCAGGTTGCGATGGTAGTGCGTCCGGCAGCGCTGCCACGCGGCGCCGGGCAGCACCGCAGCGATCGCGTTCACCAGCCCGGCGTGGTCATCGCTGGTCACCAGGGCGACGCCGGACAGGCCGCGGGCGGCCAGGCCGCGCAGGAACGCCAGCCACCCGGCGCCGTCCTCAGAGCTGGTCACGTCGATGCCGAGGATCTCCCGGCACCCGTCGGCGTTGACGCCGGTCGCGATCAGGCAGTGCACGTTCACCGTACGGCCGTCCTCGCGGACCTTCTGGGTCAGCGCGTCGATCCACACGAACGTGTACGGCCCGCGGTCCAGCGGCCGGTTCCGGAAGGACTCCACCAGCTCGTCCAGCTCGCCCGCCATCACGCTGACCTGCGACTTGGACAGGCCCACGACCCCGAGGGAGGCGGCCAGCTTCTCCACCCGCCGGGTGGAAACCCCCAGCAGGTACGACGTGGCCACCACCGAGGCCAGCGCCCGCTCGGCCCGCCGCCGGTGCTCCAGGAACCCCGGGAAGTACGACCCCTGGCGCAGCTTGGGGATCGCCAGCTCGACCGTCCCGGCCCGGGTGTCCCACTCCCGCCGCCGGTACCCGTTGCGGGAGTTCACCCGGTCCGCCGTGACCTCCCCGTACCCCGCATTGCACGCGACCTCGACGTCGGCGTCCATCATCCGCTGGGCGAACTCCCGGATCATCGCCCGCAGCAAGTCCGGGCTCGCCGATGCCAGGGTCTCCTCGAACTGCGCGCCGGGAACCGGCACAATGTCACCTGCGGCCACTTCGCTCTCCTTCGTCTCGGACTAAGCACTTCGAAGGATCGCGAGGTGGCCGCCTCACGTCACGGCAACACGCCGCACCAGGGCAAACCAGTCACACATGGATCAGCTACCCCATACACCACTCCCGTGGACGTGAACCCGCGTCACGTCCACGGTCACGCTCCGTGCGGTCACGTGTCGCTGGAGTATTAGGCGAGGTCCATGCCGGAAAACGTGGTAATCGCGGTATGCATCTTGCGCATACCGTCCATACATCCTTGCCATGACGGTCTTCGCGCCGATCGGCCACG
>DATINY010000148.1:0-4780 GCA_035473755.1 Streptosporangiaceae bacterium
TCCACTTCGCAGACGACCCCGAGCACCACCAGTCAACGCTCAAGCGAGAGCTTGAGTACCGCTGGCACCGAGCGCTGGATTTCCCTGATGAGCGCGAACTGCCGAGTGACGATCCGCCGTTCTGAGCCTCATCCGCGCGGCTGCGTCGGGAGCGTGACGCACAAGACGGACCACGCCCAGCGCTGCGCCAGGCGCATGTGACGGGCGGGTGTGCGTGTCGCTGCCCCCGCTCCGTTTCGTGCGGACAGACTTGGCTTATGAACGATGAAGAGCAGGTTGAGCAGCGGGATACCCCGGACGTCGCGGCAAGTGAAGCGCAGCGGAATCTGGCCACGATCCTGCTCACTGACGTCAATACGGTGACTACCACTGTGGTATCGGCCGTGGGCGGGGCCTACGCCATCAAGAAGGTTCTGGGCGGGGATCGCCCCAAAAGGGGTGGAGACCAGGGGGGCGACCCACCGGAGGCTGGCCCGCCTGCGTAATGGGCGTCACGGGATGTCACGTGACGCGGGCCAACGTCACACACGGTAGCAACGGGGGACACGGGGGACATGCACGTATGCCACGGGGGATCACAGCGCGTCACGGGTGACACGGGGGAGAGCTTCGTGTTGAAGAACTCTGGGCGACATTTTGTGGTCGCCCTCACCTGCGGCTTCTTCACATCTGGCCATCTGGGGCGTTTCCCCGCCACAGGTGTTTCCGCTCATTCCCCGGGGATTTCCGGCCCATGTATTCCAGCGGGCCACTTTTACGCCAAATTCCTGTGAAGTCCCGGTTACGGGAAACCGGCCGGGCGGCTCCCGGACGGGCCGGCCTGACCGCCCGGCGGGCGGGCGGCGGCCCGGCCGAGGAGGACGGCACGCTCGCGCGCGTTGCGGGCCAGGGCGGCGGCGCGCTCGAACTCGGTGCGCGCCTCCTCGTGGCGGCCCAGCCTGGCCAGCAGGTCGCCGCGAACGCTGGGCAGCAGGTGGTAGTCGCGCAGTTCGGGCCTGGCCAGGAGCGGGTCGACCAGTTCGAGGCCCCGCGCGGCCCCGAAGGCCATGGCCACGGCGACCGCGCGGTTCAGCTCCACCACCGGGGTCGGCGTCAGCGCGGCCAGCAGCTCATAGAGCGCCACGATGCGCTCCCAGTCGGTGTCCCCGGCGCGCTGGGCCCGCGCGTGGCAGGCGGCGATCGCGGCCTGCACCATGTACGGGCCCGGAGGCCGGCCGAGCCGCTCGGCGCGCAGCAGGGCGGCGAAACCCCGGCGGATCAGCAGCTGATCCCAGGCCCCGCGGTTCTGCTCCAGCAGCGGGATGGGCTCCCCGGCCGGGCCGAGCCGCGCCCGCATCCGGGATGCCTGGATCTCCATCAGCGCGGCCAGGCCGTGAACCTCCGGCTCCGCCGGGCTGAGCTCGGCCAGCATCCGGCCGAGGCGGAGCGCCTCGTAGCAGAGCTCGGGCCGGATCCAGTCGTCCCCGGCGGTTGCCGTGTAGCCCTCGTTGAAGATCAGGTAGATGACCTCGAGCACCGAGGCCAGCCGCGCGGCCCGCTCGGGCTCCGGCGGGACCTCGAACGGGATCTGCCTGCTGGCCAGGGTGCGCTTGGCCCGCACGATCCGCTGGGCGATGGCCGGCTCGGTGGATAGGAAGGCGCGGGCGATCTCCCCGGTGGTCAGGCCGCCGAGCAGCTTGAGGGTGAGCGCGACCCTGGCCTCGGTGGACAGGACGGGATGGCAGGAGATGAACATCAGCCGCAGCAGGTCGTCCCGCACTCCCTCGCCCTCGACTACCGCGTCGAGGTCGGGCTGGCCGTCGAAGATGGCGCTCTGCTGCTGCTGGCGGGCCTCGTGACCGAGGAGTTCGAGATTTCGCCGGAGCCGCTCGCTGCGGCGGATCCGGTCGATGGCCTGGTGCCTCGCGGTCGCCATGAGCCAGCCGCCCGGGTTCGGCGGGATGCCCGACTCCGGCCACTGCCGGAGCGCGGCGACGAGGGCGTCCTGCGCGAGCTCCTCGGCCAGGCCGACGTCATTCACCAGCCGGGCCAGGCCGGCGATGATCCTGGCCGACTCGAGCCGCCACACCGCGTCGACGGCGCGGTGTGCCTCGGGAACCGTCATCAACCGCATCAGAGCATCACCGGCCGCCGCCCCGCAACCGGGGGCCGGGGCCTACTCGGGGCCGTAGACCTGGCGGATCGCGCCCTCGCCGTTGCCGACGATCAGCCAGAAGTGTTTCGCCAGCTCGATCGCCTCTTCCTTCGAGCGCACCTCGACCAGGGCGAAGCTGAGGATGGTCTCCTTGGACTCGGTGAACGGGCCGTCGGTCATGGTGACCTTCCCGCCCGATGAGCTGACGTGGGTACCCACCGGGTCGAGCCCGCCGGCCGCGAGCAGCACGCCCTTCCTGGTCATCTCCTCGACCAGGCGGTCCATCTCGGCCACCAGCTTGTCGTCCGGCGGGTCGGCCTTGGATGTCGTCATCAGGAACCGCATCGTCGCCTCCCTGGCGTCGCTGAGCCGGGCCCCGCTGGCCCGCCCGCTCATGCTTCGAACCGCGGCCGCTGGAATCGACATCTGCGGCCAGATTTTCTCAACGAATGATGCGCCGGATGTCGAGACCGGGCCGGCTGCCCCGTCCTGCTGGTGAGTGCGCCACGATGGGCGCAGCGAGTAGCGAGGAGGCGGGCATGACCAAGTTCATGTTGCTGCAGAACTATGGGGCCACGCTAGCGTGCGACCTGCCCATGACCGAGTGGGACCCGGCGGACATCAAGGCGCACATCGAGTTCCAGATGGCCCTGAACGACGAGCTCGCCAGCAACGGCGAGCTGGTCGGCGCCCAGGGCCTGGCCGGGCCGGAGCTGGCCAAGTTCGTGACCTTCGCCGGCGGGACCGCCCCGGTGGTGACCGACGGCCCGTTCCCGGAGTCCAAGGAGCTGCTCGCCGGCTACCGGATGATCGACGTCGAGTCGGAGGCGCGCGCCATCGAGATCGCGGCGAAGGCGTCGGCCGCGCCGGGCCCCGGCGGCGTGCCGATCCAGCAGCCGATCGAGGTGCGGCAGGTGATGGGCGCGCCCGCCAACGGGGAGTGAGCACGGGGACGGGCATCGAGGACCTGCTGCGCGAACAGGCGCCGCAGGTCCTCGGCGTGCTCGTCCGCCGCTTCGGGGACTTCGACTCCGCCGAGGACGCCGTGCAGGAGGCGCTGATCGCCGCGGCCCGGCACTGGCCGGCCGAGGGGGTGCCCGCGAACCCGCGCGGCTGGCTGATCCAGACCGCCGTGCGGAAGATGACCGATCAGCTGCGCAGCGAGCAGGCGCGCAGACGCCGCGAGGACGCCGCCGCGATGGCCGAGACGCAGGCCGTGGACGTGACCGGCCGTGACGACACGCTGATCCTGCTGTTCATGTGCTGTCACCCGGCGCTGACCCCGGCCTCGGCGATCGCGCTGACCCTGCGTGCCGTCGGCGGCCTGACCACGGCCGAGATCGCGAAGGCGTTCCTGGTGCCGGAATCCACCATGGCCCAGCGGATCAGCCGGGCGAAGCAGCGCATCAAGGCCTCCGGGGTGCCGTTCGGCCTGCCGGAGGGCGAGGAGCGCGCGCGGCGGCTGCGCTCGGTGCTGCACGTGCTGTACCTGATCTTCAACGAGGGATATGCCAGCAGCATCGGCGCCGACCTGCACCGCACCGAGCTGTCCGGCGAGGCGATCCGGCTGGCCAGGATGATGCATGCCACGCTGCCCGGCGACGCCGAGGTGACTGGCCTGCTGGCGCTCATGCTCCTCACCGACGCCAGGCGGCCGTCCCGCACCGGGGCCGGCGGTGAGCTGATCCCGCTGGCGGAGCAGGACCGGGCGCGGTGGGACCGGGCGCTGATCGCCGAGGGGACGGCGCTGATCACCGGTGCGCTGGCCGGGGGAGTGGTCGGGGAGTACCAGGTGCAGGCCATGATCGCCGCCGTCCACGACGAGGCGGCCAGCGTCGGGGACACCGACTGGCCGCAGATCCTCGCCCTGTACGCGCTGCTTGAGCGGATGACCGGCAACCCGATGGTGGCGCTCAACCGGGCCATCGCGGCGGCCATGGTCCACGGGCCCGCCGCCGGCCTGAGGCTGCTCGAGCCGCTCGACGAGCCGCTGGCCGGCCACTACCGGCTCGACGCGGTGCGTGCCCACCTGCACGAGATGGCCGGCGACACCCAGGCCGCGATGGCCCATTACCGCGCCGCGGCGGCCCGCACCACGAGCATCCCGGAGCAGCAGTACCTGACCACCCAGGCCGCCCGGCTCCGGGCCGGAACCGCGCAGCCGCGCGGCCGCCCACCTGCCTGACGCGGTGACCCGCAGAGCCCGGGCCCGCGGGGTCCGCCGTTCCAGATGCTGCGTGGTGAGAAAGAAGTACCCCCCGCCGGTACTCCGTTGGTGCTTCCCGGGCGTCATGGTCTCAGGCGCTCAACAAATTGAGGCGGGGTGGCCGCCATCAGAACCGGCTGGCCTGCCAAACGGTCCAGCCGATCGGTTTACTCGTGAAAGGTCAGGATTCTGATGAGGAAACCCTCCCGCGCCGGCGGCGTTGCCGTCGGCGCCTTGGCGGCCGCCCTGACGGCGGGCGCCTTCGCCTTAGTCCCAGCGTCCGCGGCAGTCAGCGCGGTCACCAGTTCGAAGGTGCCCGCAGCGATCCAGCCCAGTACCCCGCTGAGGGCCGTTGGCGCCGGGCCGGGCGCCGCCGCATCGGCGGCCACCTCGGTCACCAGCCTTCAGTCCATCAACTGGGCCGGGTACGCCGCCAGCCT
>DATINY010000149.1:0-2541 GCA_035473755.1 Streptosporangiaceae bacterium
CGATGCGGCAATGGCCCGATAACCATTGAGGAGGGCTTCGAGACGGCACCTCGCGATTTCGTGAGCGCCCGGCTTGCGGGCACCCGGGGCCCTCCTATATGAGCGAGCCCTCGGCCACGCCGCGCACTGGATCGGCGCCGCGCTGCTCATCGCGACCGGCGGCTACGCCGTGGTGCAAGCGGTTTGCAGCCACAACGACAAGTCCCCGGCCACACCGGCCGGGCAGCGAACCGGGCGGTTGCTGGTCACCGGGGCTGCGCTGAGCATCGATAATCTGGCGGTCGGCTTCGCCCTGGGCACCTTTCACGTCGACCTTGCCGTGGCCGCCATCGTGATCGGCGCCGTCAGTATCACCATGTCTCTGCTCGGCTTGGAGCTGGGCAGCAGACTCGGCACCCGGACCGGGGACCGGGGCGAACTCGTTGGTGGCCTGGTCCTGATCGGGGTCGGCGTCGCCATCGCTGCCGGCGTGCTCTAGGCGCTCAGAATTGCCCGGGGGTCAAGCCAGAAGTCATCCTGGCACGATGCACAAGACCTCGGGCTGCGTGATCCCGCAGCGGCCTTTCCCTTGCCGGGCAGGGCCCGCAGAGCCGTGGCGAGCGAATCTGGGGTGCCAGGGATCAAGGCGTTGATGATCAGGGAAGCCGCCAGCAACTCGTGGGCCCTAGACCAGCCAGGCCCCGACTCAGCTGCGCTCGCCATCGGCGAGCACCACAACCCGCGGTGCCCTCCCCCCACCGCAGCCGTTAACGGCTGACCCTTGGCGCTACTTAGGGTGAGAGCGCTTGTAATCCCCCACTGCCCAGCTGCAGACAGATCGCCGGCTCCGCATGGCTCAGGGGACGGCTCGATCCGGATGATGACTGTGCTCAGACCAGCTCTGCGCGTTCGTACTCCGGGTGAGGCACGGTTGCGTTGTCCATGCCCCGGCTCTGGTGGGCGTTACTTACTCCGATGCGCTCCTTGCCCGGACCCGTTCGGTGTCATCCTCGACCGCGGCAGTCACGCGCACCGGGCCTAAGGCCTCCAGCCGGGCCGCGTCGCTGTCGGCAAGCCGACGGGTGGATGGCCCTGTGGCGTCAGCCCGCTAGAGGCCATGGATGAGGCACTTGGCGTGGTCCCAGTATTCGTGCGGTACGGATCGCCGGGCACCCGAGCCAGCGAATGAAACCGCCGTGAAACCGCGATGAATCCCGCTGCGTGCACCCTCGACGTGATCGCGGCCGTCCAGGCCGCGGTGATGGCAAAGGGAGAAGCATGACCAGCGCGATCACGGCCGCCGGGCTGCGCAAATCATTCGGCGGCAAGACCGTCCTCGACGGCATCGACCTGGAGGTCGGCGCGGGAACAACGTTCTCGCTGCTGGGTCCCAACGGCGCCGGCAAGACCACCACCGTGCAGATCATGTCCACGCTAGTGCACGCCGACGGTGGCGAGGTGCGCGTCGCGGGCCATGACGTGGCCCGGCACCCGGCGGCGGTACGGGCCGCGATCGGGGTGACCGGCCAGTTCTCGGCGGTCGACAACCTGCTCACCGGCGAGGAGAACCTGCTGCTGATGGCCGACCTGCACCACCTGCGCCGGGCGGAAGGGCGGCGGCGCGTCGCCGCGCTGCTCGACCAGTTCGACCTGGCCGACGCGGCCAGCAAGACCGCGGCGACGTATTCCGGCGGCATGCGGCGGCGGCTCGATCTGGCGATGACCCTGATCGGCGACCCGCGCATCATCTTCCTCGACGAGCCGACCACCGGGCTCGACCCGCGCAGCCGCCGCATGATGTGGCAGACCATCCGCGAGCTCGTGGCCGGCGGCGTCACGATCTTCCTGACCACGCAGCAGCTGGACGAGGCGGACGAGCTGGCCGACGGGATCGCCGTTCTCGACCACGGCAAGGTGGTCGCCGAGGGAAGCCCCGAGGAGCTCAAGCGGAGCATTCCCGGGGCCCACGTCCGGCTGCACTTCGCCGGCACCACAGGGCTCGACGCGGCCGAACGGGCCCTCGGCGGCGCGTTCCGGCACGAGGACGCGCTGACGCTGGAGGTTCCCAGCGACGGCGGCGCGATCGCGGTGAGGGCGCTGCTGAACCAGCTCGGCGACACGGCGGCCGAGATCGACGGCCTGTCCGTGCACACACCCGATCTCGATGACGTGTTCTTCGCCCTCACCGGACGCCCGACGTCAGAAAAGACGGCAGAAAAACAAAAGGAGAACGTGCGATGACAACCTTGGCCTTTGCCGCTCGGGACTCGGCGACGATGACCCGGCGCAGTCTCCGGCACGTGCTGCGCTACCCGGTGACTCTAGTGGTGTCGGTAGCCGTGCCCGTGCTGTTGCTGCTGCTGTTCATCGGCGTCTTCGGCGGTGCGCTGAAGGCGGGCCTCGGGGCCGGCTCACACACCACTTACATCGACTACGTCATGCCCGGGATCATCGTGATAACCGCCGCGTACGGGAGCTCGGTCACCGCCCAGTCCGTCAACCGGGACTCCACCGAGGGCATCATCGGCCGGTTCCGCACCATGGCGATCTCTCCCGCCTCGG
>DATINY010000150.1:0-3030 GCA_035473755.1 Streptosporangiaceae bacterium
CGACTTCGTCGGCCGCCTTGAGTGCTTGATAGATGGCCCGTTCCCGCGCGATGTCGTCCACCATGGGGCCAGTATCCCCCGGCCGGCACTGCCTCCCAGCGAGCCCGGGCACCAGGCGATCCCAGTAACGATGTACGCACGCCACCATGCGGGCGCGCGAGCTCGTCCGGCCTTGCCGAAGGGCGCGGCCGGAGATTGCCATGTGGTCACGGAACGTGGCCGACCCGCAGGAATGGCACGCGCGTAGAACCGCCGTTCGGCACTCCCTCAACCAACGGCAGCTCGGGCCGCCACGGCGTTCCAGATCAGGATGATCTGCACGTCGTCATCCGCCCTAAGACTGCGGGGACGCCGGGCTTGGCGGCGATGTGGTCTCGGCTCAGCCAGGTTGTTGCAGACTCATCTGCCCCGGCTTGCAGGCATGGCGGGATGCCCGCGCTTCGCGGCAACTGGGGCCACCGATACGGTGGCGGCCATGGCTAGCGACCGGTGGAGCCGGACCCGTATGCCGACTGCGACGCTCGGGGCGGGGGGACCGCTGATCCCGCGGATTGGGCTCGGGCTGGCCGCCCTGGGCCGCCCTGCATACATCACTGGCGGCCGGGAGGATGACCTGCCCGACCGCAGCGTCGCTGGCCTGCGGGCCCGGACTTTCTCGGTGCTGGACGCGGCCTACGCTGCCGGGGTCAGGTACATCGATGCCGCCCGCTCCTATGGCCGGGCGGAGGAATTCTTGGGCGGCTGGCTAACAGAGCGCGGCTATCCGGACGTGGTCGTCGGCTCGAAGTGGGGGTACCGCTATACGGGCGGCTGGCGGCTCGACGCCGGCCAGCAGGAGGTCAAGGAGCATTCGCTGGCTATGTTCAGGGCTCAGCTGGCCCAGAGCCGTGCCCTGCTCGGTGATCGGCTCACCCTGTATCAGGTGCATTCGGTGACCCCTGATTCGGGGTTGTTCACCGACGTCCCGTTGCTGGCCGCGCTGGCCCGGCTGCGCGCCGACGGCGTGATCGTCGGGCTGACGACCAGCGGGCCGCATCAGGCGGAGACGATCCGCCGGGCGCTGCACTTGACCGTCGACGGGCAGCAGCTGGTTACGGCGGCGCAGGTGACGTGGAACCTTTTGGAGCCGTCGGCCGGCCCGGCGGCGGCGGAGGCGGCCGCGGCCGGCTGGGCGGTCCTGGTCAAGGAGGCCGTCGCCAATGGGCGGCTGACTACGGCGGGAGAGCCGCCTGGCCCGGTGGCCGCGCTCGCCACCGAGCGTGGCGTCACCGCAGACGCGATCGCCATGGCCGCCGCGCTGGCTCAGCCGTGGGCATCGGTGGTCCTGTCCGGCGCTGTCACCCGCCCGCAGCTGGATGCGAACCTGGCCGCGCTCGCGGTCGGCCGGCTTCCAGAGCTGCGCCTCGCCGAGCCCCCGGATGCCTACTGGGCGGCCCGGGCGGCCAGGCCGTGGCACTGAGGCACGGTCCCCGCCTGCGGCCAGGCCGTGGCACAAAGGCACAATCACCCTCTTGACGCGGCCCTGCCGCGGCGTTTATGTTTCGTGAAACGTTGTTCGGCGATGTCGAACATGTTTCGATTTCGCCGCCGCTCACCGGAGGAGGTGAGGAGCCCCGGCCCCTCTGGCTTGGTCACCGGCGTGCCGCGGGCGATCCGCATGGCAGCACCACCCAGTACCCTGCAGAAGCTCTCAGCCGAGTTCCTCGGCACCGGCTTTCTCGTCTTCATCGGCGCCGGCTCGGCCGCCGCGGCCGGCGTGATCGCGGCCGGCACCAAGGCCCCGTTCTCGCTGGCCGAACTAGGGATGATCTCGTTCGCGTTCATGCTCGTCATCGTGGGCGCGGTGTACGCGATCGGGCACATCTCGGGCGGCCACATCAACCCGGCGGTGACGCTCTCACTAGCGGTGTCCGGCAAGTTCTCCTGGCGTGAGGTGCCCGGCTACTGGGCGGCCCAGCTGGCCGGGGCCATCGCCGGCGCGGCCGCCATCTACCTCACCCTGGGCCGGGCGGCCACTGTCGCCGCTGGCGGCGGTGTGACCGCCTATAACCCGGCCACGATGGGGTTCGGCCGGGCGACGGTGATCGAGGCGCTCGGCACGTTCATGCTGGTGTTTGTCATCTTCGGCGTCATCGACCACCGGGCGGTGCCGGGCTGGGCGCCGATGGCGATCGGCGCCATCGTCTTCGCGGTCATTATCGTCGTGGGCCCGGCGACCGGCGCCGCCATCAATCCCGCCCGTTACCTGGGCGCCGTGTTCATGATGGGGGCTTTTGGCGGGAAGGTGCTGTGGTCGCAGGTACCCGCCTACCTCATCGGCGATCTGGTTGGCGGCGTCCTTGGCGGCCTGGCCTGGGTGGCGATCGGCAGGGTCCGCGCCGATGCGGCGCTGACCAGCCTGGCGCCGTCCGAGCCCGTCCCGGCCGCCGTGGACGGCGAGAGAATCCAGGAGAGCACGTCATGAAAAAGCTCATCAACTCCCCCGACACCGTGGTGACCGACGCACTGGCCGGGGTCGCCGCAGCGCATCCCTCGCTGGCGGTCGACATCGAGAACAAGGTGATTACCAGGGCCAGCGGACCGCAGGCTGGCAAGGTAGGCCTGGTATCCGGAGGCGGGTCCGGCCACGAGCCCTTGCACGGCGGGTTCGTGGGGTACGGCATGCTGGACGCCGCCTGCCCCGGTGAGGTGTTCACCTCCCCGGTCCCCGATCAGATGCTCGCCGCGACCAGGGCCGTCAACGGCGGTGCCGGGGTCCTGCACGTCGTCAAGAACTACACCGGTGACGTGCTCAACTTCCAGATGGCCGCCGAGCTGGCCGCCGACGAGGGCATCGAGGTCACGTCGGTGGTGACCAACGACGACGTCGCGGTGCAGGACTCGCTCTATACCGCGGGGAGGCGGGGCGTCGGCGCCACCGTGTTCGTGGAGAAGATCGCCGGCGCGCTCGCCGAGGAGGGAGCGGGCCTGGACAAGGTCGCCGCGGTGGCCCGTGAGGTCAACGAGCGGTCCCGGTCCTTCGGGGTGGCG
>DATINY010000151.1:0-6447 GCA_035473755.1 Streptosporangiaceae bacterium
CCGGGGTTCAAATCCCCGAGCCTCCGCTCCTGACCAGGGAGTCTGTGCCACGGTGCAGGCTCCCTGGTTCATGTCAGCTCGGCTGGGTACCAGCCCCAGCACGAAACGGGGCCAGACTGAGGTCCCTTACCGGGTCTTAACCGGGTTCGCCATCCCTCTTAAGGCAACGCGGGATACCGTTCATCCCCGCTGGGGACGATAGGGGCTTGCCCCGGGGCTGGGCCCTCCCCCGCGCCCGGCCCCGGGGCCACACGGCGACGCGCTATGAATACGGCGGGCTGCCGGCCGGCGTCTTGCCAGCGTGGTCGGCGGGGGTCAGCCCATTGCGTCGTAGGCGGCGTACGTCGCGATCCACGCGGCCAGGGCCAGCGCGGCGAGCGCGCCCGCCCACAGCGAGGCGGTGCGCCAGCGCCTCGCCCGCGGACGCCGGCCGATATGGCCCATGCAACGGAATCTATCAGCGCTTCATCCCAGTCTTGCCAGCGCCCAAGGTCCCAGGCACGGGGCGCGCCAGAGTCTGCCGGGGTGGGGGCCCGGGGACTGCCGCGACAATCAGGCCAGCGGTCCTCATGCCGGGCGGAGATGGCGGCGATGCCGCGGGTGTCATCCCTGTGCCAGCCGTGACTGACATGCCGGTTCTCCTTTGCTCAGCCGGGGGTATGAAGGCTTCCCCCCGGGAGACTGGGGCGGGAGGGTAGGAAGGGAGCAGGACTATGAGGGCAGCCCTCAAAGCGGCGGCACTAGCCATCGTGATCGCGGCCGGGGCCGCTGGCTGCACCCACCACAGCTCGACCGGTGGCACTGCGTCGGCGGCGAGCGCGCTCGCCACCAGCCCCCAGGTGCGGGCAGCCGAGGCAAAGCTAAAGGCTTGCATTACCAAGGGAGACCCGCTCACCACGGCCGGCCGGAATGCCATCATCACCTGCGCCCTGCCGGCCGCCACCAGCTCCACCGCGCGGGCGGCGGCGAAGAAGTGTCTGGAGACCGCCTTCTCGTCGCACGGCTTCGGGCTCACAAAGGCGGACCGGCAGGCCATCTTGGCGGCCGGAGCTAAGTGCATGGGGGTCAAATGAACATGTCACTCATCCCGGCGGGCGAGGATGGCGGCGATGTCCTCAACCGCCACGCCATACAGGTGCAGGTGGACCTCCTGGGTAGCTGCCCGCCATGAGCCAGGAGGCACCAGACCTGTTCACCAGGCTGGCACCCGTGCTGAACGTGTGCGACCTCCCCGCCGAGCGCGCCTTCTACGAGCGGCTCGGCCTGCCGGTCATCTACGAGGGCCCGGAGTACCCGGAGTTCGAAGGCCCCAACGAATAACGCCTCACCGTGCGTCCGTGCAGGCGGTGATCGACGGACGGCTCAGCGCTGCTCGTTGATGCGGATCAGGTTGCCCGCGGGATCGCGGAAGGCGCAATCGCGAAGCCCGTACGGCTGTTCGGTCGGCTCCTGGACGACCTCGGCGCCGCTGGCCTCCAGCCGCTCGAAGATGCCGTCGAGGTCCTTGGTGGCCAGGTTGATGCTGGCGTAGGTTCCCTTGGCCATCATCTCGGCGATGGTGTGGCGCTCGTCGTCGGTGATGCCGCAGCCCGGCGGGGCCGGCGGCGCCAGCACGATGGACGTGCCGGGCTGGTCGGCGGGGCCGACCGTGATCCAGCGCATCCCGCCATATCCGACGTCGTTGCGGACCTCGAAGCCGAGGGCGTCGCGATAGAAGGCCAGGGACGCGTCCGGGTCGTCGTGCGGGAGGAAGCTCGCGTGAATGGTGATGTCCATGGTTGTCACGCTAGCTGCGGCTCGGTGACCGGCGCTTCTCGATTCCTGACCGGCCTGGTCACCTGCTTCGCCACACACGACGGCATTCCCGCCGTCGCGCGCGCCTCGTGACGCCGGTAGGCGCTGGGCGGCACACCGACCAGTTCGGTGAAGCGGGTGCTGAAGGTGCCAAGCGACGAGCAGCCGACCGCGAAACAGACCTCGGTGACGCTCATGTCGCCGCGGCGCAGCAGCGCCATCGCGCGCTCGATGCGCCGCGTCATCAGGTAGCTGTACGGCGATTCGCCAAAAGCGAGCTTGAACTCGCGGCTGAGGTGCCCGGCCGACATGTGCGCGCCGCGGGCCAGCGCCTCGACGTCCAGCGGCTGGGCGTACTCCCGGTCGATCCGGTCGCGGACACAGCGCAGCAGCGCGAGGTCGCGCAGGTGCTGCGCGGCGGCGGGTCTGCTGGTCACCTACAAAAGCGTACAAGGTGCGCCGGAGTTGCCCAGCGCCGCTCAGCCGGCCCGTTCGTGCCGGGGCTGGTACCAGGCCGACCGGCAGCCGGACGCCTGGCAGTACACGACTAAGTGCCCGGGGCCGTGCTCACGCTCGGCCTGCGCCGGGGCGCAGTCGCACGGCATCCATGACAAGATCACCCGGCCCGGCCCCCATGGGTGGCCCCTCGCGCATTCCCGCGGATAACACCACCAAGCCGGTCGATACACATCCATCAGGAAATTAGAACATATGTCCGACATATACGGCTACACCAGGGCCGATGTTCGGCGCCAGCCGTCCCCGCCTGGACCACCCCGGTGCCGCTAGCCGGCGACGGAAGCGTCCCGCTGCGGCTGGGGATCGCGGCCGGCCATCTGCCCCACGGGCTCTGGGCGCGCGGCGTGGAGCCGGGCGCGGGCGGCGGCGACCTCGAGGTTAGCGGCGGCCCGGGCGAGCCAGAACGCGGTGTTTGCGGTGTAGCCGGCCAGATCGACAACGGGGAGGAGTGCCACGCGGGTCGCGGCGGACTTGACGCGTCCGATCTCACGGAGGCTGACGGAGCCAGCGCCGGTCATATGTTCTCCTGGATTGCCTGTGCGGCACGGGTGAAGGGATGTGATAGATAGACGCGCAGCCCGGTGCTTGCGAGTACCGGCGCGGGCACACCGGTGCGCCCGCTGGCTCGTGCCGGTCAGCGGCCGGCGCCGGCCGCCTTCGCCGGATCCGCGGGAGCCTTGCGGAGCCCGCGGAACGGGCGCACTAGCAACTCCCCCGAGGCCCGGCGGATCAGCACGTTGTGCGGGCCGCCGCCAGTTCCCCACCAGGTCAGGACCTCGACCGGGCGCCCCCGCTCGTAGTAGACGCGGCGGCGGGTCATGGCCGCGTGCGTGGGGGCGGCAGGGTGGCCAGGATGAGCAGCGCGGCCAGGTACCAGTAGCCCGGCATCTGCACGCCAACGCTGGAGACCGGCCACCACAGCGAGATCGGCGCGGTTGCCACGTCGCGGAGGAAGTGTGCGGCCACGCCCCAGGCCGCGCCCGCGGCGATCACGGCCACGGTCCCGGCCCGGCCGCTGCCGGAAACCTGGTGCCGGTGACGGGCGGCGGCCGCCGTCACGGCCAGCAGCACCAGCACCCACAGCGCGTGGGTGTAGGGCCTCGGCGTGCCCGCTGTCAGCACGCCGGAGCCGAGCTCCAGCGGCAGATGGTCGAGGTCGATCAGCACGGAGGCAGACAGCATCACCCAGACGAACCGGCTGCTGGGCGCGCGGCCGCGCCATCGGGCCAGGGCCCCCAGGACGATCATCGCGGTGGCCAGATGGCACGGCTCGTCCATCAGGCCCCGCCACAGGAACGGCAGTTGCTGCTGATGCACGACGTGATCCGTCACGGCGATGGCCGCGGCCAGGGCCAGCGACACCCCGCGATGGGCGCAGGCAGCGACCAGCCGGTCCGTGCGGGCACCCCGATGTGTCCTCAGCATCAGGCCCCCGTCACGCGATGTCTGCACCCCCCGGCCCCGGCGCCCTATCCGCCGCGTGCTCAGGAGGGGGATGGCGGGACGACGACGATCATGGTCAGCCGCACGCGCGCCGCACCCTCGTTGGCGTACCCGTGTGGCAGGCCGGCCGGGAAGCGCGCGCACTGGCCCGGCCCGACCTGGTGCCGCGCACCCGCCACGGTCAGGGTCAGCGTGCCCTCCTCCACCCACACCATCTCCCTGGTCGCCGGGGCGTGCGCGTCGCCGCCAAACGATTCGCCGGGCATGACCGTCCAGCTCCACAGCTCGGCCGCCCAGGGTGCCTCGGTCGCGGCGATGATGGTTCCCGTCCCGCCGGACGGCCCGTGCCACAGGGTCCGGGCCTGATCCGGCCCGGTCACCCGCACGCTGGGCTCGGCCGGAACGTCCACCAGGTAGGTGACCGGCACCCCGAACGCGTCGCTGATCCTGGCCAGGGTAGCCAGGTTCGGGTTGGAGCGTGCCTGCTCCAGCGCGACCAGGACGCCCTTGCTCACGCCCGACCTGGCGGCGAGCTGGTCCAGCGACCAGCCGCGCTCGGCCCGCAGGGACTGCAAGGTGCGGGAGAGCGCACCGGCGAGATCGCTGGCGGCCACGGATTATCACTCGCCTTGCCACGGTCGGTATGTTGAACTAGACGTTATATCATTCCGACCGGATGCGTGACCAGGATCGGATGCGAGACCAGGAAGGGTGAGGGGACCGGCAGTGGGGATGGTGTTCGCGCTGGCCGCGGCGGCGCTGTTCGGCAGCGCCGACTTCCTGGGCGGTGTGGCGTCGCGGCGGGTCAGGGCCGCGTCCGTGCTGCTCATCTCCACCCCGGCCGGTGTGGTGGTCGTCGTGGCCGCCGCGCTGCTCACCGGTGCCCCGTTCCAGGCCGGGGGCCTGGGCTGGGCGCTCGCGGCGGGCGCGGTGGGCGGGGCCGGGATGATCATCTTGTACGGGGGCCTGGCCGCGGGCCCGATGAGCGTGGTCGCCCCGGTCTCCGCCCTGGCCTCGACCGTGGTGCCGGTGGCCGCGGCGCTGGCCATGGGCGAACGGGCCAGCGCGGCCGTCTACGCCGGTGCGGCCCTCTGCCTGGCCGCAATCGTGCTGGTCAGCATGGAAGGCGGCCGGGGCCCCGGGGCCCGGCCGGTCACCGGGACCGGTCCCGGCCCAGCCCGGTTCCGCGTGGCGGCCCGCGGCCTTGGCTACGGCGCCGCATCGGGGCTCGCGTTCGGCGTCTTCTTCCTGTTCATCCGCAACGCGGGCGCGTCCAGTGTCCTGTGGCCGGTATGCCTGGCACGGGTGGGCGGGACCGTGGTCATCCTGGCCGCCGCCGCGTGGCTCGGCACCAGGCCCCCCGGCCCCGGCGCCGGGCGCTGGGTGCTGCCGGCCGCGGCCGGCGCGGGGATCCTGGATGCCACCGCCAATGTCTGCTACCTGCTCGCCGCCCGGGCCGGGCTGTTCGGCATCGCGGTCGTGATCACCTCGCTGTACCCCGGCATCACGGTGCTGCTGGCGCGGGTCACGCTGGGAGAGCGGGTGCGGGCGGTGCAGCGGGTCGGCCTGGTCCTGGCGGCGGCGGGCGTGGCCATGGTCACGTTCTGACCGGCCGGCCCGACCGGGGGCCGCGGGCAGGCTCATGCGGCCGGACGCTGCGCTGTGGTCGTCCGGCCGCACGAACCCCGGGGAAGGAGTTACCGGCTGGCCTGGCCGGTCAGTCGTCGCCGTCGTCCTTGCTCGGGAAGAGCAGGTCACATACCTCGAGGTAGAGCTGCTCGGGGTAGGGGATGAACGGGATATTCCGGAGTGCCTGGTCCTGGCCCGCCGATTCAAGGATGAACTCACCATACCCGAACAGGCGCCCGCCGAGGGAACGCTGGAAACTCATGTCGGTCACCTTCTTCAGCGGCATCATGGCGACCTTGCGGGTCAGCAGCCCGGAGGTCAGGATCATCCGCTGCGACGTGACTACGAAGTACTCGACAGACCAGGTCGCCGCCATCACGAGCGCCCGCAGGAACAGGATGAGCCAGCCGATCCAGACGATGGCCATGAGGAGGTGCTGGGCCTTCAGGATGGTGCCGTTCAGCACCACCGCGGCGATCAGCCCGGCCAGGGCGATCGCCACCGGTGCCAGCAGCACGGCCGGGTGCATACGCACCGTGATCACCTGGTGCTCGCGTTCGTGCAGCAGCAGGTACTTGTCGACTTCGCGCGGAGGGTTGTTGCCCGAGGAGACCAGCCTCATACCCGCCGCCTCACATGGTCACAGTGTGGTGAAGAATGTGGCTAGTGAGTTCCCGACACCTTTCAGAGCGTTCAAGAGGTTGGTCACCGCTGCGGCTGCGCCCTGCGGGTTCGTAATCAGGAACCACGCCAGAAAGATGACAACAGCCCAGGTGATGACCTTCTTAGCGTTCATGATCAGCTCCCGGAAGCCCGTGTGCCGGTCAGTCAACCCAGCTTAGCTTAGGGTGATCTCTTCACCAATGGCCGTAACCAGCAAGGACACGGTACCTCGCCCGGGCCGGTGGACGGGTTTTCCCGCGCCGGCCGGCCCGCAAGTCGTGACCTGAGCTATAGGTAACGGACCGTTACTTCGATTACCATTAGTGATGACAGAGGGATGTATCTGGTGGCTGCGGCGCCGACCCGGGATTTAGCCGGACACGGCGGCGAGGGATCTGA
>DATINY010000152.1:0-3392 GCA_035473755.1 Streptosporangiaceae bacterium
GGCCCAGCCGGTCGCCCAGGTACACGGTGAAAAGCTCAAGCGCCCCGGTCATGTCCTGGAACAGCCGTTCGGCCAGCGCCGCCGCCGGGTCGGCCGGGCGGTGCTGGCCGTGCTGGCCGCTGTCCGCTGTCATGGCCCTCAAGGTACCGAGCGGCGGCCGCCGGGCGGTCAGCCGGGGAAGCCGTCGGGCGGTCAGCCGGGAAAGATGTCGTCCGCTTGGTAGACCGGCGTCCCGCCGGTGACCGTGGCCAGGACCCGGATGCCGCCGATCCGTTCGGTATCTATCTCGAGCGGGTTGGCGTCCAGGACGGCGAAATCCGCGAGCTTGCCGGGTTCGAGCGAGCCGATCTCGTCCTCGCGGTGCATGGCGAACGCCGCCCCCCGGGTGTAGATGGCGAGCGCGTCCCGCGCCCGGAGGCGTTCCCCGGGGCCGAGCACGCGGCCCTCGCCGGTGCGGCGCAAGACGGCGTCCCGGATGCCCAGCAGCGGGTCGGCGGTGATGACCGGGGCGTCGGACGATCCCGCGACGGTCATGCCCGCACGCAGCCAGGACGCGAAGGGGTAGAGCTGGTCGCTGCGGCCGGGAAAGGCCTCCGCGAACCCGTCGCCCAGGGTGGAGAAGAACCCGGGCTGGCTCGCCACCACGATCCCCAGCTCCGCGGCCCGGGCGATCATGGGCGGGTACATCGCGCCGCCGTGCTCGATGCGGTGCCGGCGCGGGTTGCCCGGGACGCCGGCCAGGACGGTGGCGTAGGCGTCGAGCACGGTCTCGATCGCCCGGTCTCCCTGCGAGTGGATGCACACCTGGAATCCCTGTGCATCGAGCTCGCGGACCATCCCGGTCAGCTCGGCGAGATCGAAGAACAAGATGCCCGAGCCGTACGGCGGGACGGGGTACGTGCCGTGGATCGCCGCGGTCCGGCTGCTCATCCCGCCGTCGGACCAGATCTTCACGGCCTCGGCGGCCAGCCGGCCGGAGCGGCGGCCCCGCAGGCCGGACGACACCAGCCAGTCCACCTCCTCGTGGACGACCAGCCCGTAGATCCGCGGCTGGAGGAGGCCGGCCTCGTCCACCTCGGCGAAGGCGGCGAGCGTGTCGCGGCGCATGTCCGCGTCACAGGCGGCGGTCACGCCGAGCTCGGCGAAGTACCGTCCCGCGCTCTCGACCAGGGCGGCGCGCTGGGCGGCGTCCATGCGGGTCAGGTCGTGCCGGAGGTTGCGCTCGAACAGCGCGAACATCGGGCCCTCGAATACCACACCGTCGAGCCGGCCCTGGCTGTCGCGGCCGAGGACCCCGCCGGGAGGGTCCGGCTGCCCATCGGAGAATCCGGCCTCCCGCAGGGCTGCGGTGTTGAGCACGCAGGCATGCAGCGACGTGTGGTACAGCACCGCTGGGCGGTCCGGCACGGCCTGGTCGAGATCTGCTCTCGTCGGGTGCCGGTTCTCGCGGAGCTTGTATTCCACGTAGCCGCTCCCGGTCACCCAGGAACCCTCCGGCGTCCGGCCGACGGCTTCCCGCAGCCGCGCCTGGATCGCGGGGATATCGGGCGCGGACGGCTGGCTGCAGTCGGCGCCGGCGGCCAGGTAGCCGACGTTGGAGACGTGGCAGTGCGCGTCGATCAGCCCGGGGACGACGGTCGCGCCATCCAGCCGGACCACCTGAGCACCGGGCGACGCCGCCGCGCGGATCTCGCCGGCCGAGCCGACCGCGGCGATCCGGTCATCCCGGACCAGCATGCAGCCGGCCGGGCCGGTGCCCGCGGCCATGGTGACGATGACGGCATCTTCGACGATCAGCTCCATCGCTCGCCCTTCGCTACGCACGGATGTATCGGCCGCCGCACACGCCGGCCGGCCACGATGCCCATCGCCGAACCTCCTGCCTACCGCGAGTCTATGAACCCGGCGGCGGCCCGGCCCTCACGCTGGGATTCCCGGCCCAGCCAGCGGCCCGGGCGGCGCCCGGCGGGCGGTGAGATGCCCTCCGTGGCACGTTCTGTCCGAGCCTGGCCGTAGCATGCGGAAGTATGACAGTCCACTCCGACACGCTCGCCCCCGAGGACCTGGAGGGTCATCGGCGGGAGCTCACCGCCTACTGTTACCGGATGCTCGGGTCGGGCTTCGACGCCGAGGACGCGGTGCAAGAGACGATGGTGCGGGCCTGGCGGGCCGGGGAGCGGTTCGAGGGCCGCTCCAGCGTCCGATCGTGGCTGTACCGGATCGCCACCAACGTGTGCCTGGACACGCTGCGGGGCCGCCAGCGGCGGGCCCGGCCGATGGAGCTTGGCCCGTCGAGACCGCCGGTGGAGTCGTCGCTGGAGGGAGTCCTGCCCGAGGGCAGCTGGGTATCGCCGATCGCCGACGAGCGCGTGCTCCCGCCGGAAGCCGACCCGGCGGAGGTGGCCGAGATGCGGGACAGCATCCGGCTCGCCTTCGTCGCCGCCCTGCAGCACCTGCCCGCGCGGCAGCGGGCGAGCCTGATCCTCTGCGAGGTGCTCCGCTGGCAGGCGGCCGAGGCGGCCGAGCTGCTGGGCACCAGCGTGGCGGCGGTCAACAGCTCGCTGCAGCGGGCCCGGGCCACCATGTCGTCGATCGACACCGGCGCTTCGCCGGCGACGGTCGACGCCGGGCAGCGCGACCTGCTCGCCCGCTACGTGGACGCGTTCGAGCGCTACGACGTCGACCGGCTGGTCACGCTGCTGCACGACGACGCGGTGCAGTCGATGCCTCCGTTCGCGATGTGGCTTCAGGGGGCCGGCGACATCGGCCGGTTCATGCTCGGGCCGGGTGCCGCCTGCCGCGGCTCCCGGCTCATCGCGAAGGCGGCCAACGGCTGCGCGGCGTTCGGGCAATATAAGCCCGATCCGGACGGCGGGTACGCGCCGTGGGCGCTGCAGGTGCTGGAGATCTCGGGCGACCGGATCGCGGGCCTGAACTTCTTCCTGAGCACCGACGAGCTGTTCCCCGCCTTCGGCCTCCCCCCTCACCTGCCGGAGTAGGGCTCCGGGCCGGGCTGGCCGGTCAGCTCCCCGCGCAGACCGGTCAGGTCGAGCAGCTCGGCCAGCCCCGGTGACAGGTCTTCCAGCCACATCCGGCCGCCGGCCCGGCGGGCCATGAGCTGGCACCGGGCCAGCGCCTCGACCACCGCCAGGTCGGGCGGGCCGTCGCCGGCCAGTGGCACCACATGGTGAGTGCCGTCAGCGTCGGCCATCACCATGCTCGCCCACCGGACCCTGCCTGCCATCGGTCTTGAGACGACGCACACGCCGGCAAATCAGCGGCGTCCGCCGGCATGATCCAGAACTCACCCGTGCACCACCGATGAGTCACGCGTCCCGGTGGCGTCTGAACCCGCGCGGTCGGCGTCCTTCTGCGGCGCGGGGGCCCGGGGG
>DATINY010000153.1:0-3217 GCA_035473755.1 Streptosporangiaceae bacterium
GGCTGTCCCCGCGCGGGGCGGCCCGCCCCGGCCAGGCCGGACCGGCCGGACCCGGCGGCGGGCCGGCGTCCGCCCGGCCGGGTGGCCCGCGGCCCGCGGGCGGCGGCCCGGGTCGTCCCAGCCCGGCCGACATGCAGCGGCCCGGTGGCCCGCGGCCGAGTCCGAACAGCATGCCACCGCGCCCCGGCGGTCCCGGCCGCGGTGGCCCCGGTGGCCCCGGTGGCCCCGGCCGCGGTGGCCCCGGTGGCCCCGGCCGTGGCGGCCCCGGTGGCCCCGGCGGCGCGGGCGCCGGCGCCCGCCCGGGCGGAGCCCGCGGCGGTCCCGGCGCGGGCGCCGGCCCTCGTGGCGGCCCCGGTGGCGGCGCTCCCCGGCCCGGTGTGGGTGGTGGCGGCGGCCGTCCCGGTGGCGGACGCGGCCGCAGCGGCACCCAGGGCGCGTTCGGGCGTCCCGGCGGGCGTCCCTCGCGCGGCCGCAAGTCGCGTAAGCAGCGGCGCCAGGAGTTCGACAACATGCAGGCGCCCGCGATCGGCGGCGTCCAGATCCCGCGCGGGAACGGCCAGGTCATCCGGCTGTCCCGGGGCGCGTCGCTGAGCGATTTCGCCGACAAGATCGGGGTGAACCCGGCCTCGCTCGTCCAGGTGCTCTTCCACCTCGGCGAGATGGTGACCGCCACCCAGTCGGTGAACGACGAGACCCTGCAGCTGCTCGGCGCCGAGCTCAACTACAACGTCCAGGTCGTCTCCCCCGAGGAGGAGGACCGGGAGCTGCTGGAGTCCTTCCACATCGAGTTCGGTGAGGACGAGGGCGAGGACACCGATCTGCAGGCCCGCCCGCCCGTGGTCACGGTCATGGGCCATGTCGACCACGGCAAGACCAAGCTGCTCGACGCCATCAGGCACGCCAACGTGGTGGCCCGGGAGGCGGGCGGCATCACCCAGCACATCGGCGCCTACCAGGTCACGACCGAGGTGGACGGGTCGGACCGCAAGATCACCTTCATCGACACCCCGGGCCACGAGGCCTTCACAGCCATGCGGGCCCGCGGTGCCGAGACCACCGACCTGGTGGTCCTGGTGGTGGCGGCAGACGACGGCGTCAAGCCGCAGACCACCGAGGCGCTCAACCACGCCCAAGCGGCGGGGGTGCCGATCGTGGTGGCGGTCAACAAGATCGACAAGGAGGGCGCGGACCCGGCCCGGGTTCGTGCCCAGCTCACCGAGTACGGCCTGGTGGCCGAGGAGTTCGGCGGCACCACGCTGTTCGTGGACGTGTCGGCCCGGGAGGCCACCGGCATCGAGGGCCTGCTGGAGGCGATCGTCCTGACCGCTGACGCCGAGCTCGACCTGCGGGCCAACCCCGACCAGGACGCGCAGGGCGTCGCGATCGAGACGCACCTGGACAAGGGCCGCGGCCCGGTGGCGACCGTGCTGGTGCAGCGCGGCACGCTGCAGGTCGGCGACTCGATCGTCTGCGGCGACGCGTTCGGGCGGGTCAGGGCGCTGCTCGACGAGGACGGCGCCCCGGTGCCCGACGCGCCACCGTCGCGCCCGGTGCAGGTGCTCGGGCTCAACGCGGTACCCAACGCGGGCGACAACTTCCTGGTCGTGTCCGACGAGCGGGTCGCGCGGCAGATCGCCGAGCGGCGGGAGGCCCGCGAGCGCAGCGCGCTGTTCGCGCAGCGGCGGCCGAGGGTCACGCTGGAGGACCTGGAGTCCGCGCTGAAGTCCGGCGAGCGCGAGGAACTGCTGCTCATCATCAAGGGCGACGTGTCCGGGTCGGTCGAGGCCCTCGAGGACGCGCTGCTCAAGATCGATGTCGGCGAGGACGTGGTGCTGCGGGTCATCGGCCGCGGCGTCGGCGCGATCACCCAGGACGACGTCAACCTGGCCATCGCATCCGAGGCGGTGATCGTCGGCTTCAACGTGAGGCCGGCCGGGCGGGCCGGGGAACTGGCCCAGCGCCAGGGCGTCGAGATCCGCTACTACTCGGTCATCTACCAGGCGATCGATGAGATCGAGGCCGCGCTCAAGGGCATGCTCAAGCCCGAGTTCGAGGAGGCGCAGCTCGGCACGGCGGAGATCCGGGAGGTCTTCCGGGTGCCGCGGGTCGGCAACGTGGCCGGCTGCATCGTCCGTTCCGGCACGATCAACCGGGGCAGCAAGGCCCGCCTGATCCGCGACGGCGTCGTGGTGTCGGAGAACCTCACCGTGGACTCGCTGCGCCGGTTCAAGGAGGACGTGACCGAGGTCCGCGAGGGCTACGAGTGCGGAATCGGCATCGGCTACAGCGACATCAACGTCGGGGACACGATCGAGACCTATGAGATGCGGGAGAAGCCGCGGGCCTGATCCCCGCGGATGAGGGCCCGGGCAGGCCACGGTGTACGTGGGCGCGCTGACCCTGGACGTCCTGCTGGGCGACGTGCGGTCGCTGAAGCAGAAGCGTTCGGTGGTCGCCGCGATCATCGCCGAGGTGCGCCGCCGGCAGCCCGGCGTGGCGGTGGCCGAGACCGGCAGCCTTGACCGGTACCGGCGGGCGGAGATCGGGGTGGCGGTGGTGTCCTCGACGGCGGCGCATGCCGCCGAGGTGCTGCAGGCCTGTGAGCGCCTGGTCGCCGCCCGCCCCGAGATCGCGCTGCTGTCGGCGCGGCACCGGCTGGTCAGCGAGGAGGAATGAGATGGCCATGAACGCGGCGCGGGCACGCAAGCTCGCCGACCGGATCGTCCAGATCGTGGCCGAGATGCTGGAGCGGCGGGTCAAGGACCCCCGGCTCGGTTTCGTGACGGTCACCGAGGCGCGGCTCACCGGCGACCTGCGGGAGGCCACCGTCTACTACACCGTCTACGGGACGCCCGAGGAGCAGGAGGGCACCGCGGTAGCGCTGGCCAGCGCCACCGGGCTGATCCGGACCGAGGTGGGCCGCCAGACCGGGCTGCGGCACACCCCCTCGCTGACGTTCGTGCGCGACACCCTGCCCGAGGGCGCCAAGCACATGGAGGATCTGGTGGCCCGGGCCCGCGCCGCGGACGCCGCGCTCGCCGCCGCCAGGGAGGGAGCCCAGCCAGCCGGCGACCCCGACCCCTACCGCCCGGCCGCCGGTGACGCCGCCGGTGACGGTGATGAGGAGCGCGGCTCCGGGCCGGGCTCCCCGGGCGGCGAAGGGGATCCCGGCGGCGCAGCGCCCGGCCCGGTCCGGTGACCGCGGCCAGCGGGCTGG
>DATINY010000154.1:0-5377 GCA_035473755.1 Streptosporangiaceae bacterium
GTCGCGGTTCGACCCGAGACGATCGGCGTCCGCTCGGCACTGGCGCGGCGCGGCCCGGCAAGTAGCCCTGCCGGGCCGGGTGGCACCGGCTCCGCGCCGGACACCGCGTGGGATCTGACGTGAGACAGGATCAGCGAGCACCATTCTTGACGGCGCTAGAGCGAGCCCGGGCGACCGCCTACCCCGCGGGCGAGTATGTAGGCCAGGAGAGCTTCATGCGGGCGGGCGAGGTCCGGAAGCTGGCTCACCAGGCCCGGGTCGGTCCCGGCGTCTCCGTGCTCGATCTGTGCTGTGGGGTGGCCGGCCCCGGCCGGATGATCACGGCGGAGTCGGGGTGCCGCTACCTGGGCGTCGATCACTCCGCCAGCGCACTGGCCACCGCCCAAGAGCTGGCCGGGAATCTCCCCTGCCGCTTCGAGCAAGCTCACCTCCCGCCTCTGCCCGAGGGCCGCTTCGAGGTGGTACTCCTGCTGGAGACGATGCTGGCCTTCCCCGGCAAGAACGCCTTGGTGGGTGAGGTGGCGCGCGTGCTGGAGCTGGGCGGGCGTTTCGCTTTCACGGTCGAGGAAGGCCGGCCGCTCACCCAGCAGGAGCGGGCGCGGATGCCCGGCGCCGATACGGTCTGGCCCATCGAGTTGGCGGAGTTGACGGCCGTGCTGCGCAACGCGGGGCTGACCGTGATCTGGCGGCAGGAGTACAGCTCCTCCCATCAGGCGATAGCGACGGCGCTGCTTCGCTGTTACCGGGCTGATTCTCCCCAGATCGCCGGCGAAATCGGGACGCAGGCCACCGCCGATCTGATCGCGGCCCATCAGCTGTGGCGTGACTGGCTCGGCAGCGGGCGGGTGCGCAAGTTCGCGATGGTAGTCGAGAAGCAATGACTTGCTTCGACGAAGCTTCGATGGCCTCCGACTATGCCCGCTACCTGGCCGCGAAGACGACCGTGGATGACCGGGCGCTTAACCGGCATGTGCTGGCCGAGTTGCGCCGCCTGATGCCCGCGGGTGCGCCGCAGGTGCTGGAGGTCGGCGCCGGCCTGGGGACGATGGTGGCCCGTCTGATGGACTGGGGCGCGCTCGGCGCCGGCGAGTACATCCTGCTGGATGCGGATCGGCAGCTGCTGGATTGTTCTCGCCGGTGGCTGCGCGATTGGGCGGCCGCGCGGGGCCTGCGCAGCGACCTACTGCCGGATGGGCTGCAGGTGGGTGATCTGCGGGTGCGCCTGATGCACGCCGAGCTCGGCAGTTACCTGGAGGCCGCTCACGGGGCGCGGGCCGATGTGCTGATCGCCAACGCCGTCCTGGACCTGGTGGACGTGCCGGCCGTCCTGCCCGGGTTGCTGCGGCTGCTTGTCCCCGGCGGCGTCTACTGGTTCACGATCAACTACGACGGCGAGAGCATCTTCGCGCCCGGCCACCCCCACGACGACCAGGTCATGCGGGCCTACCACCGCGACATGGATGAGCGCTTTCGCTACGGCCGCCCGGCCGGGGAAAGCCGAACGGGCCGCCGCCTGTTTCACCACCTGCGGGATGCGGGGGCGCCCGCGCTGGCGGCGGGATCGTCGGACTGGGTCGTGTGCCCGGCCCCGGACGGGAACTACCCGGCCGACGAGGCTTACTTCCTGCGCAGCATCCTTAACACGATCCGGGACGCGTTGCGGAACCGCCAGGACCGGGTGGAACCGGCGGACCTGGCCGACTGGCTGGCTGAGCGCGGCCGGCAACTGGCCGCGGGCGAGCTGGTCTATATCGCCCACCAGCTTGATTTTGTGGGCCGCTCGTCCGGCCCTTGAACCCCTAGGCCTGCGGGACCGGCGAGCGGGTCGGCGTGCCAGTGCGGCTCGGCGACGCGTTCAAGACCCCGCACGAGCAGATCATGCCCACCGCGCCGGGCCTTGGTGGCCAGGTAGGCGGCGTTGGTCCGGGTAAGGTGCAGCGCGGTGGGGACTTGCCTGGCGATCGTGATGCCCAGGCGGGCCAGCTGAGCGCCCTTGTCCGGGTTGTTGCTCAGCAGCCCGATACGGTTGGCGCCGAGCGCGTGCAGCATCTGGGCCGCGCTGGTGTAGTCGCGCTCGTCGGCCCGGTGGCCGAGCGCGAGATTCGCGTCGTAGGTATCCAGCCCGCGATCTTGCAGCGCGTAGGCGTCGAGCTTGTCATACAGCCCGATGCCGCGCCCTTCCTGGCGCAGATACAGCACGTAGCCGCCGTGCTTGGTGATCCGCTCGACCGCTTCGCGCAGTTGCGGCCCGCAGTCGCACCGCTGGCTGCCGAACACGTCACCGGTGAGGCATTCACTGTGCAGGCGCACCAGCGGCAGCCCGGCCGCGGCGGGCCGGCCGAGTTCGAGGGCCACGTGCTGCTGCGCGTCGGTCAGGCCGGTGAAGCTAACGACCGTGGCCATGGTTGAGTAGCCGTCACCGAAGCGCAGCGGGATCCGAATACGCCGGCGAATCGCCGCCTGGGCTGGCCCGGTCACGGGACGAGCCGTTCGGCCTCGCACCGGGCCGGGGGCGCCGTCAGCGGCGTGCCAAGGTCGGTCGCCGGGTAGGGCCGGTCAGCCACGAACGACCTCCAACGCCTGCGGCGCCGGATCGGGTCGTCTCGACTCACGCGGGTGACCCGGGCCGCGCCGGCGGCGAACGGCATCCCCCAGCAGCAAGCCAGCGCCCGGGGCAACCGCGGCGAGCATGAGCACCGCATAAAGGGTGGCGACCGTGACCCCGGCGGCCGCGCCGAGCCCGGCTGCGGCGAAGGCCCAGGCGGCGGCTCCTTCCCTCAGCCCCCACCCGCCGATACTCAAGGGAATCACCACTGCAATCTGGACCACCATCAGCAGCGCGACCAGTTCGCCCAGGGGTGCGGTGCACCCGGCGACCCGGGCCGCGATGACGAACGTGGCCGTGTGCCCGGCCACGACCAGCACCGAGGCCAGCGTGAGCTGCGGCCACACGTCCCGGGCCAGCAGGCCGCGACGCATGTCAGCGGAAACGGCCCGGGCGGCGCGTGCCAGCCGCGGCCGGCCGCGGCGAGCGGCGCGCCTCACGACCAGCGCAGCACACCCGGCTACGCCCGCCACACCCGCCAGGACATACGGCAGCGCGGGCCGGACCGGCGACGGCAGGGTCAGCAACACGGCGACGGCCACCACGGCCTGGATGACCTGACCCCACAGCCGTTCCCACCCCACCGCGCGCAGCCCCCGCACCACGTCTCCAGCGCGCCGGCCGTGCGCGACCGCCCGGTGCACGTCGCCGAGAACCCCGCCGGGGAGCACGGAGTTGAGGAACAGGGAACGGTAGTAGGCACCGACCGCGCCTGGCAGGCCAATGCCGACGCCGAGTGCCCGGGCGACGACCCGCCACCGCCAGGCCGAACACACCGTGGTCAGGGCAGTGAGCGTGACGGCGGCCACGACCGCCGGCCAGGTGACCGCGCGCAGCCCGTCCTCGAACGGCGCCGCGCCCACGTGCCGCCCGAGAAACCACAGCACGGTGACGCCGGCGGCCACGCGCAGCAACAACGGGCCGAAGCGGCGGACGGCCGGACCGATCCCGGCCGGAACTGAGTCCAAGCCAACCACACCGGTTACACGGGCCGGCTGGACACATAGTTCAACCGTCATACATAGTTCAACCTTCCGGCTGCGGCAGCATCGCGGGCCCGCGGCCGGTCGCGGTGAACCAGCGTGACCCCGGACCCGTTCCCCCCATGGGGAATGGCAGCAGATGGCTACGGAGGCGCGGTGCGTACGGTTCGGCCTGCGGACGAAGGCGCGCCGCCGGCGATTCGGCGCGCGGGCAAAGGCGCGCTGCCTACGATTCGGCTCGCGACGATCCTGGGGACGCTCGCCACAGCGGCCCTGCTCGGTGTCGTGTCCGCCACGGCCGGCCTCGGCGTCGCCGGCTGGATCGCCGGGCTGGCCACCGGTTCGGCGGCGACCGCGCTGTTGGTCGCCGCCCGCATGCGCAGCGACCAGCCGGCGATACTCCCGGCGGACTGGGTCACCCTGACCCGGACGCTGCTGATCGCCGGGGTCGCGGGCCTGGTTGCCGACTCGTTCGCCCGGCCGGTGTCGATCACAGCGCTGGTCACCCTGTCCACCGTCGCGCTGGTCCTCGACGCGGTGGACGGGCAGGTGGCGCGCCGGACCGGCACCGCCACCGAGCTGGGCGCCCGCATCGACTGCGAGACCGACGCGTTCCTCATCCTGCTGCTCAGCATCTTCGTGGCCCAGGACTACGGCGGCTGGGTGCTGGCCATCGGCGCCGCCCGCTACGCGCTGCTGCTAGCGGGCTGGCTGATCCCGTGGCTGGCCGCGCCGTTGCCACCCCGGTACTGGGGCAAGGTCGTGGCCGCGGTCCAGGGCATCGTGCTCACCGTCGCCGCATCCGGACTGCTCGACCGCCGTGTCGGGATGATCGCGGTTGCCGCCGCGTTGCTGCTGCTGGCCGAGTCGTTCGGCCGCAACGTGATCTGGCTGTACCGCACCGGCGCCGGCCCGCGCACCCGGCGGGCTCTGCGGCTGGCCATCACCGTGCTTTCGGTCGTGCTCGTGTGGGGTGTTCTCGTCGCGCCCGACCGTGTCTTTCAGTTCACCCCCGCCGCCTTTGCCCGCATCCCCGTGGAGGGGCTGGTCCTGGTTGCTGTCGCACTGGTGCTGCCGACCTGGCCGCGACGGATCGTGGCCGCCGCCGCTGGAATCCTGTTCAGCCTGCTCACTCTCATCAAGATCCTCAACGCAGCGTTCTACGAGCAGATCGGGCGGGCCTTCAATCCGGTCTTCGGCTGGGTCAACATCAGCCCGGCTATTGGCGTGGTACGCGACACGATCGGCCCCACGCGCACTAACATCGCGCTCGCCGCGCTCTGGCTCGGTGTCATCCTGCTCGTCGGCGCAATCACCGCAGCAACGATTCACATCACCACCGTGGCCGCGCGGCATCGACGCGCCGCGGTTCGCGGACTCGCCGCCCTCACAGCGGTCTGGGCGTTGTGCGCGGGCCTGTCACTGCAACTCATCCCAGGATCCCCGGTTGCCTCGGCCAGCGACGCCAGGCTGGCTGTCGCGCAGGTGCGCGACACCCAGACAGCGCTCCGCGACCAGCGCCGTTTCGAGAAGGCCCTCCACCGCTCCGACCCCGAAGCCAGCGTCCCCGCTTCGGCCCTGCTGACCGGATTGCGCGGCAAAGACGTCATCATCGCCTTCGTCGAAAGCTACGGGCAGGTCGCCGTTCAGGGCACGAACTTCTCCCCCGGCATCGACGCCGTCCTGCGCCGGGACACCGCCTCACTGGCCCGCGCCGGCTGGTCCACGCGGAGCGCCTGGCTCACCTCCCCGGGCTTCGGCGGGATCAGCCAGCTCGCCCACTCCACCC
>DATINY010000155.1:0-4170 GCA_035473755.1 Streptosporangiaceae bacterium
GGCTGGTGCTGGCCGGCGTCGGCCGGGCGGTGGGCGCCGACCTGGCGGGGACCGGCTCGCCGGTGGACGCGCTGGCCGAGCAGATCGGCGACGGCGCCTGGCTGCTGATCCTGGACAACATGGAGCAGGTGACCGGGGCCGCCCGCGACCTGGGCGAGCTGCTGACCCGCTGCCCCAGCGTGACGATCCTGGCCACCAGCCGCACGGCACTGGGGCTGGAGGCCGAGCAGGAGTACCCGGTGCCGCCGCTGCCGCTGCCGGCCGGCCCGGCCACGGCGCCGGTGGCGGAGCTGGCCGCTTCACCGGCGGTGGCGCTGTTCGTCGACCGGGCCCGCGCGGTGCGCCCCGGCTTCACCCTCACCCCGGGCAACGCCGCGGCGGTGGCCGGGATCTGCCGGCGGCTGGGGGGCCTGCCGCTGGCCATCGAGCTGGCCGCCGCCCGCACCCGGCTGCTCGATCCCGCCACGCTGCTGCGCCGGCTGACCGCCTCGCTCGACGCGCTGGGCACGGGCGCGGTCGACCTGCCCGAGCGCCAGCAGACCCTGCGGGCCACGGTCGAGTGGAGCGTCGGCCTGCTCGACGACGCCGAGCGCTCCCTGCTGGAGACCATGGCGGTGTTCGTGGACGGCTGGACCATCGAGGCCGCGGCGCAGGTGGCCGGCCTGGACGAGGACCGGGCGCTGGGGCTGTCTGAGGCCCTCGCCCGGCACAGCCTGATCTACCTGGACGACGGCGGGGCCGGCCCGCGGTCGCGGATGCTGGAGACCATCCGCGCCTTCGTCGCCGAGCGGCTGACGGGACGGCCCGACGCGGACGAGATCGGCCGCCGCCACGCCGGCTACTACCGGGCTCTGGCCGAGCGGGCGGACCGGCCGCTGCGCGGGGGCGGCCACGACGAGCTGCTCGATCGCCTGCAGGCCGAAGCGGGCAACCTCGCCGCCGCGGTGCGCTGGTACCTGGGCAACGATCCCGCGCCGCTACCGCATCTGTTCCGGGTCCTGTGGTCGTTCTGGTTCCTGCGGGAGCACCTGCCCGAGGCCCGCGGCTGGGTCGATCAGCTCCTGCCGGCCGCCGGCTCGCTGGGCCCGCAGGAGCGCGCCGAGCTGATGTGGGCCGCGGCGGTGACCGCCAACGAGGTGGGCGACGATGCGGCGGCGCTGGCGGCCCGCCGGAACCTGGAGCCGCTGCTCGACACGATCGAGGACCCGTTCCTGCGCGCGGTGGGCCTGCTGGCCCTGGCGTGGACCTCGCCGATCACCGGCGACTTCGACGGCGCCCGGCGGGAGGTGTCGGCGAGCCTGGCCCAGCTCCGCGGCCAGGACGAGCCCTTCTGGACGGCGCAGGCCAGCGCCGACCTCGGCGCCGTGGAGATGGCCGTGGGCCGCTACGACGACGCGCTGCGCCATCTGCAGGAGATGAACGACCTGGCGGAGCGGTTCGGCTACTCCTGGCTGGCCGCCTGGTCCCTGGTGCTGACGGGCACGGTCGCCATCGCCCAGGGCCGGCTGGACCAGGCCCGGGACCTGCTGGACGAGGCGCTGGACGAGGGCGAGTCGGCCTACATCACCAGCTCCATGGGCCTGGGGTTGATCGCGTTCGCCCGGCTGGCGCTCGCCGAGGGCGACCCCGCCCGGGCGGCGCTGCTGGCGGCGGCGGCCGAGGGCCTGCGGCGACGGGCCGGGCTGCAGGTATGGCCGGTCCAGCGGCGCGGGGAGGCCGAGCTGATGGCCCAGATCCGCCAGGCGCTGGGGGCCAGCGCCTTCGACGAGCAGTACGCGGCCGGCGCCCGGCTCAGCCGGCGGGAGGCGGTGGCCGCCACCCGGGACCGGCCCGGCACGAGCAGCCCGGCGTGAGCAGCCCGGCGTGAGCAGCCCAGCGTGAGCCGGGCCGCTCGGGACACCCGCCCACGTGGCCCGGCGTACCTCCCCACCCCGCCGGCCTGGCTGCCCCTGACGGGCAGGTTCCGGGGTGCCGTCAGCCGGCGGGCGGCTTGTCGGCCGCGGGCTCCTCGGCCGGGCTGGGCAGGTGCTCGAACAGGTAGTAGACGCCCAGCAGGCCGAAGATGATCAGTGCGATGACCGGCGACCAGACCGCCGCGATCAGGGTTCCCCCCACGTAGGCGGCCCCGCCCAGGGTGAAGCCGGGGATGGACTGGCGCAGCGCGCCCTGCGGCACCACCGCCCCGAGCGAGGGCGCGTGGGTGGCCACGTATATCCAGACACCGGCGAAACCGGCCGAGATCACGATCATGACCAGGCCGTAGGTCACCGTGGCCGCGGTCCCGCCCTTGTCGCGCAGGTGCTCAGATACCAGCGCGGTCGGGAACGGGATCGCCACGATGCCCATGAGCAGCAGCAGGTTGAGCACCAGCAGCGGCCGGTCCACCCGGCTGACGTGGGCCAGGATCGTGTGGTGGTTCATCCACATGATCCCGATCGTGATGAAGCTGACCACGTAGGCGAAATAGGTAGGCCAGGCGTGCAACAGCACCGCGGCTGTGAGCTCGTGAGTGCCGATCGACAGCAGGTCAAAGACCAGGACAGTGATCGCCACCGCGAACACCCCGTCGCTGAACGCCTCTGCCCGCCGGCTGTCCATGCCCGGTTAGCCGTACCTGGTCAGGTTTCGGCGGCGGGCGGGGCCGCAGGCCCGGGCGGAGCGGACCCGTCGGCCGGGGCAGCCCCGTCGGGCGCGCCGGAGGCAGCGGGCGGGGCGGCCGGGACCACCGACCGGGCCAGCAGGGTCGCAACGTCCACGATCTCCAGCGACTCGCTGGCCTCGCCGGAGCTCTTCTTGGCGCTGATCGCGTCGCCGAGCATGACCAGGCAGTACGGGCAGGCGGTGGAGATGGTGTCCGGGCCGGTGCCCAACGCCTCCTCGATCCGCTCGATGTTGATCCGCTTGCCGATCCGCTCCTCCATCCACATCCGGGCGCCGCCGGCGCCGCAGCAGAAACCGCGCTCCTTGCAGCGGTGCATCTCCTGCGACCGGACCCCCGGCACCTGCTCCAGGATCTCTCGCGGCGGCGAGAACACCTTGTTGTGCCGGCCGAGGAAGCACGGGTCGTGGTAAGTGATCTTCTCCTCGACCGGGGTGACCGGGGTGAGCTTCCCCTCGGTGACCAGCCGGGACAGCAGCTGGGTGTGGTGAATGACCTGGTAGTTCCCGCCGAGCTGCGGGTATTCGTTCGCGAGCGCGTTGAAGCAGTGCGGGCAGCTCGCGACGATCGTCCGCGGGGCCGCCTCGTTGAGCGTCTCGACGTTCTGCTGGGCGAGCATGGAGAACACGAACTCGTTGCCCATCCGGCGGGCCGGGTCGCCGGTGCAGGTCTCGGCCGGCCCGAGCACGGCGAACTTCACCCCCGCCGTGTGCAGCAGCGTGGCGATCGCCTTGGTGGTCTTGCGGGCCCGGTCCTCCAGCGCCCCGGCGCAGCCGACCCAGAACAGGTACTCGGTGTCATCGGGGATCTTCCCCTCCACCACCGGCACCTCGAAGTCCAGCTCGGAGATCCACTCCGCCCGCCGCTGATCGCCCATGCCCCACGGGTCGCCCTTGTTCTCCAGGTTTTTCAGCATCCCGGCGGCCTCGGTGGGGAAGGCCGACTCGATCAGCACCTGGTAGCGCCGCATGTCGTCGATGTGGTCGATGTGCTCGATGTCGACCGGGCATTCCTGCACGCAGGCACCGCAGTTGGTGCACGACCAGATCACGTCCGGGTCGATCACGCCGTTCGAATCGGCATTACCAACCAGCGGTCGTTCTGCTTCGGCCTTGATGTGATCGGGAAGCTTCTCCCTTTCCTCGTCCGTGGATGCGAGCAGGTAAGGAGCCTTGGCCAGCGCGTGATCGCGCAGGTCCAGCATCACCATCTTGGGCGACAGCGGCTTGCCGGTGACCCAGGCCGGGCACTGCGACTGGCAGCGCCCGCACTCGGTGCAGGTGCCCATGTCGAGGAAGCCCTTCCAGGTGAAGTCCTCGATCTTGCCGCGGCCGAAGACGTCGGTGTCCGGGTCGGCCTCCTCGAAGTCCAGCACCTTGCCGTTGCTCCGCATCGGCTGCAGCGCGCCGAGGCCGTTCGGGCGGCGGGAGTAGAGCACGTTCACCGGGGCCAGGATGATGTGCAGGTGCTTGGAGTAGGTGATGAACACCAGGAAGCCAAGGATGACGGCG
>DATINY010000156.1:0-6248 GCA_035473755.1 Streptosporangiaceae bacterium
GGGTAACCCGCACGACCAGCTCGGGCGGCACCCCGTTGCGCCGGCCGAACTCCTCCGCGCGGCCGGCGCCCATGTAGCGCCCGCCGATGCGGGCCGCCCACCGGACCAGGTCGCCGGCCGATGTTGCCGCGATCCCGGCGATGGTCACGAAGCTGAACGGCGGGCGTTCGTCGTCCCAGCACAGCGACACCCGGGGATCGCGCAAGATGGCCTTGCCTTTGATCGTGTCCGCCGACGTCATGAACACGATCTGGTCGCCGTCGAGATCGGCCCACACCGGGGCGACATGGGGTGAGCCGTCCGCGCGCACCACCGCCAGCTTGGCCGTCCGGGCCGGCGAGGCCATGATGAACTCCCGCCACCAGCCGGGCGGGGCATCGGTGTATCCCATGGGCACATGAGCGTACCGGCCCCCCACCTGGCAGGAGCATCCGCCAGCCCCCGGACGGCAGCGTAGGCTCTGGCCCTGTGACGCCCGATGAGCGCTGGCTGGCCGCGGTCTGGCCGTTTGTGCGCGCCTCGCTGCCGCGCGCGCCGGCCCGCGTGGTGGAGGTCGGCTGCGGGACGCTGGGCGGTTTCGTCCCCATGCTGGAATCGGCCGGTTACCAGGCGACCGGGGTGGACCCCGAGGCGCCGCCGGGGCCGTCGTACCGTCAGGTCGAGTTCGAGCGTTACGACTTGCCCGGCCGGGTGGATGCCGTCGTGGCCTGCACGTCGCTGCACCATGTGGCCGACCTGGGTACGGCGCTGGACCTGGTTGCCGCGGCGCTGGTGCCCGGCGGCGTGACCGTGATCGTGGAATGGGCGCGGGAGCGGTTCGACGAGGCCACCGCCCGCTGGTGCTTCTCCCGGCTACCCGAGGCCGGCAACCATCCGGGCTGGCTGCACCACCGGCAGGCGGAATGGCGCGAGTCCGGCCAGCCCTGGGATGCGTACCTGGGGTCCTGGGAGCAGGCCGAGGGCCTGCACGCCGGGAAGGACATCCTCGACGGGCTCGACTCCAGGTTCGACTCCCGGCTCGCCACCTACGGGCCGTACTTCTTCCCGGAACTGGACGGCACCAGTGAAGCTGACGAGCAGGCCGCGATCGACCGCGGGCTGATCCAGGCCAACCGCCTCCAGTACGTCGGCCAGCGGCGAAGCCACACCTCGGCGCCATCAGCCTGACCCCGGCAGGCGGCGTCCGCCCCGGCTACCGCCCGGTGAGGTGACCGGCCGCGGCGGCGCGGATCGCTAATGCCACGATCGGCTCGAGCCCCCCCCGGCGACGGGCTTGTCAAGATGCCGGCGGGCACGTATCGGGCGCGTGGCGGCGGTTACGCCCGGCCCGGGCGCCGCGGGGCGCTGGGGCCTGCGTGGTCATGCTGCGCGACGGCGCGGCGCGCCCGCTCATAGGTTGCCCAGAGCTCGTCCCAGATCGCGGCGCGATCCGGGTCGGGCTCGGCCGCCGGCGGCGCGGGCTCCGGGCCCGGCATGACCTCGTCGATCACGAGCGCGGCGAGGAGCGCGGCGCCGCGGGCGGAGCAGTCGGCGTCGTGGCCGCCGGACCGGCCCACCCGGCATCTGGTCGCATCGGCCAGGTCCGCGCGGAAACCAGGGTCGGCGGCACTGCCGCCCGCGGCCTTGATCTCGCGGCCGAACTGCCCGGTTTCACCAAGCACCGCCAGGCACCGCCGGCTCTCCAGCACGATGCCGTTGACCAGCCCGCGGGCGAGGTGGCGCCGCCCGTGGCTCAGCTCGAGGCCGACGAACGCGCCGCGCAGCAGCGGATCCCAGAGCGCGCCCTGCTCGCCCGGGCTCAGGTAGGGCAGGACCAGGGGCGCGTCGCGCGGGTCAACGCCGGCGGCCAGCGCCACCAGCGCCGCCTCGTCGATCCCGGGCCCGAACAGCCCGGCCAGCCAGCTGATCGCGCTGCCGGTGGCCATGAGGTCCATCTCCAGGCCCCAGGCGCCCGGCTCGGCCAGCGGGGTGACCAGGAATCTGTGGCCCGGATCGAGCAGCAGCCGGTCGGCCACCCCCATGATGACGTTGCTCGTGCCGGCGATGTAGGCGACCTGGCCCCGATGCCGCACGCCCAGGCCGTACGCGCCGAGCACCGAGTCCGCGGCGCCCAGGCACACCGGGATCGGGCCGCAGCCGAGCCGTTGCGCGATCTCGCCGCGCAGCGGCCAGCAGGCCGTCGAGGGCAGTACCGGCGGCAGCGACGGCAGGGCGGGTCCGGCCAGCCCGGCCAGCGCGGCCGCGGCCGCGACGACCTCGCCGTCCCAGGCGCCATCCTCGAGGCGGTAGCAGCCGAAGCCGGCGGCGGTGCTCGGGTCGGTGGCGATCTCCCCGGTAAGCCAGCCGAACAGGTAGTCCTTGGCGGCCAGCAGCCGCGTGACCTCTCCGGCCCGGGCCGGCTCGTCGTTGGCGACCCGCAGGAACATGGGGAGCAGGTAGCGGCCGTCCACCCACTGGCCGGTGGCCCGGTACAGCCGATCGCCGCCGCAGCGCTCGCGCAGCTGCTCGCCGCGGGGGCCAGCCCGGCTGTCCTGCCACGTGATCGCGGGACCGGCCGGCTCGCCGCCGGACCGGGTGGTGACGAGGGTTGGGATCATCGCCGACAGCCCGATGCCGCGCCAGCGCTGCGGCGCAGCCGCGGCCCCCAGCTGCGCCGCCACCGATTCGACCGCCGTGATCCAGTCCTGCGGCTCCTGCTCGCAGGCCCCGGAACTGGGGCGGCGGGTGGGGTAGGGGGCGCCGCCCCGGGCGATGACGGTCCCTTCCGGGGCCAGCGCCACACCCTTCAGCCCCGAGGTGCCGAGGTCGAGGCCGATGTAGACGCCGGTATCGCTCTCGTTCATGTGCCGGGTGCTCTGGTCCTACCGGCTCATGTCGGCTGCGGCGCCGCGGCCGCCTGGGCCGCCGGCCGCCCGGCGGCGGGGAGCGGGCCCGGGCTCGCCGGGCAGCGGCCGGACGCCCCAGTCCTGGAACCCCGGCGTGGGGAGCAGGTGCCGCGACGTGCTGCCCGAGATCGCGAACGCGAACTCGGCCGCGGGGTACAGCTGCTCGAAGCAGTCGAACGGGGTCCCGGCCTTGTCCATGCTGAGCCCGCGGATCCGGACCACCTGGGTTCGCGGCGGGATGCTCAGGAGCCGCCGTTCCTCCTGGGTCGGCACGATGACCTCGAGGTACTGCTCCTCGAACTCGTCGTCCAGCCCGTACTCCCGGTCCAGCAGGTCGTACAGCGAGCCGGGCAGGTCGTTGACCAGCCGGTCCAGCTCGGGGGCCAGGGCAACGGGGATGATCGAGGTCTCCACGACCGCGGGCTCGCCGTCGATCCTGCGCTGCCGCCGCAGCTGCCACACCTGGGAGCCGGGCCATATCTGCAGCGCGCGGACGATATCAGCGGAGGGCAGGCCGCGCCGCATCGCCAGGATGCGGGTGTCCAGGCTCTTCGCCCCGCGTCCCGCGCCGTCGGCGGCCAGCGTGCCGAGCAGGCTGCCCGCCCTGCCCGGCTCGGTCACGATCCGCGGCCGGGCCAGGAACGTCCCGAGCCCCTGGTGGCGACGGACCTTCCCGGCCCGCTCCAGCTCGTCGAGCGCCCGCCGGACCGTGATCAGGCTGACGCCGGTGAGCTCGGCCAGCTCGGCGTGGGTGGGCAGCATGTCGCCGGGGGCCAGCCCGCGCTCGGACACCAGCTGCTCGATGTACGAGACCACCTGCTGGTAGAGCAGGCCGCTCCCGGGCCGGCCGTGCTCCCCCGCGCGTCCGCGGCGTACCGGGCGGTTGCCGCCAAGATCGAGCACCATAGCGGATCGGCAACCCCTAGCTGCGCGGCTTGCTGATCACGGCAAATGCCTGCTCGGCCGCATCCAGCGTGTAGCTGACGTCGTCGCTGGAGTGCACCAGCGATACGAAGAGGTTCTCGTACTGGCTCGGGTGGAACAAGACGCCGCGCAGCAGCATCTCCTGCCACCACCGGGTAAACAGCGGCTCGCTGGCGTAGCGCTGCGCGTCCCGCCAGTTGCGGATCGGGTGTTCGCTGAACCACAGCTGGAACACGGTTCCCAGCCCCTCAACGATCACCGGCAGGCCCGCATCGGCGGCCAGCTTGCGCAGCCCCCGCATCAGCGCCTCGCCCAGTTCCCGCTGCCGCTCGAAGAGCCCGGGCTCGGCCAGCACGTCCATCGTCGCCGAGACCGCCGCGCAGGCGACGACGTTGGCGTTGTAGGTGCCAGAGTGCGAGTACCGGCCTTCGGCGATCATGGACATGACGGCGGAGCTGCCGCCGATCGCCGCGACGGGGAACCCGCCGCCGAGGCCCTTGGCCAGCGTGGTCAGGTCCGGCGTGACCCCGAAGAACTCCTGCGCCCCGCCCCGCGCGAACCGGAAGCCGGTGATCACCTCGTCGAAGATCAGCAACGTGCCGTGGTACTGGGTCTCCTGCCGCAGCAGTTCCAGATAGCCGGGCTCGGGCAGGACGCAGCCCGTGTTGAACATGACCGGCTCGGTGATCACGGCGGCCACCTCATCGCCGCGCTCGGCCATCACCCGGCTGAAGCTCTCCGCGTCGTTCCAGGTCAGCACGATGAGCGTGTCGGCCAGCTCGGCGGGCACGCCGGGCCCGGACGCGACCGGCCGCGGGTGGCTGGCCGGGCCGGCCGCCGCCGGGTCGACGTGGTTGCTCCAGTAGATGGTGTCCTGCCAGCCGTGATAGTGCCCCTCGAAGCGGATCACCAGGCGCCGGCCGGTATAGGCCCGCGCCAGCCGCACCGCCGTCCCCACCGCCTCGCTGCCCGAGTTGGTGAAGCGGACCATGTCCACTCCGGGGACCGCCTCGACCACCTTCCGGGCCGCCTCGATCTCCGTCTCGTACGGCAGCCCGAAGCAGGTGCCGAGATCGGAGATGGCCGCGGCCACGGCGCCGGTGACGGCCGGGTGCCGGTGGCCGAGGATCATCGGCCCCAGGCCGAGCAGGTAGTCGACGTACTCGTGCCCGTCGACGTCACGCAGCCGCGAGCCGCTGCCCTGGGCCATGAACGGCGGATACGGCTGCCAGCCGAACTTGACGGTCCGGGCGCTGCTGCCCGCGCCGCCGGGGATATACCGGCGGGCCTCGTCGAAGAGCGCGTGGGAGCGCCGTGACCATGCCTGGTACCGCTGCTCGAACATCACGATCCGGTTACCCCATGTCCTCCTGTACCGGCAGCTAGGACGCTACCTTGTATACTCTGCATGTTCAATATGTCACCAGTTGAACGCGGACCTGGGCGGATTCCCGCGCCCAGATGGAGCCGTCATGGCAAGCATGCGCAGGCTAACTGGAATCGCCGCGGCAGCAGTCGGATTCGCGCTGATCGCGTCGGCGTGCTCGGGTTCGGGCTCGGGCACGGGCTCGGCCAGCTCGGGGAACGAGATCCTCCGCATCGGGACTTCGTACCCGATCGACTCGCTCAACCCGTTTGTGGGCCAGTCGGATTACACCTACATGGCGTTCGAGTACATCTACCCGCAGCTCACCCAGTACAACGCGAACCTGGGGATCGTGCCGGACTTCGCCACCAGCTGGACCGAGTCGCCCGACGGCCTGACCTGGACCTTCCACACCCGCCCGCACGCCAGGTGGTCCGACGGGAAACCGCTCACGGCGGCCGACGCCGCCTGGACCATCAACATGGAGAAGAAGTACGAGAACGGGCCCACCGCCACCGCGGCGGGCGTGCTGGCGCACCTCACCAATGCCCAGGCCACGAGCCCGACCACGCTGGTCATCCACTACTCCCGCCCGGTGGCCAACGTGCTCGCCCACTTCCAGGGCGAGTCCATCCTGCCCGAGCACATCTGGAAGAAATACGCCACCGGCAACGGCGCGGCGCTGAAGACATTCAGCAACCCGGCGCCGGTCGTGTCCGGCGGCCCGTTCGCGCTGACCAAGTACGTGCCCAACCAGATCGCGCTGTTCTCTCGCAACCCCAACTGGTGGGGACCGAAGCCGCATATCGGGGGGTTCGGCCTGCAGTTCTTCACCAACGACGACGCGATGGTCTCCGCGCTGGAACGGGGCCAGGTCGACTTCATTGGCGAGTACACGCCGCCGACCGCGGTCGCCGCGCTCCGCCAGCGCGGCCTGGTGGTGGACACACGGCCGAGCCTGTCGATGAAGGACTTCATCATCAACACCAATCCCCACAAAACCGTGCACCGGGAGCTGCTGAACCCGCTGGTCCGCGAGGCGCTTGAGTACGCGACCGACCGGGCCCAGATCA
>DATINY010000157.1:0-6639 GCA_035473755.1 Streptosporangiaceae bacterium
CGGTCCAGATCGCCTGCACCGAGAACTGGTAGCTGCCGTCGCCGACCACGGCCAGCACCGGCCGGTCCGGGCGGCCCAGGCTGGCGCCGACCGCCGCCGGTACCCCCCAGCCGAGCGCGCCGCCCGAGCTGCGCAGCAGCGACTGGCCGTCACCGATGTCGAGGTGGCGCAGCAGCCCCCGGGACGAGCGCACCCCCTCGTCGACCACGATCGCCTCCGGCGGCAGCACCTGGTTCAGCTCGGCGGCGACCGCCTCCACCGGCATCGGCTCCGCATCGGCGGCGCGCTCGGCCTGGCGTTTGCGTTCCCGGTCCGCCCGCAGCGCGGCGAGCCGCTCTCCGCGGGCAGCGGCCACCGCCGGGGCGACGGCCCGGTCAAGATGCGGCGCCAGGGCACGCAGGGCCGACGCCGGGGTGCCGACGAGCCCGACCGCCGTGGGCAGCTGCCGGCCAACCTGGGCCGGGTCCGGGTGCAGGTGCACCAGCCGGGCGCCGGCCGGCAGCCGCGGATGGCGGACCGCCGAGAACGGATAGAACATCCGGGCGCCGACGGCGAGCACGAGGTCGCAGCCTTCGAGCACGGCCGGGTCCTCGCCGTACAGGCCGAGGAACCGCGGATCGGCGGTCGGGAACGGCAGATCCGCCAGGTCGGTGAAGTCGGTGCAGATCAGCGGCGCCACCAGCCGGTCGGCCAGCTCCCGCAGCTCCGGAGCGCACCCGCGCGCCTCGCTGCCCACCACCACCACGGGCCAGCGGGCGGCGGCAAGCTCGGCCGCCGCGGCGGCGCACGCGGCCTCGTTGGGGACCGTCCGGCTTCCGGCCGCGCCCGACCACAGCGCGCTGTTCGCCACCGGCGGGTCCGGCGCGTCCGCGGGCACCGGTTCGCGCAGGAAATCCTCGGGCACGGCCAGGTAGGCCGGCCCGGCGGGCACGGTCATCGCCGCATGCAGCGCCCGCCACAGGTCGGCACCGAGCTCGGCCGCGCTGAGGGTCTGGTGGGCCCACTTGGTGAACGGCCGGACGGCCTCCGGTAAGTCCGGGAGCGCGCAGAACCCGTCCTCGCTCAGCACCGTCCGGTCCTTGTGGCCCGCGGTCACCACGACCGGCGAGCGGTCCCGGTAGCAGTTGTAGATCTGGCTGGCGCCGTTCAGCGTCCCCACGCTGGTGTGCAGGCCCACCACGCCCGGCGTGCCGGTGACCCGGGCGTACCCGTCGGCCATCGACACCACCGCCCCCTCGTGCAGGCCCAGCACGTACCGCATCCTGGCCCGCTCGCGCAGCGTCTCCAGCAGGGCCGCCTCGGTCGAGCCCGGCAGCCCGAAGATGGTGTCCACCCCGGCCCGGGCCAGCACATCGGCTAAGACCTCGGCCCCGATCCGTGACTGCTTCATTTTTGCCTCCTGCCCCGTCCGCCCAGGAACACTTCGGCCATCTCGCGGCTGGCCAGCACCTCGGCCGCCGGAGCCGACATCACGACCTGCCCCCGCACCAGCACCGAAGCGGTGTGGGCGAGCCGCAGGGCGGCCTGGGCCTTCTGCTCGACTAACAGGACCGCGTGCCCCCGGTCAGCCAGGGCACGCACCTGGTCGGCCAGTACCGATTCTGTCAGCACCGCGGACAGTCCCGCAGTCGGCTCGTCCAATACCAGCACCCGTGGTGAGAGCATGAGCGCCCGGGCGATCGCGGTCATCTTCCGTTCCCCGCCGCTCATCGTGCTGACATACCGGTTCAGCTTGCTGCGCAGTGCGGGGAAGATCGCCAGCACCTCCTCCATCCGCGCGATCCGGTCGGCCTTGCCGAGCAAGTATCCGCCCATGTTGAGGTTCTCGCTCACCTTTAGCGGATCGAAGACGTCCACCTGCGGCACATAGCCAATGCCGAGCCGGGCCAGCTGGTCCAGGGGGCGGCCGGTGATGTCACGGCCATCGGCCAGCCCCCGCCCGCCCATCACCCGGGCCAGGCCGAGGATCGCCTTGAGCAGCGTGCTCTTGCCCGCACCGTTCGGCCCCACCACCGCGACCAGCTGGCCCTCCCCGACCGTCAGGTCCACCCCGCGGACGACGGGGACGTCACCGTACCCGGCGGTGAGCTGGTGGGTGGCCAGCGCCGGGACGGGCTCCGCCGCGTCAGCCGACGACATAGGCGTCCTGTACCTCTTTACGGGTCCGCAGCTCGGCCATCGGCCCGGTGGAGATGACCTTGCCCTGGGCCATGACCACCACGGTTTCGCACAGGCGCTCGACCACCCCCAGCTCGTGCTCGACGAGCAGGATGGACATCCCGGCGTCGGCCAGCTGGCGGCAGGCCGCCTCCAGCCGCTCGGCCAGGGCCGGCGCGAGCCCGGCCATCGGCTCGTCGAGCAGCAGCAGCCGCGGCCCGGCCATCAGGGCCCGCATCACCTCGAGCATGCGCTTCTGGCCGCCGCTCAGGCGCCCGGCCCGCTTATCGGCCGTGTCGGCCATCCCGAACAGCCGCAGCAGCCCGCGGGCCGCCTCGGCCAGTTCGTCCTCGTCCCGGCGCCACAGCCACCGGCCGGCCGCCATGCCTGCCGCCGACTCGCCCCGCTGGCCGGGGGCGGCGACGAGCAGGTTCTCGATGGTGGTCAGGGCGCGGAACTCGCGTGGCAGCTGGAACGTGCGGATGATCCCGAACCGGGCGCGGCGGTGAGCGGGCAGGGCGGCCACGTCGCGGCCATCGAAGGTGATCCGGCCCGCATCCGGGCGCACGAAGCCGCTGACGAGCCCGAGCACGGTGGACTTGCCGGCACCGTTGGGCCCGATCAGCCCGGTGATGCCGCCGGCCACGGCCGTGAAACTGGCGCCATCCACCGCGCGCACGCCGCCGTACCGCTTGACCAGGCCATCCACGCTGAGGATCGGCGCCCGCCCGCCGTCGCCCGGGACGGCTCGGGTGAGGGGTGCGCCGGCCTGCACGGCGGTGATCGGGGCGGGCCCGGCCGGCCCGGTGCCGACGGCGGGAGCGAGCGCCCCGGCCTCAGCGGGCACCCCGGGCACGCCAAGACGCGGCCGCCGTTCCGGGATCAGCCCCTGCGGCCGGGCGAACACGAAGGCGATGGTGAGCAGCCCGAGGATGATCCAGCCGAGGTCGCCGGCGAGCTGCGGGGCGCTCTTGATCTGCGGCAGGAACTGCACCCCCTGCAGGATCAGCACCGGGACGATGACGACGCCAAGCAGCACCCCGGCGTCGTTGCCCAGGCCGCCGACGATGATGGCGGTGAGCAGCGCCAGCGTCTCCACGTACTCCCAGGCCGAGGGCGACCAGCCGCCGATGAACCCGGCCAGCAGCGCCCCGCTCAGCCCGGCGTAGACCCCGCCCACCGCCTGCACCGCCAGCCGCAGGCCCACCACGTTCTTGCCGACGGCGATGGCGGCGTCCTCGTCCTCGCGCACCGCGCGCAGCACCCGGCCGAACGGGCCCGTGGTGAACCGGCGCAGCACCAGGTAGCCCGCCGCGCAGACCGCGCCCACCACCGCGACGTAGTACCAGCCCCGGTGGGCCGGGTTGACCGAGGCGAGCGGGTTGGGGATCAGGCTCAGCCCGGCGTTGCCGTTGAACAGGCCGGTATCGGCGCCGATGATGGTGGTGGCCAGGATCGAGATGACCAGCATCACCATCGCCTGGTAGTCGGCGCGCAGCCGCTTCAGCCCGGTGACGCCGATCAGGCAGCCGAGCCCCCCGCAGATCAGGGCGGCGAGCGCGACCGCCACCGCGACCGGCAGCCGCGCGCCGATGATGTACTGCTGGAACCCGCCCATGGCGGCCGGGGGGCCGAGCGTGAACACGGCATAGAAGTAGGCGCCCGCCGCGACCAGGACGATGTAGGCGAAGTTGGCGACGCCCGCCACGCCGAACTCAAGGTTCAGCCCCCAGGCCGCGAGCAGGTCGGTGCCCAGGTACACGAGCATGACCACGACGTAGTAGGCAGCGGCGCCGATGGTGTGGACCTCCCGTCAGCCTCAGCCGGCCAGCCGCCGGGCGCTGGCCGTCCCGGCCGCCAGCAGGCCCCGGGGCCGGATCAGCAGCATGAGAATGAGCAGGCCGAACGCGTACACGTCCTGGTAGGCGGGGCTGGTATAGGCCGCCGCCACCTGGGTGCCCACCCCGACCACCAGGCCGCCGAGCATGGCCCCGTACGGCTGGCCGATCCCGCCGAGCACGGCAGCCGCGATCATGTAGATGAGGAAGATCGGCCCCAGCGTGAAGTCGAACGTGACCGTGGTGATCGCCAGCGCCACCCCGGCCGCGCCGCAGAGCGCCCCGGAGATCAGCCAGGTCACGTCGATGATCCGCTCGGTCCGGATGCCGCAGCTGCGGGCCACCACCGGGTTCGCCGAGGTGGCCCGCATCGCCCGGCCGAGCTGGGTCCGGGTCAGCAGCAGGTGCAGTGCGAGCATCGCCGCCACCGTCAGCCCGATGATGATCAGCTGGCTGGTGGTGAGGACCAGGCCGGCCGCGCGGACGGTGCTGCCTGCCTGCTGGCCGTAGGAGACGGTATCGGGCCCGGCGATGGCGACGATGCAGTACTGGATGATGATCCCGGCGGCCACGGTGACGATCACCACCCCGACGAAACCGGTGCCGCGCCGGCGCAGCGGCGCGATCAGCAGCCGGTTGAGGCCCGCCGACGCCAGCGCGATCCCGGCCGCCGCGACGGCCAGCGCGGTCCACACCGCCACGCCCACGCTGAGCAGCGCATAACCCAGATAGGCGGCCAGGGTCATGAGCGCGCCGTAGGTGATGTTGAGCACGTTGCTGATCCCGAACTGCACGGTGAAGCCCACCGCGCCGAGCGCGATGACCGCGCCGGCCGCGATGCCGAAGCCCACCGCCTCGATGAAGACGCTCATCCGGAGAGCAGCTGCTGGACCTGGGTGCCGGGGATCACCCCTAGCAGCGTGGGGCCGCCGCTGGCGGTGAACCCGGAGGCGGAGAAGTTGCCGGGCGAGTTGTGGAAGGCGTTGAAGTGGATCGGCCCGCCCACTCCCACGTAGTGGATGTGCTGGCCGGCCTTCAGGGCGGCCAGGCCGGCGGCGTGGGAATCGACGGCGACCGCGCCGGGTGTGCCGGCGGCGATCTTGGCGATGTCCGCGTTGTAGGCCGGGCCGCTGGTGCTGTGCGCCATCTGCATGGCCAGGCCCATCAGGTTGATGCCGTCGTAGATGGAGGCGATCACCCCCACCCCGAGGATGGTGGCGGGGTCCTTGATCTGCGACGCGCCGTACACGGCGCTCTTGTAGACACTGAACGCATGGCTGGCCGGGCTCACGTAGCTGCCGACGAAGTACATGCTGTGCGTCATGTAGCCGCCGCCCATGACCTTCTTGACGGCGGAGAAGTACGCCGGGGTGATCGAGTCGGTGGAGGTGATGACCGGCGGCACGGAGCCGCCGTTGAGCTGCCGGTACTGGGACAGGAAGGTGGCCGAGGTCTGCGGGTCGCCGGCCAGGATCAGCGCCTGCGGCTTCCCGGCGATAACCCGCGCCACCACGCTGCTGTAGGACGACGCGTCGCCCGGGATCGTGATGTTGGTGGTCATGGTGCCGCCGGACTTCCTGACCGCGGCGACCACGCCCGGGTCGTTGCCCTGGGCGCCGATGTTGTTCTGGAACACCACCGCCACCCGCTTGTGGCCCTTCTTGGCCGCCCAGGCGACGAACGCGGCGCCGTTCTGGTCGTCCGAGGGCGTCATCCGCCAGAAGTAGGTGTCGGAGGTCTTGTCGTATGCCACCAGGCCGTTGGTGGACACCATCGGGATGTGCGCGCCGTTCACCAGCGGGATGGTGGTGGCGGCGGTGTTCGACTCCAGCCCGACCGCCATGTTGAGGTTGCTGGTGGTGGCCAGGGCCCGGGTGACGTTCGGCACCGCGTCCGCCGGGTCACCGGTGTCGTCGACCAGCGCACAGCTGATCTTGCGGCCGAGGACGCCCCCGGCCTTGTTCACGTCGAGGACGGCGGCGTAGCAGGCGCCGGACATGAGGCTGCCGATCTCGGCCGCTGGGCCGGTCATCGGGCCGATCACGCCGACGTTGATGGTCCCGGTCCCGCCGGCGCTGCTGGCGCCGCTGGCGCTGGAGCTAGTGCTGGTGCTGCTGCCGCCGCAGGCGGCCAGCGCGAACAGGGCGGTGACCCCGGCTGCGGCCGTGAGGTGCCTGGCCCATGAGCGTGCCGATAACGCCCGGGCCGGTCCCCGGAGGCCGGCCCGCGGCCGGACGCCCGCTAAGCGCGCCCCTGCCTGTGCTGAAGCGGAACTGAATGCTGGTGCGGGGCTGGATGCTGGTGCGGGGCTGAGTGCTGGTGCGGGGCTGTGTAACTGTCTGGGTCTCATCGTGGGCCCACCCTTCGTGGCGGCCGCGGATAGCGGCGGGTGGCCGTTCCGGCCGGTTACGCTGGGCCGGATCGGCGTGACGCTGGGTTGTGGTCACAACCGCATGATGCGGCGCAGATTGGCCCCTAGCAATAGCCGTTCGTCGGCCGCGCCCAGGCCGAGTGAGCGGATCGTGTCCAGCACCTCGACCGGCCAGTCCTCGCCGTTGTTGCTGCCCATCGGGAAGTCGGTGCCGTACATGATCCGCTCGGCGCCGAAGAACTCCAGGCCGTAGCGCATCGCCGCGGCCGAGCC
>DATINY010000158.1:0-3152 GCA_035473755.1 Streptosporangiaceae bacterium
GCACCGGGAGGGCCACTGCCCCGGGGATTGTCCCCGGCCGGCACTACATTGGTGGCGAGCGCGGGACAGGGAGGTAGCAGTGGCAGGCGATCCTCGCGCCCCGGGCGCGCTGGACGGCACCGGCGCCGCGGGTGCGCCACCCGGCCGTGGCACCGTGGGCGCGCCGGGCCGGCCCTGGAGCCGGTACGACGACGCGCGCACGGCGGTCGTCCGCGACATCCTCCGGACGGTGATCTCCGCGCTCGCGGCGCAGGCCGGCCGGGCCCGCCTCGACATCCTCGACGCCGGCGGCGGGACGGGCGGGTTCGCCGTGCCACTGGCGGGCCTGGGCCACAACGTGACGGTGATCGATCCCAGTCCCGACTCGCTCGCCGCCGCCGAACGCCGGGCTGCCGAGCTGAACGTCCCGCTCAGCGTGGTCCAGGGAGATGTCGCGGACCTCGCGACGGTGGCCGGCGAGGCGAGCGCGGATCTGGTGCTCTGCCACAGCGTGCTGGAGTACGTCGACTCCCCGGCGGACGCCATGGCGTCGATCGCCCAGGTGCTGCGGCCCGCCGGCGCGGTCAGCGTGCTCGCCGCCAGTTCGGTTGCGGCGGTGATCCACCGCGCGCTGGCCGGCCGGTTCGACGACGCGCGGCGGCTGCTGGCCGAGATCGGCAGCGGATCCGGCCAGCCGGCCGGCCCGCCCGCGACCGGCGCGGCCGGGACCAGCTCGGGCCCGGGGGCGGGCGGGCCGCGGCGGTTCACCCTGGCGGCGGTGGTGGGCCTGATCGAGGGAGCGGGCCTGCGCGCCGGCCGCGCCCACGGGGTCAGGATCTTCGCCGACCTGGTGCCCGGCATGTACGCCGACGCCGACCCCGGCGCCGCCGACGCGCTGCTGGCGCTGGAGCAGGCGGCCTCGGCTCATCCCGCCTTCCACGACATCGCCACCCAGTTCCACATCGTCGGGTACCGGTAACCGCGGTGGCTGGCGGCGACACCGGCTGTCACATCCTCCATGCCGACATGGACGCCTTCTACGCCAGCGTCGAGATCCGTGACCGGCCCGAGCTGGCCGGCCTGCCGGTGATCGTCGGGGTCGGCAGCCGCGGCGTGGTGCTCTCCGCGTCTTACCAGGCCCGCGAGTTCGGGGTCCGTTCGGCGATGCCGGTGACACGGGCGCGCCGGCTATGCCCGCAGGCGGTCTTCGTCGCGCCCCGGCGCGGGGCGTACTCCGCCGCGTCCGCCGAGGTCATGGCGGTCTTCCGGTCGGTGACCCCCGAGGTGGAGCCGCTGTCACTCGACGAGGCGTTCCTCGACGTCTCCGGCGCCATCCGGCGGCTGGGCCGTCCCACCCGGGTCGCCGAGCTGATCCGGGCCAGCATCCTCGAGCAGCAGGGCCTCACCTGCTCGGTGGGGGTGGCCAACTGCAAGTTCGTGGCCAAGCTGGCGTCGGCCCGGTGCAAGCCGGACGGGCTGCTCGTCGTCCCGGCCGGCGAGGTGCTCGGCTTCCTTCACCCGCTGCCGGTGGCCGCGCTGTGGGGCGTGGGGGAGCAGACCGGGCACGCCCTGGCCCGGCTCGGCCTGCGGACCGTGGCCGACATCGCGCACACCCCGCTGGCGGTCCTGCAGCGCGAGCTTGGCCAGGCGGTCGGCGCGCACCTGTACGCGCTCGCCTGGGGGCGCGACGAGCGCCCGGTGATCCCCGGCATGCCGGACAAGAGCATCGGGGCGGAGGAGACCTTCAGCACCGATGTCGACGACCCCGAGGTGATCCGCCGGGAGCTGCTCCGGCTGTCCGGGCGGACGGCACGCGGCCTGCGGGCGGGTGGCTCCGTGGCCAGGACCATCGTGGTGAAGCTGCGGCTCGCCAACTTCACCACCATCACCCGCTCGCGCACCCTGCCCGAGCCCACCGATGTGGCCCGCAAGATCTATGCCACCGCCTGCGACCTGTACGCTGCGGCGGGCCTTGACCCGCGGGCCAGGCTGCGGCTGGTCGGGGTGCGCGCCGCGGGCCTCGTCCCCGCCGCCAGGTCGGCCACCCAGCTTGCGCTGGGCGAGCAGCCTGCCTCCTGGCGTGACGCCGAGCAGGCGGTGGACCGGATCGCCGGCCGGTTCGGGCCAGACTCGGTCCGCCCGGCCGTGCTCGTCCGGCACGGCGAGGAGGCAGGCCCGCAGGCACCGGCCGGACCGGATCGCTCACCTGCGCCGTAGCCGGCAGCGGTGCTCGGAGGTAAACTCCGCTTGAACAGCCGTTTGAACGAGTAAAGTTACGGTGCGTGACGTGGGCAATACGAGATCTGGTGTCACCTGGGGCGCGCGAGGGCGACGGGCGGCAACATCGCCGGTTCAGCTTCCCTTTGCACTCTCACTGCTCTTTCCCAGGATGTGGCAGCACTCGTATTGTGGAGTGCATCAGGACCGTGAGATGGACGTCATCGCACCTGTCCCCGCGCGTGAGGTTCATGGGAGGCGCTGTGCCGCTTTCTGAGCACGAGCAGCGTCAGCTCGAGCAGATCGAGCAGGCGCTCTATGCCGACTATCCGAAGCTTGCGCAGGCCGTGCGCGCAAGAGACCCGAAGATCCACTACAAGCGGCGGGTGGTCTATGCCGCGATCGGGTTCCTGCTCGGAGTGGGCCTGCTGCTGGCCGGTGTGGTTTCCAAGGTCATCTTTGTGGGTGTCGGCGGCTTCGTGGTCATGCTGGCCTGTGCCATGTGGGCGCTGACGAGCTGGCGTCACATGGGCGGTGCCGCCACCGGGCGCGCCGCGGGCGTGAGCCGCGGCCCAGCCGGGGGCGGTGCGCGGGGCCAGCGCCGGGGACGGGCGTCCCGCAAGGACCAGCGCGGGCAGGCCGGCGGAACCGGGTTCATGGAGCGGCTGGAAGAGCGCTGGCGCCGTCGCCAGCAAGGGGACAGGTAAGCCCTCCGTCCCCGGCTCCGCTAGGAGCGGGCGGCCTGCTCGCCGCGCCGGCGCAGCCTGCTGCTGACCACATCCATCCAGCCGAAGACGTCGAGCGCGTTCGTCATCGCCGTCCGCGCGGGAGCCAGGGCGGACGCGGGCAAGGCTATGGCGGCGCACCTGGCGGGCAGGCGGCACGCCTGGCCCATGGCCCGCCTGACCGTGGCCACGTCGCTGTGGAGCTGCGCGGACGCCACCGGCGCCCGGGCG
>DATINY010000159.1:0-9212 GCA_035473755.1 Streptosporangiaceae bacterium
ACCGACCCGGCGGTGTACAGCGGGTGGCGATAGGTCATGCGCGCGAGGACGCGGCCGGGCCGCACCCGCCCGGCGGCGTTGAGGGTGATGAGGTAGTCCGCCTCCCCGGTCAGGCCCATCAACCGGTTCAGGTGATAGCTGACCGTGACCTGCCCGGCCCTCCCCGCGCAGCCGGGCAGCAGGTAGTTCCAGGAGGCCCGGGCGGCGGGTGACCGCGGCAGAAGCCGCGCGTCGGTGTGCAGGCAGACCTGGCTGCTGCTGTAGCGGAAGGCCCCGAGAACCTCCCGCTCCGCCCGGGTAGGCGGATCCAGCAGGCGCAGGGCCTGATCCGGGTGGGTGGCCACCACCACCCGGGCGAACCGGCTGGCGCCGCCGTCGCCGGTACGGATCTCCACGCCGCCCGTGACCCGCCTGATGGCCCGGACCGGCACGGCGCAGCAGACAGACGTCAGCTGCTTGGCGATCCGCTCGACGTATTCCCGCGATCCCCCCACCACCGTGCGCCACCCGGCTGACCTGCCGACCGAGAGCATCCCGTGGTGGCCAAGGAACTCGAACAGGTACCGCGCCGGGTAGCCCAGCGCGTCGGCCGGCGGGCACGACCACACCGCCGCCACCAGCGGAACCGCGAAGTGGCTCACGAAGTAGCGCCGGTACCGTCCGCGCGCCAGGAACTCACCGAACGTCAGCGCGTCCTGACCGGGCGTCCGGAGCAGCCGCCGGGCGCCGGCGTAGAAGGCCGGGATGGTGGCGAGCATGGCCAGGTACTCCGGCCGGGCCAGGGAGCCGGCCGCGGGGAAGAGCCCGTGCGGGCCGCGGGACCCGGCATATTCCAGGCCGCAGCCCTCGCACCGCACCGACATGCTCATGTCGCTGTCGCGGGTGCCGACCCCGAGCTCGCCGAACAGCCGCAGCAGGCTCGGGTACGCGTGCGCGTTGTGAACGATGAAGCCGCTGTCGAGGGTCACCAGCGGGCCGTCATCGGCGGCGATGTCGTGGCTGTGCGCATGGCCGCCCAGCCGGTCATCCGCCTCGTAGAGCGTGACGTCATAGGCGCGCTGCAGCAGATACGCGGCGGTCAGGCCGGCCACGCCGCTCCCCACCACGGCCGCCCGCGGCCGTTCCGCCCCCGTACCATGCGGCACCGCGGTCTCCTCTCGCGTTCCGCTAGAAAACAATACTAAAATACACTAAAATAGATCCGGGACTAACCCGGGGCCTCCAGGGCCCGGGACGAACCACGGACTCAGCCGAACCCGGAGCACCGATGCAGCTACGTGAGGCCGCCGACGAGCTGGGCGTCCACTACCAGACGGCCTACCTGTGGGTCCGGCAGGGTTCGCTGCCGGCCCGCAAGCTCGGGCGTGGCTATGAGGTCGAGGAGGCGGACGTGCGGGCGCTCGCCGAACGGCGGCGGCGGGGCCGCCCGCCCGGCCGGCAGGTCGGGGTGCGGGACTGGCCGGCGCAGGCGGATCAGCTGTACGCGGCGATCACGGCCGGCGAGGAGACCCACGCACGCCACTGGCTGGACAGGCTCGCGGCCGGGGTCGCCCTCATCGATCTGTGCGAGCGCGTCATCGCCCCGGCGCTGCGCCGCATCGGGGACGACTGGGCATCCGGGCGGGTCACGATCGCGCAGGAGCACCGCGCGAGCGCGATCTGCGAGCGGCTGATCGCCGCGCACTCGGGCCAGCCCGGCGGCCGGCCGCGCGGGCGGGCGGTGGTGGCGACCCCGCCCGGTGAGCGGCACGGCCTGCCCGCGCTGATGGCGGCCGCGTGCCTGCGCGAGGACCGCTGGCTCGTGCACCATCTGGCCACCGACCTGCCGGTGGCCGAGGTCACCCGGCTCGCGGCCGCCGTGCGCGCGGACCTGGTCGTCTTCTCCTCCGCCACCCCGCAAGGCGCCCGGCGCGCCCGGTTCGCCGCCCGGGACGCCGCCGCCGCCGAACCCCGCCCGCTCGCCCTGGCCGGCCGCCCGGGCGACAGCCTCCACGACCTCATCCGGCTCGCGAGGGACGCCCACAAGCCCGGCGCGCGGCAGCCGGCTCCCGCCTGACAGGAAGGATCCGATCATGGCCCGCTACCTGGCAACCGTCGCCTCGCGCCGCCCGGCCCCGGACACGTTCGGCTACCTCGCCACGTTCAGCAACGCGGCGGAATGGGACCCGGGTGTGATCTCCGCCGGGCAGCTGGACCCGGGCCCGGTCCGGCCCGGCACCCGGTTCCGGCTGATCGTGCCGTTCCTGCGCCGGCACCTCGCGCTGACCTACGAGGTGGTCACGCTCGTGCCCGGCCGTGAGGTGGTGCTGGCGGCCACCAGCACGCTCCTGCGGGCCACCGACCGGATCACGGTGGCGGCCGACGGGGACGGCGCCACGGTCAGCTACGAGGCGAGCGTCCGGCTGCGTGGCCCGCTCCGGCTGCTCGACGGCCTGCTGCGGCCCGGATTCCGCGCCGTCGGTGACCGCGCCGCGGCGGGCCTGGCCCAGGCGCTGTCCGCACCCCCGGTGCCCCGGCCATGATCCCCGTGGCGCGGGCGGTGGACGCCCTGCTGGAGGCGAGCGTCATCGGCAGCTTCTCCCGGATCGGGCTGGCCGCCCGGTCCCGGCTGCTGCCCGAGTTCACCTGCGCCCCGGCCCGGCTCGACGGGCGGGCCGTCGTCATCACCGGCGCCACCTCCGGGATCGGCCACGCCGCCGCCACCGGGCTGGCCCGGCTCGGCGCGGCCGTGCACTTCCTCGCCCGTGACCCCGGCCGGGCCGCCGCGGCGTGCGAGCGGATCGCCGCCGCGTCGGGCAGCCGCCGGGTCAGCTACGGCCTGGCCGACCTGAACGAGCCCAGCTCGGTCCGTTCCTTCGCCGCCGAGTACCTCAGCATCCATGACCGGCTGGACGTGCTCATCCACAACGCGGGCGCCATGCACGCCAGCTACCGGGTCAACGACGCCGGGACCGAACTCACCGCCGCCGGGCAGGTGATCGCCCCGTTCCTGCTGACCAGCCTGCTCCTGCCGGCGCTGCGGGCGGCCGGCCGGTCACGGGTCATCACCGTCTCGTCGGCCGGCCTGTACACGCAGCGGCTCGACCCGGCAGCGTGGCAGATGACCGCGCGCGGGTACCGCGGCGTCACCGCGTACGCCCGGGCCAAGCGAGCCCAGGTGGCGCTCAGCCGGGAATGGGCGCGGCGTCTCGCCGGGACCGGGGTCGCCTTCCACGCGATGCACCCCGGCTGGGTGGACACCCCCGGGATCGCCGCCGCGCTGCCCCGCTTCCACCGGGTCATGTGGCCCCTGCTGCGTACGCCCGGCGAGGGCGCCGACACGGTCGTCTGGCTCGCCACCGCCGGCCCGGCCCGGCTCGGCAGCGGCCGGTTCTGGCATGACCGGCGCCCGCGGGCCGAATACCGGCTTCCGCGGACCCACGAGGCTCCCGGCGCCGCCCGGCTGCTCTGGGACCGCATCGAGTCCGCCGAGCGCCTGGCGGTGCCCAGCGTTCCTGGCGAGTGACGTGGGCAGCAGGTGCGCGGCGCGTATCGTTCGGCATCCGCAGCCCGGTGCGGGCGGGGTGACGGCGTGACCGTTTCGGTGATGGTGTTCACCCGCGATCTGCGGCTGGCCGACAACCCGGCGCTGGCCGCGGCCGCGAGGGCGCCCGCCATGGTCCCGCTGTTCGTGCTGGACGAGGCGATCTTGCGCCGGGCCAGCGCGCACGCGAACCGGCTCGGCTTCCTGCTCGACTCGCTCCGCGACCTCGACTCCGGCCTGCGGAACGCGGGCGGGGCGCTGGTGCTGCGGGCGGGCCCGTGGGCCGAAACGGTGCTCGCGACGGCGCAGGCGGCGGGGGCGGGCCGCATCCACGTCGCCGACGACGTCTCGGGCTACGCCGCCTCCCGGCTCGGGCAGCTGGAACGGGACGCCGCCGGGGCCCGGGTCACGGTCGTGCGCCATCCCGGGATCACCGCGGTCGAGCCCGCCGCCGTCCGCGGGCCGGGCGGCGGGCCATACCAGGTCTTCACGCCCTACTACCGGCGGTGGCTGGCCGCAGCCTGGCGGCGCCGGGTGGCCGCCCCGGCCCGGATCACGCTGCCCGAGGGCATCAGCGCTGGGCGGCTTCCCCGGCTGGCTGAGCTGTCCACGGCGCCGCCCGCCGCGGTGGCGGCGCGCGGCGGTGAGTCGGAGGGCCTCGCCCGGATGCGGCGCTGGTCCGCCGCCCAGCTGGCCGGATATGAGGATCGCCGGGACGATCTGGCGGCCGACGCCACCTCCCGGCTCTCCGCCTACCTGCATTTCGGCTGCCTCTCCCCGCTCGCCCTCGCGGCCGAGATCAGCGCCCGCCCCGGCGGTGGCGCCTTCGTCCGCCAGCTCGCCTGGCGGGACTTCTTCCACCAGGCGCTCGCCGCCAGGCCCGACGCCGCGTGGCGCGACTACCGGGACCGCGGCGGCCACTGGCGCGATGACCCCCAAGCGCTCGCCGCCTGGCAAGAGGGCCGGACCGGCTACCCGGCCGTGGACGCGGCCATGCGGCAGCTCGCCGGGGAAGGCTTCCTGCCCAACCGGGCCCGCATGATCGCCGCCTCGTTCCTGACCAATGATCTGGGCGTCGACTGGCGGGCCGGTGCCGCCCATTTCATGAGGCACCTGGTGGACGCCGACGTGGCCTGCAACCAGCTGAACTGGCAATGGGTCGCCGGCACCGGGACCGACACTAACCGTCACCGGATCTTCAACCCGACCCGGCAGGGCAAGCGCTTTGACCCCGCCGGCGGTTACATCCGCCGGTGGGTGCCCGAACTCGCCGGGCTCCCGGCCCCGGACATCCACGACCCCGGCCCGCCCGCGCGGCGCGCGCGGGGCTACCCGGAGCCCATCGTGGACCACCGGCAGGCCATGGCCGCCCACCGGGCGCGCCGGGCCGGCCGTTGAGCGGCGCGGCCTGCAGGGGAGCGACGCCGTCCCGGTTCCGGGGGCGCAGAACCGTGACAAGCCGGCCTCGGCGGGTAGCTTGAGACAGAGGGCTGATGGGAGATGGCCGAGAGCCCGCAGACGCGCTTCGTGCGGTCGGGTGACATTGACCTCGCGTACCAGGTCTTTGGTGCGGGGGAGGACATGGTCGCCATCCCCGGGCTGCCATCCCACCTTGAGATGGCGTGGGAGCTGCCCGAATACGCGGCCTTCCTCGACCGGCTGGCCAGCTACCGCCGGGTGATCATGTTCGACAAGCGCGGCACCGGCATGTCCGACCCCGTGCCGGGTGTGCCAGTGCTGGAACAGCAGGTCGACGACATCATCGCCGTCATGGACGCGGCCGGGTCCACCCGGGCGTGTGTTGCGGGCTGGGCCGACGGGGCCTTCATGGCGGCCATGTTCGCGGCCACCTACCCGGACCGGGTGTCGGCGCTGGTCCTGGGCGGGCTCTGGCTCAGATCCCTGGCCGGTCAGCCCGAGACGCTGACCCCCGACCCGCGGGTGGCGGAAATCCTCTCGGCCAAGATCGAAGCGGGCTGGCGGCACGGTGTGCTGGCGGAGGTGCTGGCGCCTTCCTACGCCCATGACGAGCGGTTCCGGTCCTGGTGGCGGCGCTGGGAGGTCTACTCGGCGACACCGGCGGCGGCGGCCGGCCTGGTGCAGTGGGCGCTCACCTTCGACCCGGCCCCGATCCTGCCCGCCATCCAGGCCCCCACGCTGGTGCTCGAACGAGGCAAGACCTACCACGACCAGGCCTCGAGCCTGCTCGCGGCCAGCCAGATCCCCCATGCCAAACATGTCCTGCTGCCCGGCGAGGATGTCCTGCCGTACCTGGCGGACGCCAATGCCGTGCTTGAGGAGCTTGAGGAGTTCCTCACCGGCGTGCGCGGCGCCGCAGAGTCTGAGCGGAGCCTGGCCACCGTTCTGTTCACCGACATCGTCGGCTCGACGGACACGGCCGGGCGGCTCGGTGACCGGCGATGGCGGTACCTGCTGGAGGACCATAACGCGCGGGTCCGGCGGTGCCTGGCGCGGTTCCGCGGCGTCGAGGTCGACACCGCGGGCGACGGGTTCTTCGTCACCTTCGACGGCCCGGCCCGGGCCATCCGCTGCGCCTGCGCCATCCGCGATGCCGTGCGCGAACTCGGCATCGAGATCCGGGCCGGCCTGCACACCGGCGAAGTGGAACGCCACGGCCAGGCGGTCACCGGTTTGGCGGTCCACGTCGGAGCCCGGGTCGCGGCCCTGGCCCGCGCCAGCGAGGTACTGGTCACCGGCACGGTACAGACGCTCGTCCTCGGCTCGGGCATCGGCTTCGCCGACCGGGGCAGCCACCGCCTCAAGGGTGTCCCGGAACGGTGGCACCTGTTCGCGGTGGAACGCGCCTGATCAGTGTGAGCAGCCGGCCCGCTAGCCCGCGACCCCGCCGGTGACGGCGTGCCCGGCACGACTAGCGTGGGCTGAAGGTGAGACATGGTTCCCGGGGTCACCTGGCACGCGTCGCCTTGCTCCCAGCTCGGTGCCGCACGCTGCCGGTGACTGGAGGTGAGAGGACATGACAAGCACACCGGCGGCAGCCCCGCCATCCACGCAGAAGCAGAGGACAGAATCCCGCCAGGCCGGCCTGCGGCAGGCCAATCTGGCCATCCTGATCGTGCTGATCGTCCAGTTCGCCCTCGGCATGGGCGTCAATCTGTACGTCACCCTGCCGGCCGCGGGCCATCCCGGTCACGCCTCATGGTTCGGCAACGGCGTGCTGCTGGCGCTCCACGCCGCGCTCGGGATATTCTTGATCCTCGCCGCGATCTTCGTCCTGGTGAGGTCGATCATGGCCAGGAACGCGGCCATCATCGTCACCTCGGCGGCCGGGCTGGTGGCTATCCTGCTCGCCGCCTTCTTCGGATCGGGCTTCACCGACAAGCTCACCGACGGCTACTCCATCGGGATGGCGCTGGCCTTCGCGGTCGCGCTGGCCTGCTACGCCATCGGCCTGTTTTCCGCGCCCGCCGGAAAAGCCGTTGGGGACGCCGGAGTGCCGCGCCTATAGTGAGGGCATGAAGGTCAGCTTTACCTGCGCGGCCGCGCGAGCTATGAGCTCGCCGGTTGCCGCTGCCTGACCTCATTTCCTCATTCGCTGGCGACCGGAAGCGGTCCGCCGGTGCATGACGTCGATCCACTCGTGGCCCTGCGGTCCCTTTCTGGTCCCCGCAACAAGAAGGGATCCATGCCATGAACGTGACCGAGACGACCCGCACGTTCCTTGACTTCTTCGAGGAGCGGGGCCACCGGGTGGTGCAGGGCAGCTCACTGGTGCCGCCGGACGGCGGCCCGGTGCTGTTCACCACCTCCGGGATGCACCCGCTGACCCCGTACCTGGAGGGCTTGCCGCATCCGCGGGGCAAACGGCTGGCCGGCCTGCAGCGCTGCCTGCGCACGACCGATCTGGACGAGGTCGGCGATGACCGCCACCTGACCGTGTTCCAGATGCTCGGCTCCTGGTCGCTGGGCGACTACGAGGGGCCGCAGAGCCTGCGCTGGGGCTACCAGCTGGTGACCGACGGCTTCGGCATCGGCAAGGACCGTCTGCATGCCACCGTGTTCGGTGGCGATGACCAGGTGGGCCCCGATACCGAATCGCTGCGAACCTGGACCGAGCTCGGTGTGCCGGCCGAGCTGACCACCGGCGACAACTGGTGGTCGAACGGCCCGACCGGCCCCTGCGGCCCCGACTCGGAGCTGTTCGTCTGGACCGGTGACGGCCCGTCGCAGGGCACGCCCGGCACCGAGGAGCGCTGGATGGAGCTCTGGAACCACGTGACGATGCGCTACCGGCGGCACACCGACGGCCGCGTCGAGCCGCTGCCGCAGCGCAACGTGGACACCGGGATGGGCCTGGAGCGGCTGCTGATGGTCCTGCAGGGCAGCCCGTCGGTGTTCGGCACCGATGTCTTCTCGCCCTGGATGGACACGCTGCCCGGCCTGTGGCGGCCCGACCAGCGGTCGCTGCGCCTGCTGGCCGACCATCTGCGCGCCAGCATCGTGATCATCGGCGACGGCGTCAGGCCGTCCAGCACCGGCCGGGGCTACGTACTGCGGCGGCTGCTGCGGCGCGCGCTCACCGTGCTGTGGCGCACCGACGACACCATGACGCTGAACGACCTGCCGGTCCCACTGATCGAGCACACGCTCGGGCAGTTCGGGCAGGAGGGAGGCACCGGGCCCGTCGGCGACGTGATCCGCGGTGAGGAGCGGCGGTTCGCCGGGCTGGTGAGCCGCGGCCGCAAGGTCCTGGCGCGGTTCCGCCCCGGCCGGCCTTTGGGCGAGGCGGACCTCAGGTACCTGCACGAGACGCACGGCCTGCCGCCCGAGCTGGTGACCGAGCTGCTGGCCTAGCCGGCCTCATGGGGACCGGGCCGGCGACCGGTGGGCTCGGGCCGCGAGGCAGCGGCGGGAGCCTGCCTCTTGACCCGCGACGTAAGGTGGCGCTGTGGACGGCAAGGTAATCACCGAGCTGCTCGAGCCGGTGATCGGCAAGGCCGGGCAGGTGCGGCTCGCGTTCCAGGGGACGGGCAACCGGTGGGCCATCAACGACGAGAAGCATCCCCTGCTCAGCGTGCGGCTCCGCCCGGACGGGCTCGTTGAGACCTCGCACGAGGACGGCTGGAACGTGTTCGACCCGGTCGGCGTGCTGGCCGTGGAGTGGATGGCCAGGGAGGGCGAGGGCGGCGGGCTCTACCTCTGACCGTGGGCCTGGGCCAGCTCGGCCACGGGCAGCGTGCCGCTGATGGTGGTGCCGGACCCCGGCGTGGAGTCGACGCGGAGGGTGCCGCCGGCCACGGCCACCCGGTCGGCCATGCCCTGCAGGCCGGTGCCGTGCGTGGCCTTCGCGGGGTCGAAGCCGTCGCCGTCGTCGGCGACAGCGAACTCGAGGTGGCCGTCCGGGCAGGACAGGGCCACGGTGGCCCGGGAGGCCCGCGCGTACTTCGCGACGTTCTGCAGCGCCTCCAGGATGCAGAAGTACGCGGCCGCCTCGGCGTCCCGCCGGTAGCGCCCGATCCCGTCCGCCTCGACCAGCACCGGCAGCGGGGCCTTGCTGGCCTGCGCCTGCAGGGCTGCCCGCAGTCCCCGGTCGGCCAGCAGCGGCGGGTAGATCCCGCGGGCCAGGGCGCGCAGGTCATCCAGGGCCGCGTGCAGCCCGGCCCGGAGCTGGCCGGTCATCTGCCGTACTTCGCCGGGGTTTTCGGCGCAG
>DATINY010000160.1:0-18733 GCA_035473755.1 Streptosporangiaceae bacterium
ATGCGGAGTCGATGACCCGACGGTGATCCGGGTGCCGGGTGCGGCCGAGCTGGCCGTGGTGGCGGCCGAGCTGGCCGCCCGCCACGACGCCGTCGCCTGCCTCGGCGCGGTGATCCGGGGCGGCACGCCCCATTTCGAGTATGTCTGCGAGGCCGTTACCTACGGGCTCACCAGGGTCGCCCTCGACGCCCGGACGCCGGTTGGTAACGGGGTGCTGACCTGTGACACCCTGGAGCAGGCCCGGGCACGGTGCGGGCTTGACGGCAGCACCGAGGACAAGGGATGGGAGGCCGTGGTGGCAGCTCTGGACACCGCGCTCGCCCTCCGCTCGCTGCGCGAGAACGGAGCCCGCGACGGCGCCCCCGGGGGAGCGGGCCGGCCGCGACATTGAAGCGTTCGCCCGGCCCGGGACGCGGAGCCGCGCCGCGCCACGCTCACCCGTCGATGAAAGGCTGCCTGCCGTGCTCTCCCTTGTTCTCCCCAAAGGCTCGCTGGAACGGGCCACCCTGGAGCTTTTCGACGCGGCGGACCTGACCGTCCGCCGTTCCTCCGACCGCGACTACCACGCGTCGATCGATGACCCCCGCATCGACCGGGTGCGTTTCCTGCGGCCGCAGGAGATCCCGTCCTACATCGAGCGGGGGCTGTTCGACCTCGGCATCACCGGCCGCGACTGGATCGCCGAAACCGGTGCCGGGGTCGCGTCTCTCGGCGAGCTGAAGTACTCCAAGGCGACCGCCGACCCGGTGCGGGTGGTGCTCGCGGTGCCCGAGGGCGCGCCCTGGCGGTCGGTCACCGACCTGCCCGAGGGCGTGCGGATCTCGACCGAGCTGCCCGCCATGACGAGCCGGTACCTGGAGGCGAACGGGGTCAAGGCGATGGTGATCCCCTCGCACGGCGCCACCGAGGCCAAGGTCCCGGACATCGTCGACGCCATCGTCGACCTCACCGAGACCGGCTCCTCGCTCCGGCGCAACGGCCTGCGGATCCTGGACACGCTGCTCACCAGCTACACCGAGCTGGTGGCCAACACCGACGCCTACGCGGATGCGGACAAGCGGGCCGCCATGGAGGACATCGCCGTTCTGCTGCAGGGCGCGATCCGGGCCCGGGGCAACGTGCTGCTCAAGCTCAACGTGCCCGCGCAGCGGCTGCAGGCGGTAACGAAAATGCTCCCCGGCATGTCCTCGCCGACGATCACGGCGCTGGCCAGGGACGACATGAACGCGGTCGAGGCGGTGGTGCCCAAACGTGGGGTCAACACCTTGATCCCCGCCCTGAAGGCGGCGGGCGCCAGGGACATACTCGAGATCCCGATTTCCAAGATCGTCGAGTGATGACGGCCGGTGCCGGTGCGCCCCGCGATGCGTCGGCCCGCTAGTCAGCGGGAATGGTGATGCTGTGGGGCTGGTTTGCCCCAGAAGGGCTGTGTCATCCTGCCGGGAGACACCCGGGATGGCCCCGCGGGCTGCGGCAGGCGGGGCCGCCGGGAAATCGTGAGGTGAGAGGGTCTTGCGCGACATTCTGGACCAGATCACGAAGTGGTGGGACTCGGGGGAGACCTTCGGCCTGGCGACCGTCGTGAACACCTTCCGCAGCGCCCCGCGCGACCCGGGGGCGGCACTGGCAGTTTCCGGCGGCGGTGAGGTCGTCGGCAGCGTGTCCGGCGGCTGTGTGGAAGGCGCCGTGTACGAACTGGCGCGAGAGGTGTGCGAGACCGGACAGCCGGTGCTCCAGACCTATGGCATCAGCGACGACGCCGCGTTCGACGTCGGGCTCACCTGCGGTGGGATCATCGAGCTGTTCGTCGAGCCGGTCAGCAAGGAGCGCTTCCCCGGGCTCGGCGACGTGGCGGCCGCCATCCGGGATGAGGTGCCGGTCGCGGTGGCGACGGTCATCTCCGGCCCGGGGTTGCTCGGCGCCCGCCGGATCATCCGGGCCGACACCGCCACCGGCACCCTCGGCGCTGGCGACCGGCTCGACGAGGCAGTCGACGACGATGCGCGCGGCATGCTCGCGCAGGGGCTGACCGGCGTGCGGCACTACGGCGAGCACGGCGAACGCCGGCTCGACGACCTGTCGGTGTTCGTCCAGTCCTTCGCCCCGCCGCCGCGGATGCTGGTCTTCGGCGCGATCGACTTCGCCGCCGCGGTGGCGCGGGCCGGGAAGTTCCTCGGCTACCGGGTCACGGTCTGCGATGCGCGGCCGATCTTCGCCACCCACGCCCGGTTCCCGGACGCGGACGAGGTGATCGTCGACTGGCCGCACCGGTACCTGGCCCAGGCGCCGATCGACTCGCGCACCGTGATCTGCGTGCTTACCCATGACCCCAAGTTCGACGTGCCGGTGCTGGAGGTGGCGCTGCGCACCCCGGCCGGTTACATCGGCGCCATGGGCAGCCGGCGGACCCACGACGACCGGCTCGCGCGCCTGCGCGAGGCCGGGCTGACCGAGGACGAGCTGGCGCGGCTGCGCTCCCCGATCGGCCTGGATCTGGGGGCCAGGACCCCCGAGGAGACGGCGGTGTCGGTCGCGGCGGAGCTCATCCAGCTGCGCTGGGGCGGTTCCGGCCAGCCCCTCACCGACACCTCCGGCCGCATTCACCACAGTCACCACAGCTGACCCAGCAGCCGCGCTGCTCCTCGGCCCGCCGCTCCCGGTCACCCGGCGCGGCACGGGTCGGACGTCCCTGCGGTGGGCGGTCTGTCCGGTTTGCGGGTGCCGGACCGGGGCCACGTCGCGGCGATCATGAAATACGTGGCCGCCGGCACCGGGTGCACGTAGCGTTTGGGGCGTGAGGAACCAGATCGCCGGGGTCCTGCTCGCCGCGGGTGAAGGCAGCCGGCTCGGCGGCCCGAAAGCGCTGGTCGAGGTGGCCGGGACCCGCCTCGTCGACCGGGGGGTGGCGCTGCTGCGGGATGGCGGGACCGCCCCGGTCGTGGTGGTGACGGGCGCGGTGGACGTGCCGCTGCTGGGTGTGATCACCGTGCACAATCCGGATTGGCGGTCCGGCATGGGCTCCTCGCTGGCGGCGGGGCTCGGGGCGCTGCCTGATGCGTGCGCAGCCGCCGTGGTCGCCCTGGTGGACCAGCCTCTCATCGGTCCCGGCGTGGTCCGGCGGCTGATCGCGGCGTACCTGGATGGCGCCGGGATCGCCGTCGCATCCTACGACGGCAGGCCACGGAACCCTGTCCTGCTGGCCAGGGACGAGTGGGCCGGTGTGCTGGCCCTGGCCGCCGGCGACGTCGGCGCCCGCCCCTACCTCCAGGCCCACCCGGACCGGGTCACGGCGGTGGAGTGCGGCGACATCGGCCGCCCCGACGACGTCGATACGCCGGAGGACCTGGCTCGGGTGAGCCGGCTACTGGTGGCGGCGGGCACGGCGCCAGCGTCCGGCAGCCCCGGCGCCGGTCAGCCGCCTGTGCCCCGTTAGCCGGTCACCTGCGGGCGCGTCCCGCCATGTCCCGGCCTAGCGCCTGCTCACCTCGATTCCCCAGACGTGGGTGACGCTGTCGCCCGGGTCCAGGCTGATCAGGTCGGTGCCGGTGGCGAAGGCGTTCGGCGGGCAGGTCATGGGCTCGACGGCCACCGCGCGGCGCCGGCGGGTGGCATCCAGCGTGTCGCCGGTGAACACCTGCAGCCAGTGGTAGCCCTGGCCCGCCCAGAGGGCGACCTCGGTGCTGCCGCTGGCCAGCCGGGCCCAGGCCCGGCCCAGCCCGTCACGGGACAGCCCGGTGAGCGCATGGTCCAGGACCACGTTCCCGATCGGCCGGCCGGCGCGGAAGTCGGCGTCGGTGCCCGTCACGTCCCGCGCCTCGCCGGCCGGGATGCCACGATTGTCGGTGGGCAGCCAGCGCGCCGCAGGCAGGCTGAGCGTGCACTCGTCCACGGCTGGCGCGCCCGCGTCGAGGTAGGGATGTGAACCGGTACCGTACGGCGCCGGCCGGGAACCGATGTTGCGGGCGGTAATGCTCACCTGCAGCCCGTGTTCCTCACTGAGCTGGTATTCGGCGTCCATTTCCAGGCAGAACGGATAGCCCGCCCGGCCGAGTACCACGGTGCGCAGCAGCACAGCTTCGGCACTGTGGCGCACGGCGGCCCACGGCATCCACCTGGTCAGGCCATGGATCGCGTTGCCGTTCGCGGGTTCGCTCAGGTCAAGCTGGTGGCTAGCGCCGCCCAGCGAGTAACGGCCCCCATCGATGCGGTTGGGCCAGGGCGTGAGCAGCTGGCCCGCCGCGCCGGGTGGGAGCTCGTCGGGCTGGTAGCCCGCGATCACGTGTTCTCCCTGGTAGATCAGCTCACGCAGACCGGCTCCGAGCTCAGTGATAACGGCCGAATAGGCTCCCGCGCCGATCGGGTACTGGCTGCCGGTGAGGGGGATCATGACTGGTGGGCCGGGGCTGCTCGCATCCCGGGATGCGCTGCGGTGATCATGACACCCATTGTGGCGGCCCGGGCCGCTCCTGGCCGCACCGGGCTCCTCGCCCACCACGCGGGCCCACGGTCCCCGGGGCCGGAGCTGAAAGCGCCGGCGGGGCTGCTTGGGGAGCGGGGGACCGTCAGCCCCGCCGGCTATTGAACGATATCCGCCCGAGTCTGATATGTGGGCGGAATTCTTGAACCATCTGCCCACGAAACCACCCCTGGCATCCTGTCCACCACGTATGCAGGACGCTTTCCGGCCCACTGGTGTGACGGATGCCACAGTTCAGCGTGTGATGTTACCGCTCAGTGGAAGGTGGGCAAGCCGCTGCCGGGCCGGGGGCCAGGCATCCCGGGTTCCCCGGCGTGCCTACGCCGGGCCGCCGTGCGGGTTGGCCATGGTGACGGTGGGCGCCAGCGCGCCGCTGCGGATGGCGTCGGCCGCCAGCACGCCGAACAGGTAGAAGTAGGCCGCTTCCTCTTCGGCGAAGGAGCGGAGTTCGTGCCTGGCGCCGTCCGCCGCGATGAAGACGTCGAATCCGTCCGGCGTCGGGAGCAGGCAGATGGCCCCGTCGGTCTCGGTTTCCAGCGCATATGCGGCCCGCGGGATGGATGCGAGGTCGGCGAGTTCGCAGAAGATCTCCCGGGTCGGCACCCGCTGCCTCCGCGCCGCCCGGCCGCCCATGTCGCCCACGGGCGCGATGCCGGCCAGGGCGGCTTCCGGCGGGTCATAGAAGCCAGGCGGGACCGGCAGGCCCGGCGGGTCGTCCTCTTCCGGGTAGGACAGTGCGTCCCCGGCCGGGATGGGGCCGGAGTAGGGGTCCGGCCCCGCGCTGGGGTACGTCGGCCAGCTGCCTGTAGCCGCCTGAGCGTGGTCGGCTGGGGCGGCGGAGACGGCCGATGGCACCGGGACCGGGGCGGGAGCGACGGTTTCCGGCGACACGCTGGCGAGCGGGACGCTGGCCCGCGGTGTACCGGATGGGGCGTCCGCCAGCGGGGCGGCCAGCGGGGCGGTGGCCAGCGGCGCACCGGCCGGGCGGTCAGCCATCAGGTCATCGGCCATGGGGTCGTCGGCCATGGGCCGATCGGCTAGCGGGGCGCTGGCCGGTGGGGCGCCGGCTGGGTGGTCGGCCATGGGGTCGTCGGCCAGGGCCGGGCTGGCCGGTGGGGCACCGGCTGGGTGGTCGGCCATGGGGTCGTCGGCCATGGGCCGATCGGCCAGCGGGGCGCTGGCCGGTGGGGCGCCGTTCGGGTGGTCGGCTAGGGCCGCGCTGGCCTGTGAGGCATCGGCTGGATGGTCGGCCATGGGGTTGTCGGCCATGGGCCGATCGGCCAGCGGGGCGCTGGCCTGTGGGGCGGCGGCCCTGCGGCGTGCTCGCTGGGTCTCGGCCATCAGGGCATCTGCCAGCGGGGTGTCGCTCACCGGGGTTTTCCCCGGCGGGACACCGGTCACCGGAACGCCGACCGCAGGGGCATCGGCTGCGAGGGTCTCAGCAGGCGGGACCTCAGCGGGCGGGACCTCAGCGGGCGGGACCTCGGCCGCAGGAGGATCGGCCGGCCCGACGTCGGCCGCTCCGGCATTGTCGAGGGGGCCACCGGCCCCGGGCATGGTTTCCCCGGCGGCAGCAGCGTAAGGCGGGAGCGGCGGGGCGCCCACGTGCGGCGCCGCGACCGGCCACGGTGCCGTGCCGTACGGGTAGGTCGCCATCGGCCCGGTCGCCTCGGCCAGTTCACCCCAGCGCAGCGGCTTCTCCACCCGCTCCTCGGTGAGCTCAGTCACCTCTTCCCGCGGCGTGAGCAGTTCGAAGACTCCCCGGTCCACTTGCCAGTAACCGAGGCTGGTGGCCCGTTCGGCGTCGGTACCGAGATAGGCGATGTGCAGCCGTTCGCCGGGATCGTCCAGCACCATGCAGGGCTCGCCGCGGAACATGCCGACCGGCCGCGACTCCCACAGAGCGTCGATCTGGGCCCGGATCACCGGCTTGCGCCAGTGCCCCGTGGCCGGCTCGAAGCCGAGTTCCTCCGGCGGCGGGCAGGCCGCGAACAGGACCACGTCGGAGTTGGACGGCCCCATGCCTACCTCGTACGGCACCCCGCGGTAGGTCGCCATCAGCCGGTACCGCATGGCTCATATCCCCCTTACCGGACGCAGCCATACCTGTCCGTCGTAGCGGGCGATGAATTCCTGAGCACCGGAACTGATCCGGTACATCTCGGTGCCGACCGGGATCGGTACCGGCAGCGTGTAGAACTCGGGCACGGTACTGGCTGAGCTGTCCCCCGTAGGCCCGGGCGGAGGCTGCAGGGACTCGGTCATGTCCAGGGCCAGCCACCGCAGGACGCATATCTCCGCCATGTCCGGGCTGAACTCCGAACCCTCGTAGCCAAGGGCCAGGGCGTCATAGTAGCTTGCCGGGTCGGGGAAGGCCGAGTCCTGGGCGAGGTAAACAAAGCCAGCGATCACCGACCGCTGGCCGCTCAGGTACGGCTCGACCAGGCGGGGCGGGATCACCTTCTGCAGCGGCGTTCCCGGCGCGATCGTCCTGGACGGCTGTTCGGCCTGGGTCACTCAGTCCTCTGGGGATTGGTATGAGATGCAGTTCAAAAGCCTCTCATATGGGCATTTCCCCCTCAACCTGCTTGGGATGAGTGCCCGCATACCCTGGGTCCGCGCCTTCACCCGCGCCCCGCCGGTTCCGGCCCGAGTGCGCCGGTCAGGGCCCCAGGGCGGGGCAGGCGGCCCCGATCCGCCACCCACGGTGACCGCCAGTGCGCCCGGGCCGCCGGGCGTGGCCGGTGCCGCATAGGGTTGAGCCGTGCCTGAGCTGATCACCGGCGGGCTTGGTGATCCCACCGACCGCGGCGACGCCGATCCCCAGGTGGCCGGCGCCCTCGCCGCGTTCGCGGCCGGCCGGGGCAGCGAGCACGCCGCCCTGGCGGCGCTCGCCCGCGCCCGGCTGCTGGTCCCGGTCGTTGCGGTGCTGGCCGAGGCCGCACCCGCGGACGGCACGGCCGCGGGCCCGGGGGGCGCGGCCGGGCGCGGGCTGCGCCGCGAGAAGACCAGCGAGATGGCCCTGCCGACCCTGCTCGGCAGCGACGGCAGGCGTGCCGTGCTCGCCTTCACCGGCCTGCCGTCGCTGACCGGGTGGCGGCCCGACGCCAGGCCGGTGCCGGTGACCGCGCGCCAGGTCTGGCAGGCCGGGGCGCAGGAGGCGAGCGCGGTGGTCATCGACATCGCCGGCCCGGTGCCGTTCGCCGTCGACGGCGCCCGGCTGGCGGCGCTGGCGGAGGGACGGCCGGCGCCGCCGCCGCACGACGACCCGGACGTCCGGGCCCTGGCCGCCCCGGCGCTGGCCGGCGAGCCGCTGATCGCCGGGTTCGCGCTGCTGCCGGGCGGCGGCGACAGCGACCTGACCATCTCGGTGACGCTGGCCCGCGGGAACGGGCCGGGCGACGCCCACGCCCAGGCGGCGATCCAGCGGGCCGTGGAACGCATCGTGGCCGGCGGGGGCGCCCGGGTACGGCGCGGGATCACAGTGGCCGTCAGCACGGGTGGCCAGCCTGCGGGCACCCCCCCGGTCGGCGGCCCGTGAAGCCGACCGCCCGGCCCGTGAAGCCGACCGCCCGGGCCGTGGAGCCGCCCGCCCAGCCCGTCGAGCCGCCCGCCCAGCCCGTCGAGCCGCCCGCCCGGCCCAGGCGCCGCCCGCCGGTTCCGGTCATCCATCGCGCCCCCGTGGGAGGATCGGCACCATGCTGCGCTGGCTGACCGCGGGGGAGTCGCACGGGCGTGCGCTGGTGGCGATCTGTGAGGGGCTGCCGGCCGGGATCGAGGTCACCACCGCCGATATCGCCGCCGCGCTGGTCCGCCGCCGGGGCGGTTACGGCCGGGGAGCGCGGATGAAGTTCGAGCAGGACGAGGTGGAGATCACCGGTGGGGTCCGGCATGGCCGCACCCTGGGCGCGCCGGTGGCCATCCGGATCGCCAACGCCGAATGGCCGAAATGGGAGACGGTGATGTCGCCGGACCCGGTAACGGCCGACGTGCTGGCGGATCAGGCGCGGGCCGCCCCGCTGACCCGGCCCCGCCCCGGTCACGCCGATCTGGCCGGCATGCAGAAATACGGGTACGAGGACGCCCGGCCGGTGCTCGAGCGCGCGAGTGCGCGAGAGACAGCCGCCCGGGTGGCGCTCGGCGAGGTAGCCAGGCAGTACCTGCGCCAGTCGTTGAGCATCGAAATCGTCAGCCATGTCGTCGCGATCGGCCACGTGTGCGCGCCCGATGGCACCGGGCCGGGACCGGGCGACGGCGCGCGCGTGGATGCCGACCCGGTGCGCTGCCTGGACCCGGCGGCGAGCGAGGCGATGCGGGCGGAGATCGACGCCGCCCGGATGGACGGGGACACGCTCGGCGGGGTGGTGGAGGTGATCGCCTATGGCGTCCCGCCCGGCCTGGGCAGCCATGTGCACTGGGATCGCCGCCTCGACGCACGGCTGGCGGGGGCGCTGATGAGCATCCAGGCGATGAAGGGCGTCGAGGTCGGCGACGGCTTTGCCACCGCCCGGCGCCGCGGGTCGCAGGCCCACGACGAGATCGAGGCCGGCGGGGCGGGGATCCGGCGGCGCACGAACCGGGCCGGCGGGGTGGAGGGCGGCATGAGCACCGGCGAGCCGCTGCGGGTGCGGGTGGCGATGAAGCCGATCTCCACCGTGCCCCGGGCCCTGGCCACCGTGGACGTCGCCACCGGTGAGGCGGCCAAGGCGATCAACCAGCGCAGCGACGTGACCGCCGTGCCGGCCGCCGGGGTGGTGGCCGAGGCCATGACGGCGCTGGTGCTGGCCGATGCCGCCACCGAGAAGTTCGGCGGCGACTCGGTGCTGGAGATCCGGCGGAACCTCCGCGGCTACCTGGACTCGCTGGTGATCGCATGACCGGGCCGGTGGCGATCCTGATCGGGCCGCCCGGGGCGGGCAAAACCACCGTGGGGCGGCTGCTGGCCGGCCTGCTGGAGGCGGAGTTCCTGGACACCGACGACGTGGTCGAGGAGGAGGCGGGCAAGCCCGTCAGCGACATCTTCATCTCCGACGGCGAGGCCGTCTTCCGGGGGCTGGAACGCGAGGCGGTGGCGCGCACGGTCGCCAGCCACCGGGGGATACTCGCGCTGGGCGGCGGGGCGGTCATGGACCCCGGTGCCAGGCAGCTCCTGGCCGGCCAGCGAGTGGTCTACCTGGAGACCGGCTTCGCCGCCGCCGCACACCGGACCGGCCTGGACGCGCCCCGGCCGCTGCTGATCGGCAACCCGCGCACGCGGATGAGGGAACTCCTGGCTGAGCGGCTGCCGGTGTATGAGGGGCTCGCCTGGGTCACGGTGAGCACCGACGACCGTGCCCCGCAGGAGATCGCCGACGAGATCGCCGCCACGATCACTGCCCGGCTCGCGGCGGAAACGGGCGAGGGCGCGGGTATGTCGCCCGAGGCGCCGGCCAGCCCGGAGCGGCCGCAGTGACGGTCACCCGGATCGAGGTCGGTGGCCAGCACGCCTACCAGGTGGTCATCGGCACGGGCGTGCTCGCCGAACTGCCCGCGCTTGTCGGGCGGTCGGCCCGCACGGTCGTCGTTGTGCATCCCCAGGGGCTGGGCGAGGTCGCCCGGCCGGTGTGCGGGGTGCTCACCGGCGCCGGGTACGCGGTGCACGGTGAGGAGGTGCCGGCCGGCGAGGCGGCCAAGACGGTCTCCGTGGCGGCGGACCTGTGGTCGCGGCTGGCCGCCCACCGCCTCACCCGCAGCGACGTCATCGTCGGCGTCGGTGGGGGAGCCACCACCGACCTGGCCGGGTTCGTCGCGGCCACCTGGCTGCGCGGCGTGCGGCTGATCCTGGTCCCGACCACCCTGCTCGCGGTGGTGGACGCGGCGGTCGGCGGCAAGACCGCGGTGAACATCGAGGCGGGCAAGAACCTGGTCGGCGCCTTCCACCCGCCCGCGGGCGTGCTCGCTGACCTGGCGGTACTCGAGTCGCTGCCGTCTGCCGAGTACGTCAGCGGCCTCGCCGAGGTGATCAAGGCCGGGTTCATCGCCGATCCGGCGATCCTCGACCTGGTCGAGGCCGATCCGGGGGGCGCCGTGGTGCCGCACGGCCGGCACGCCCGGGAGCTGGTCGAGCGGGCGGTGCGGATGAAGGCCGAGGTGGTCGCGGCGGACCCGCGGGAATCCGGGCGCCGGGAGATCCTCAACTACGGCCACACGCTGGGCCACGCCATCGAGCGCGTCGAGCGTTACCAGATCCGCCATGGGGAGGCGGTCGCGATCGGCATGGTCTACGCCGCGGAGCTGGCCCGGCTGGCCGGCCGGCTCGACGCCCCGACCCTGGACCGCCACCGCAGCGTGCTCGCCGCGGTCGGCCTGCCCACGACCTTCCTGCCCGGGGCCTGGCCCGCGCTGCGGGAGACGATGGCGGTGGACAAGAAGACGCGCGGCGCCCGGATGCGCTTTGTTGTGCTGGACGGGGCCGCCCGCCCGGCGATCCTCGACGACCCCCCGGAGGACCTGATGGCCCGCGCCTACGAGGCACTGGCGGCACCGTAGCTACCCTCACAGAAGTCTGGGATTCATAACGAGTCGGCGGCGGCCCGCTGCCGGGAGGCTGATCACATGCGGATCGGGATGGCCCTGAACTACGCGGGCGGCTTCGCCGAGACCGTGGCCGAGCTGGGCGACTACGAGAAGGCCGGCCTCGACATCGTGTTCGTGCCGGAGGCCTACACCTTCGACGCGGTCAGCCAGCTGGGCTTCATCGCGGCCAGGACGCAGCGGCTGGAGATCGCCTCGGGCATCCTCCAGCTTTACACGCGCACCCCGACGCTGACCGCCATGACCGCGGCCGGGCTCGACTACGTCTCCGGCGGCCGGTTCACGCTCGGCATCGGGGCCTCCGGCCCGCAGGTGATCGAGGGCTGGCATGGGGTGCCCTATGACGCGCCGGTCGGCCGCACCCGGGAGATCATCGAGATCTGCCGCATGGTGTGGCGGCGGGAACGGCTGGTGCACGCGGGCAGGCATTACACCATCCCGCTGCCGCCCGGCCAGGGGACCGGGCTCGGCAAGCCGCTCAAGCTGATCAACCGCCCGGTGCGGGAGCGGATCCCGATCGTGGTGGCGGCGCTGGGCCCGAAGAACGTGGAACTCGCCGCCGAGCTGGCCGAGGCCTGGGAGCCGATCTTCTACTACCCGGAGAAGGCGGCGCAGGTGTGGGATGCGCCGCTGGCGGCGGGCACGGCGCGCCGCGACCCGTCGCTGCCGCCGCTGGACGTGGTGGCGCAGGCGCCGCTGGCGATCGGCGACGACGTGGCCGGGTACCTGGAGCTGGGCCGGCCGTACGCCGCCCTGTACATCGGCGGCATGGGCCCGCACCGCGACAAGGGCCGCAACTTCTACTACGAGCTGGCCGTCCGGTACGGGTTCGAGGAGGCGGCCAGTCGCTGCCAGGACGCCTACCTCGCCGGCCGCAAGGACGAGGCGGCCGCGCTGGTGCCGGCCGAGCTGCTGGCCGGGACCTCGCTGATCGGCTCCGAGGGCTACGTGGCGGAGCGGCTGGCCGCGCTGAAGGAGTCGGGCGTCACCACGCTGAACGTGACGCCCCTGGCGGGAACCCACGCCGACCGGGTCCACCTGATCGAGAAGGTCCGCGACCTGGCCGCCTGAGCGCAGGGGCCGCCGGCTTCCCGGCGGCCCCCACCGTCCTCGGCGGGCCTCAGACGGACTTCTGGTAGGCGCGGAAGGTCAGCACCGACAGGGCGGTGACGCCCGCGGCCAGCAGCGCCAGGCCGCCACCCCAGGCGAGCACCCGGATCCAGTCCGGGCTCGCGCTCATCGCCGCCCGGCCAGCCTCCAGCGCCCAGTTGACCGGGTTGCCGTCGGCGACGTTCCGCATCCAGTGCGGCATCAGCGCGGTGACGATGAACGCGCTGGACAGGAACGTCAGCGGCAGCAGCAGGAACGTGTTGATGCCGATGATCGTTTCGCGCTGCCGGGCCAGCATGCCGACGGTGTTCGAGAACGCGCTGAACACCACCGCGATCAGCACCGACGCGGCGATCAGCACGATGACTCCGGCCACGCCGCCGGGGTAGTGCGCCCCCGCTGCCCAGCCGAGGGCGACGATGATGAGCGACTGGACCGTGGTCATCAGCGACTGCATGATGACCGAGGCGTTGATGATGGCCGAGCGGTGCAGCGGCAGGACCAGGAACCGGTCCATGATGCCCCGGTCGATCTCCTCCAGCACGGTCATCCCGCTCCACATGCTGGTCGACAGCGCGCTCATGATCACTACGCCGGGCACCAGGTAGTCCAGGTAGGAGGCGGTGCCGAAGCCCGGCAGCTCGACTATCTTGCGGAACAGGGAGCCGAACAGGAACAGCCAGATCACCGGCTGGATCAGGCTGATCACCAGGTAGGCGGGCTGCCGGGCGAGCGCCCGGAGCTGCCGGCCGGTCATCAGCGAGGTGTGCATGGCGATGGCGGTCATCGTGCTCCTCCGGTGCTGGCAGTGGCGGGGGACTGGTCGGCGTCGGCGAACCGGCGGCCTGCGTGACGCAGGTAGACGTCGTCGAGCGACGGGCGCGCCACCGTGGCGGCGCGCACCGGCACGCCCGCGTCATCGAGAGCGGCGAGGACGGCCGGCAGGGCGGCCGCGCCCTCATCAGCGCGGGCGCTGACGTGGTTGCCGTCCATCCGGATCTCGCGGACGGCGGGCACCCCTTCCAGGACGGCAAGCAGCCTGCCGCGTTCGGTGTGATCGGCGAGGTCGATGTGCACGGCGTCGCCGTGGAGCTGGCCCTTGAGCTCGTCGGGCGTGCCTTCCGCGACGATGCGCCCGCGATCCACGATGACCAGGCGGCTGGCGAGCCGGTCGGCCTCCTCCAGGTAGTGGGTGGTCAGCAGGATGGTGAGCCCGTCGTCGGCGGCGAGCCGCCCGATCTCGCCCCACATGGCCGTGCGCGACTCCGGGTCCAGGCCCGCGGTCGGCTCGTCAAGGAACAGCACCTGCGGCCGGTTGATCAGGCCCAGCGCCACATCCAGCCGCCGCTGCATGCCACCGGAGTAGGTGCGGACGAGCCGGCCGGCCGCGCCGGCCAGGTCAAACCGGCCCAGCAGTTCGTCGGCCCGCGCCGCGAGCGCGCGCCCGCGCAGGCCCTGGATGCGGCCGGTCAGCAGGAGGTTCTCCCGGCCGGTGGCCATCGGGTCGGCGCCGCTGCGCTGGGCGACCACGCCGATGGCGTGGCGGACCTGGGCCGCCCTGGCCCGCACGTCCAGCCCGGCCACCGTTGCGGTGCCGGAATCGGCCTGGGCCAAGGTGGTGAGGATCTTGACGGTAGTGGACTTCCCGGCCCCGTTGGGGCCGAGCAGGCCGAAGACGGTGCCCGCGGGAACCGCGAAGCTGAGCCCGTCCAGGGCCCGTACTCCCTTGGGGTAGGTCTTGACGAGGTCGTGGGCCTCGATCTGGTAGCCGTCCCCGGTGCCCGCGCGGGTCTGCGTGGACGTGTCTGCCTGAATGGTCATGTCGGCTTTCTCCCTGGTGGGTGGTCTTGTCACCGGTCCACGGGGGAGCAGCCACGTATTCTTGAGGTGCTCACTCGATCTGGTCTCGCTCCGACGGGACCGGGTCAGGTGGTCACGGCCCTCGGTCAGGTGTTGCCGCACCTTGCCGGGGGCCGTCCGTCACTCTGGTGGGTTCGTGATGGCGTCCTCCCTCCGCGCCTGGCCCTCGCCGGCCTGTTCGGCCCACTCCGGCGGGACCGGGCCGAATTCCGCCGGCCATTCATGGGTGTCATGTACGTGCTGCCAGCCGTCCAGGCCGGGGAAGGTCCGGTTCTCGAACTCGGCCACCAGGCCACGGACCCAGGCCAGCTCGGCCTCCCGCATCGCCAGGTGGTATTCGGCCTCCAGCATGAACAGCCGGGGCAGCCAGGTGAGCCCGGCGAGTTCGGCCCGCACCTCGGCGATCGCCGTCTCCAGCGCGCCGGCCCGGTCTCGCAGCAGCTCCAGCGCCCGGCCCGGGGGAAGCACGGGCAGCTCGGCCAGGGCCGCCTCGAACTGCGGGTACTCCTTCACCGGCACGGCGACCAGCTCCGCCATCCAGTCCTCGAGCTCCTTGCGGCCCGCCTCGGTGATCTGGTACACGGTGCGTTCCGGCCGCCGTCCCTCCCGTCCGGCGCCCATCGCCTCGATGAGCCCGTGCCGGGCGAGGTTGTTCACGACGGTGTACAGCGAGCCGTAGTTCAGCTTGATGCTGCGCTCCTTGCCCTGCGAGCGCATCGTGGCGGCCATCTCATACGGGTGCATCGGGCGCTCGGTGAGCGTCACAAGGACGGCAAGTGCCAGCAGGTTCGATACCGCGCGCCGTCCGGCCATCCCTTCACCCGCCCATGCTGGTTCATCCGGCTACGTATATCCGGTTGCGAGTATACGGCTACGTGTATCCGATCGCAAGTAAGGGCCCGGGGCCGCTGGATCGACGGCCAGGGCGAGCGGCGTCCAGGGTCGCTGGGCTCACGGCCGGGGCCGGGGGCCGCTGGGCTGACGGCCGGGACCGCTGAATTGACAGCCTGGGGAGGATGGGAAGGTGACCCGGTTGGAGAGCGGTGTGGCCGTGCGCGTCGCGCGCCCCAAGGACGAGGCAGGTCTGGCCCGCCTCGACGCGGCCGCCTGGACGCCCGCGTCGGGATTCCCCTCGGTGATCGAGCGGGTCAACGACCCCTTCTTCACCTTCTTCACCGACGACAGCCCGCCCGGGGCTCACCTGGTGGCCGAGCTGGACGGTCGGCTGGCCGGCTACATCCGGGTGAAGCCGGTCACCCCGCTGCGGGAGAACGCTCACGTGCTCGGCATCGTGGGCCTGGCCGTCGCCCCCGGCAGCCGCCGCCGGGGAGTCGCCTCCGCGCTGCTCGCCGCGGCCGAGCAGCATGCGCGGGCCCGGGGCGCGCGCAAGCTGAGCCTGCGTGTGCTGAGCAGCAACGAGACGGCCATGCGCCTGTATGAACGGCACGGCTTCCAGCGGGAGGGCACACTGCGGGACGAGTTCTGCATCGGCGGCCTGTTCGTCGACGACGTGGTGATGGCCAAGCACCTCGCCTGAGGTGCCCGGCCCGGCAATACAGTCGGGGACATGCCCGAGATCCATGCCGCCCGCCGCGAGCGCCTGCGGGCCGTGCTGGCCGCCGGTGACGCCGATGCCGCCCTCATCACCAGCCTGGTCAACGTCCGTTACCTCACCGGGCTCGCGAGCTCCAACGCCGCCCTACTCGTGCCGGCCGACGGCGGGCCGGTGCTGGCCACCGACTCCCGGTACGCCCTGGCCGCCGAGCGCGACTGCCCCGACCTCGAACTTCTCGCCTGCCGGGAGGTGGAATCCGCGCTCGCGGACCTGGCCCGCAGGCGCGGGCTGGGCAGGCTCGCGTTCGAGGCGCACGAAATGACCGTGGAGCGGTACGACGCCCTCACCTCCGCCGCGGGCGAGCTGCAGCCACGCCCGCTCGGCCGGGTGGTGGAGGAGCTGCGCATGGTCAAGGACGCCACCGAGATCGCCCTGCTCGCCCGCGCGTGCGCGATCACTGGCGCGGCGTTCGATGAGGTGGCCCCCCGGATCGTGACCGGCATGACCGAGCGCGAGCTCGCCGTGCTCATCGAGCGGGCGATGGTCGACGCCGGCGCGGAGAAACCCGCCTTCGACACGATCGTCGCCAGCGGCCCCCATGGGGCCATTCCCCACCACACGCCGACCGGCCGCGCCTTCGCCCCCGGAGACATGATCACCATTGACTGCGGTGCCCGCTACGCGGGGTACCACGCCGACATGACGCGGACGGTGGCGCTCGGGCCGCCGGCCGGCTGGCAGCGCGACCTTTACGCCCTCACCGCCGCGGCGCAGTGGGCCGGGATCGAGGCGGCCCGGCCAGGCGCGGCGGTGGCGGAGGTGGACGCGGCGGCCCGCGACGTCATTGCGCAGGCGGGGCACGGCGAGTACTTCTCACACGGCCTGGGCCACGGGGTAGGACTCGAGATCCACGAAGCGCCGATGCTCGGACGCGGCAGGCCCGGTAGACTTGCTGACCGGGTTCCCATCACCGTCGAACCGGGCATTTACCTGCCCGGCAGGGGCGGCGTCAGGATCGAGGACACCCTGGTGGTGCGCTCCGGGGCGGCCGCAGCCCGTGACCTGCTCACCACGACCACAACCGTTACCCCGAGGGAGCTGCTTGTCCTCTAGGGCAGACCCGCCCTGGTGGGCTAGTGCCCCCATACCCAGGAGAGACATCAGACGTGGCCACGACGAACGACCTCAAGAACGGCATGACGCTGAACATCGACGGGCAGCTGTGGACCGTCGTTGATTTCCAGCATGTCAAGCCCGGCAAGGGCGGCGCCTTTGTGCGGACGAAGCTGAAGAACGTCCTTTCGGGCAAGGTGGTCGACCGCACTTTCAATGCCGGGGTCAAGGTCGAGACGGCCAGTGTGGACAAGCGCGAGATGCAGTATCTCTACCGTGAGGGCGAGGATTTCGTCTTCATGGACACGCAGGACTACGACCAGCCCCGCATTCCGGCCGCCACGGTCGGCGACGCCGCCAGCTACCTGCTGGAGGAGCAGATGGCGGTGGTGGCGTTCAACAACGGGGTCCCGCTCTACGTGGAACTGCCTGCCGCGGTCGAGCTGACCATCAGGCAGACCGACCCCGGTGTGCAGGGGGACCGCTCCACTGGCGGCACCAAGCCCGCCACCCTGGAGACCGGGGCGCAGATCCACGTGCCGCTGTTCATCACGACCGGCGAGAAGGTCAAGGTGGACACCCGCACCGGCGACTATCTCGGCCGGGCGTGACCTCCCGCCGTGCCTGCGCGTAGCAAGGCCCGCAAGCGGGCCCTGGACGTCCTGTTCGAGGCGGAGCTGCGGGGCCAGCCGGTCCTGGAGGTGCTCGCCGAGCGGGCCGCGGATGAGATCCCGCCGGTGCCGGCCTATGCCGCCGATCTGGTCCGGGGTGTGCACGCGCACCAGGAGCGGATCGACGAGCTCCTCGCCGAGCACGCGCAGGGCTGGGCGCTGGAGCGGATGCCAGCGGTGGACCGCAACATCCTGCGCATCGGGGCCTACGAGCTGCTGTGGGCCGACGATATCCCGGACGCGGTCGCCATCAGCGAGGCCGTCCAGCTGGCCCGGGACCTGTCTACCGAGGGCTCACCGGCATTCGTGAACGGCCTGCTGGCCCGGCTGCTGGAACTCAAGCCGACGCTCAGCCTCTGACCGGGCCAGCCCCGGCGCAGGAAGGGTGGGCCGGTCAGGCGGACGCGAAGCGCAGGCCGATGCCGAAACGGCGCAGGACGGCCCGGAACCACACAGCCGACACGCCCACCCCGGCCACCACCAGGCCGACCGTGAGCACGGTCGAGAGCATGATGAACAGCTTGGTGGGCTCGGTCACCATCAACACGCCGAGGCTGGCCGTGAGCAGGAAGAAGATCCCGGCCCAGAGCCAGGTCGCGCCCTGGAAGAAGCGGTGCAGGCCCGGGTGATGACCGGGCTGGCGCAGGGCCACCACCTCGGCGGCGAGCCGGGCCACCAGCGGGCTGGGCCCGCGTGCGGTCCGCGCGAAGAGCACGCACATGACCAGGTTGGCGACCGGGAACTGGAGCAGATAGAGCCAGAGCTGGCCGGTGGAGAGCACGATGGCGGTCTGCAGGGTGAGCACGACCGCCGAGATCGTGAGCAGGCTCGGGACGCTGCCGGTGGCGATCTTGCGGATCAGCGCGGTGAGCCAGGTGGCGACCAGGCCGGCCAGCAGGCCGGCGTCACGGCCGTACAGCCAGGCGCCGAGGGCGGCGGCACCTATCGGCAGGCCGGCGGATTCGGTCAGGCTCCAGGTCGCTGTGCGCAGCAGTCGCAGCGGCCGCGGCAGCTCCAGGTGCTCTCGCATGGCGGAGAGGCTAAGTGGTCGCGGCGGCGGCGCGTGCCGGAATCTGGAGAGTCATAATGAATCCCTTCATCCCGGCGCGCCGCCCCGGTGCTCGCGCGTATGCAATGCCTGAAAAACCGTGTCATAGCGTTGGCTGCCGGTGGCCCTAAATGTCCCTTAGCAGCCGTATTCAGTGAAACCCAGGCCTGGGTCCGGTGCAAGGCCCGCTACCCGTGTCGCCGGCCATGAAACTCCCGGTCAAGGGGAGCCTGTGCCCCGGGGATGTCCGTGGGCGGCACTACATTGGTGCCAGCGGGGACAGGGAGGTTGGCAGTGGCAGGCGACCGTGGCGCCCCGGGCGCGCT
>DATINY010000161.1:0-18363 GCA_035473755.1 Streptosporangiaceae bacterium
GATCTGCGCCGCCCGGGCCGCGCGGGCCCGTTCCAGCCGCGCCCCGGCCGCGTGGACGGCCACCACCTGCGGCGGCATCCCCCGCGCCCGCCCGTCGCGGGCCAGGTACTCCTGCGCCTGCTGCTCCCGCGCCCCCTCCCCTGCCAGGCGCTCAGCTTCCAGGTCCGCCAGCGCCCGGCGGATCCGCTGATCCCGGCTGCCCAGGTCCGCTACCCCGGGTGGCACCTCATCACCGCGGCGGCCCTCACCGAACAGCTCATCCTCAGCCGCATCAACAGCCGCGTGCTCAGCCGCCCGCTGCGCGGCCAGCTTCCGCAGCCTCTCCTCAGTCCGGTTCGCCGCCTTGGACGCATTCGCGGCGATCTTCATGCCATCCAGCGCCACAATGCCCAGCCTGCCCATCCCCAGCCTGGCGCACAGCACCAGCACCTGCGCGAACAGCGTTTCCGCCGCGCTGGGGAACGCCGCCCGGAACCGCGCGAGCGTCACATGATCAGGCGCATCACCCGCACAGATCACCCGGAACGCCACATCCGTACGGCACGCCGCCTCCATCCGCCGCGAACTGGTCACCCCGCTCGCATACGCCCATACCAGCAGCGCCACCAGCATGTCCGGGTCATACCCCGCCGTGCCCGCCCCGCCGGTGCGCCGGCCCGCATGGAACGCCGAGGTGTCCAGGTGATCTTCCACGACCCGGATCACCAGCCACACCGGATGATCCCCCGGCAGCCACTCCCGCATATCCGGCGGCAGCAGAAACGGCTGCTCCCGCCTCACCGGCCGGTACCCCTTCGCCATAACCAAATCATCCCAAAACAGCAGGTCACAGCCCCGAGGACACACCGCCAAGACCCCAGCCAATTCTGCAACAGCCCGCATAGGGGCGGCAATCCGAACCACTGGCTGTTCCGTGGTTCAGGGGGCGGGTTGTGCGGCGGCCAGGCGCTGGAGCGCGAGCTCGGCGTAGAGCGCGGTGCCGGCGGCCAGTACCGAGTCGTCGAACACGGCGTCGGCGGCATGGTTGTTGGGCGCGGTGGCCGGATCCGCGCCCGGCGGGCACGCCCCCAGCATCAGGAACGCGCCCGGCACCTGCTCCAGCACGAAGGAGAAGTCCTCCGCGCCGGTCATCGGGTTGGGCTGGGCCAGGCAGCACTCCTCGCCCAGCAGGCCCGCCGCGACCCCAGCGGCGAACCGCGTCTCCGCCTCGTCGTTGACCGTCACCGGGTAGCCGTCGCGGAACTCGGCGCTGACGGTGAGCCCGTGCGCGGCGGCGATCCCGCGGACCAGGGCGAGGGCCGATTCCCGTACCTTGTCGCGGGCCTCGGGGGAGAACGAGCGGACGGTCGCCAGGAAGGTCGCGTCGTCCGGGATCACGTTGTCCGTGGTGCCGGCGTGGAAGCTGCCGACGGTGATGACGATCGGGTCGAAGACGTCGAACCTGCGCGTCACCAGGGTCTGCAGCGCGGTCACCATCTCGCAGGCGGCCGGGATCGGGTCGGCGGCATGATGCGGCTCGGAGCCGTGCCCGCCGTGGCCGTGGACGGTGACCGCGAGGATCTCCGCCGCGGCGAGCATCGGGCCCGGGCGGGTGCTGCAGACCCCGGCGGGCCAGTCGGCCGAGGCCACGTGCAGCGCGTAGGCGGCGACGGGCCGCTGGCCCGCGGCGTCGAGCACACCCTCGGAGATCATGTGCCGGGCGCCGGCGTGACCTTCCTCCCCCGGCTGGAACATGAACACCACCGTGCCCGGCAGCTCGTGCCGCCGCGCGGCCAGCAGCCGGGCGGCCCCGGCCAGCATGGCGGTGTGCAGGTCGTGCCCGCAGGCGTGCATGACGCCGTCGATCTGGGAGGCGTAATCCAGGCCGGTCCGCTCGGTCACGGGCAGGGCGTCCATGTCTCCCCGCAGCAGGACGACCGGCCCTCCGCCCGGGGCCGCGCCCTCGCCGCGCAGCACCGCGGTGACGGAGCTGAGCGCGGTCCCCAGGCTGACCTCCAGCGGTAGCCCGTCCAGGGCCGCGAGGACCTTGCCCTGAGTGCCAGGCAGATCGAGCCCGATCTCCGGCTCACGGTGGATGGCCCGGCGCAGCCCCACCAGCTCGGGGGCGATCGCCTCGGCGTCGTCACGTACACCCATGGTCAACCTCTTCCTGTGCAGTCACCGTCTCCCGGCCGGAGGCGGAACGCGCCCGCCGAGGGTACCGCCGGGAAGAATGCCGGAGGTGGCCAGCCGCGGCGGGCGAACTCCGCCATGATGGCGGCGCCGGCCGTCCGCTGCCCGGCGGGCACCAGCGCGAGGGCGGACCCGCCGAACCCCCCGCCCATCATCCGGGCCCCCAGCGCGCCCGCGGCCATGGCGGCCTCCACCGCCACGTCGGCCTCGGGCCAGGAGACCTCGAAGTCGTCCCGGAGGGAGGCGTGCGACGCGCACAGCAGCGCCCCCACCCCGGCCAGGTCACCGCCGGTGAGCAGGGCGACCGCCTGTTCCACCCGCGCGTTCTCGGTGACCACATGCCGGGCCCGGCGGCGCAGCACCGGGTCGGCGAGCCGGCCGGTCTCGGCGGGGCTGGTGACGTCGCGCAGCGAGCCCACGCCCAGCAGGGCGGCCGCCTGCTCACATTCGCGGCGCCGCTGGGCGTACCTGCCGTCGCCCAGCGCGTGCCGGGCGCCGGTGTCGACGATCAGCAGCGCCAGCCCCACGGCGGCGGGGTCGAGCGGGACGTCGGCGGTCACGCCGCTCCGGCAGTCCAGCAGCAGGGCATGGCCGGCCTGGCTGAGCAGAGACGCGGACTGGTCCATGATCCCGCTGGGCACGCCCACGAAGTCATTTTCCGCGTGCTGCGCCAGGCTGGCCAGTTCCGGCCGGGACAGGTCCAGCCCGTGCAGCCCGTCCAGCGCGAGGGCGGCGGCGCACTCCAGCGCGGCCGAGGACGACAGGCCGGCGCCCTGCGGCAGGTCCGAGTCGACGGCCAGGCTGGCGCCGCCCGCCAGCGGATGGCCGGCCTCGCGCAGCACCCAGGCCACGCCGGCCGGATAGGCCGCCCAGCCGGTGACGGCGCCGGGCGCCAGCGCGGCCAGCGGCAGGCTGGCCGGGGCGCCGGGAGCCTGGCGCGACCGGATCGCCAGCAGGCCGTCGCCGCGCCGGGCGGCGGCCACCGTCACCCCGAGGTCCAGCGCGAACGGCAGCACCCAGCCCTGGTTGTAGTCGGTGTGCTCGCCGATGAGGTTGGCCCGGCCCGGTGCCAGCCACACCTGCTCGGGCCGCCCGCCGAACCAGTCGCCGAACCAGCGTTCCGCGGTCACCCGGCCGGCCGTGTCGCTCACCGGGGCTTACCCCGGGCGGACTCCCACGCATCGGCGACCATCGCGTGCAGGCCGGCCTCGGGGCGCCAGCCTCGTTCGGCCTGAATCCTGCCGGAGGAGGCGATGAGCGCCGCGGGATCGCCGGGCCGCCGGGCGGCGACCCGCGCCGGGATCTCGTGCCCGGTCACCTCCCGGCAGGCCTGGAGCACTTCAAGGTTGGAGAACCCGGTGCCGCTGCCCAGGTTGTAGATCCGGTGCTGGCCGGGGGTGCAGGCGTCCAGGGCGAGCAGGTGGGCCCGGGCCAGGTCGGCCACGTGGATGTAGTCGCGGACGCAGGTCCCGTCCGGGGTCGGGTAGTCATCGCCGTAGATCGGCACGCAGGCGCCCGGGTCATCATTGAGCGCGATGGCCAGGATGTTCGGGATGAGGTGGGTTTCCGGGTCGTGCCGCTCGCCGAGCCACCCGCCGTCCGGGCCCGGATGGGCGCCGGCCACGTTGAAGTACCGCAGGCTCACCGCGCCGATCCCGTGCATCCGGGCGTGCTCGGCCAGTGCCGTGTCGACGGCGAGCTTGGACGCGCCATAGGGGTTGGCCGGCCGGGTGGGTGCGGTCTCCTCGATGGGGACGCGCTCCGGCTCCCCGTACACCGCGGCGGTGGAGGAGAAGACGATCCGGGGGGTCCCGGTGACCCGCATGGCCTCCAGCAGGGCGAGCGTGCCGCCCAGGTTGTGCTGCCAGTACAGCGATGGGCTGGCCACCGACTCGGCCACCAGCGACTTGGCCGCGAAATGCAGGACCGCGTCGGCCCCGCCGGCCAGGATCGCCTGCGCGTCATCCCGGACCGTCCCCCGGACGAATTCCGCCGCGGCGGGCACGGCGTCCGCGTGGCCGGTGGACAGGTCGTCGAGCACGACCACCTCGTACCCGGCCCCGGTCAGGAGGGAGGCGACCACGCTGCCGATGTAGCCGGCGCCTCCGGTGACGAGCAGCCTCATCGGGCCTCCTGGGACCTGATGCCGGCCTCGCCGGGCGTGATCTCGTTGGTCAAGGCTTCCCCCACGGAACACATACGTTAGGGCATGCCCGGGCGCGCGTGTCCCGCTCCCTTATCCAGCGTCCCCTTGCCGGGGCCTTTTAGACTGTGCAGACCCACCTGCCGTGGCGACGGCCACGGCCCGGGGCACGCGGCTGGGTGGGCCAACAGGGGAACCGCCCCGCCGTGGCGGATGCGGAGGTCAGAGATCAAGCCGTGAACCAGGTCGGCTGGGACATTGTTGTCGTGCTGGCCATCGTGCTCGTGGGCGGGTTCTTCGCCGGGGCGGAAATGGCCCTGGTCTCGCTGCGCGAGGGGCAGGTGCGCTCGATCCGGCAGCGGGGAAAGCGCGGCCAGCGGGCGGCGAAACTGGCGCAGGACCCCAATCGGTTCCTGTCCTCGGTCCAGATCGGCGTCACCGTGGCCACCCTGCTCACCGGCGCGTTCGGCGCCGCCACCCTGGCCGGTGACCTGAAGTCGGCGCTGATCGCCCACCACGTCTCCACCGGGTGGGCGTCGGCGATCTCGCTGATCGTGGTCACCGGGGTCATCTCGTTCTTCACCCTGATACTCGGTGAGCTGGCCCCCAAGCGGCTCGCGCTGCAGCGCCCGGAGCCGATCGCGCTGCTCGCGGCGCCGGTGCTGGACCGCATCTCGGTGCTCGCCCGGCCGCTGGTGTGGCTGCTGTCGCAGTGCACCAACCTGGTGGTGCGGCTGCTCGGCGGGGATCCAGCCGTGAGCCGTGGGGTGATGACCGAGGAGGAGCTGCGCGACCTGGTCGCCGGGAACCAGGCGCTCAGCGAGGACGAGCGGCACATCGTCCGCGAGGTGTTCGACGCCGGGAAGCGGCAGCTGCGGGAAGTGCTGGTCCCGCGCACGGAGGTCGAGTTCATCGCGGCCTCCACGCCGCTGGACCGCGCCGCCAAGATCGCCGCCGCCGCGCCGTACTCGCGCTTCCCCGTCTACCAGGAGTCCTACGACGACATCATCGGCTTCGTCCACGTGCGTGACCTGCTCAACCCCGACCTGGCCGGCCGGCCCGTGCCGGTGGGGGAGGTATGCCGGCCGGTGAAGCAGCTGCCGACCAGCAAGCGGGTCCTGTCCGCGCTCTCGGAGATGCGGCGGGACCGGGCGCACATGGCGATCGTGGTGGACGAGTACGGGGGGACCGCCGGCATCGTGACCCTGGAGGACCTGGTCGAGGAGCTGATCGGTGAGATCACCGACGAGTACGACGTCGAGGAGCCCGGCCCCACCCAGCTGCGCGACGGCGAGCTCGAGGTGGACGGGCTGCTGAACCTGGACGAGTTCGCCGAGCAGACCGGCGTGCAGCTGCCCGAGGGCCCGTACGAGACGGTGGCCGGCTACGTGCTCGCCGAGCTCGGGGAGCTGCCGGGGGTGGGCGCCGAGGTGGAGCTGCACGGTCACAAGCTCACCGTGACCGAGCTGGACGGCCGGCGCATCGCCCGGGTCCGGGTGGGCCGGGTGGGCCAGCCGGATGCCGATGGCGCGGCGGGCGGGAAGGCCGCCGGCCCGGCGCCGGGCGAGAAGGCCGCCAGCCCGCCGTCCTAATCACCCCCTAGACTGCAGGTCGTGCCGCCCCTGAGAGCGGGTGGGCAAGACCCGGGGAAGGCGACGTGGTGCACGCCGACGATTTCGACACCGTGCTGGTGGTGGACTTCGGCGCGCAGTACGCACAGCTGATCGCCCGGCGGGTCCGCGAGTGTCACGTGTACTCGGAGATCGTGCCGGCCACGATGCCCGCGGGCGAGATCCTGGCCCGCCGGCCCGCCGCGGTCATCCTGTCCGGCGGCCCAGCCTCGGTCTACGCCGAGGGCGCGCCTCCCGCACCGGCCGGCCTGCTGGACGCCGGGGTGCCGGTGCTCGGGATCTGCTACGGCTTCCAGCTGATGGTGTCCGGGCTGGGCGGGTCGGTGGCGCACACCGGCGCGGCTGAGTACGGCGCGACCCAGCTCGAACTGCTCCCGCCGGGCGGGACGCTGCTGTCCGGCCTGCCCCCGCGCCAGCAGGTCTGGATGTCGCACGGCGACACCTGCACGGTGGCGCCGCCGGGCTTCACCGTCACCGCACGCACCGCGGCGACGCCGGTAGCGGCGATGGAGGCCCCCGACCGGGGGCTATACGCTGTGCAGTTCCATCCCGAGGTGCTGCACGCCGAGCACGGCATGGAGATGCTGCGCCGGTTCCTCACGGCCGCGGGGTGCCGCCAGAACTGGACGATGCAGAGCATCATCGACGAGCAGACCGGCCGGATCGCCGCACAGGTCGGCGAGGGCAGGGCCATCTGCGGGCTGTCGGGCGGGGTCGACTCCGCGGTGGCCGCCGCGCTGGTCCAGCGGGCCATCGGGTCCCGGCTGACCTGCGTCTTCGTCGATCACGGGCTGCTGCGCAAGGGCGAGGCCGAGCAGGTCGAAAAGGACTTCGTCGCGGCGACCGGCGTCCGCCTGCACACGGTGGACGCGGCCGGGGTGTTCCTGGCCGCCCTGGCCGGCGTGACGGACCCGGAAGAGAAACGCAAGATCATCGGGAGGGAGTTCATCCGCGCGTTCGAGCGGGCCACCCGCGAGATCGCCGCCGAGGCGGGCGCCCACGGCGAGGCGGTGGAGTTCCTGGTGCAGGGCACGCTGTACCCGGACGTGGTGGAATCCGGCGGCGGCAGCGGCACGGCCAGCATCAAGTCCCACCACAACGTCGGGGGGCTGCCGGAGGATCTCGGCTTCAAGCTGGTGGAACCGCTCCGCGACCTGTTCAAGGACGAGGTGCGCCGGATCGGCCAGGAATTGGGCCTGCCGCCGCAGATCGTCGGGCGCCAGCCCTTCCCGGGGCCGGGACTGGGCATCCGCATCGTGGGCGAGATCACCGAGGAGCGGCTCCAGATCCTGCGCGAGGCCGACGCCATCGTCCGGGAGGAGCTGTCCCGGGCGGGGCTGGATGCCGACATCTGGCAGTGCCCGGTGGTGCTGCTGGCCGACATCCGGTCGGTCGGGGTGCAGGGGGACTTCCGCACCTACGGGCATCCGGTGGTGCTACGCCCGGTGACCAGCGAGGACGCGATGACCGCCGACTGGGCGCGGCTGCCCGACGCGCTGCTGGCCACCATCTCCACCCGGATCACCAACGAGGTGCGCCAGATCAACCGGGTGGTGGTGGACATCACGAGCAAGCCTCCCGGCACCATCGAGTGGGAGTAGCTGACCCGCCGCGCCACGTCGGCCTGCGGCCGGCTTAGGGCAGCTCGTCCGCGAAGATCTCCTCGCCATGGCCGCTGCGCGGCCGGATGGCCTCCCCGGCGCCGGCGACCCGGCGGATGATGTCGGCGGCATCCCAGACGTCGGTGAAGCGGCTGGTGATCGGCGCCGGCCCGAGCCGGAGCCGGTCCGGGGCCCGGAGGTCACCGACCACCCCGGCCTCGATGAGGGCCTCGTTGAGCTGGACGGCCTGCGGGTGGGACAGGCATATGTGCGAGCCACGCAGCGCGGCATCACGCGGTGAGGCGAGGCGGAAGCCGAGCGGGACCAGCCAGGCGTCCGCGAGCTCGATCAGGTAGCCGGTGAGCCGCATTCCCTTGTCCCGCAGCGCCCCGATGCCCGCCTCGGCCAGCAGGCTGACGCCCTCGGACACGGCAGAGATCCCGATGATGTCGGGCGTGCCGGTCATGAACCGGCCGATGCCGGGGACCGGGTCGTAGGACGGCCCCATCGCGAACTGGTCCCGCTGGCCGAACCAGCCCTGCACCGGCTGGTGCAGTTGCTCCTGCAGGTCGTTGCGCACATAAAGAAACGCGGGGGCCCCGGGCCCGGCGTTGAGGTACTTGTAGGTGCACCCGACCGCCAGATCGGCGCCACACCCGTCGAGGTCCACCGGCACGGAGCCGGCGGAATGGCACAGATCCCACAGCATCAGCGCACCGGCGTCGTGCGCGATGCGGGTGATCTGCGCCATGTCGGCCAGGGCGCCGCTGCGGTAGGCCACGTGCGACAGGCAGATCAGCGCGGTGCCCTCGTCCACGGCGTCGCTGACCGCCTCCGGGCTCACCCCCTGGTCGATGTCGGTGTGGATCATGCGCAGCTCCCCGCCGCGCTCGCGGGCGATGCCGGCCAGCACGTACCGGTCGGTGGGGAAGTTGTCGTCGTCGGTCACGATGACGCCACGGCCGGGCCGGGCATCGAGGGCGGCGCGGGCCAGCTTGTAGAGGTTGACCGTGGTGCTGTCGCAGACCAGGACCTGGCCGGGCGCCGCGCCCAGCAGGTGGTGGCCGAGCAGGTCGCCCACCTGGCGCGGAAGGGCCATCCAGTGGCCCCAGGACCGGATCAGCCCCCGGCCCCAGCCGTCCCGTACCACCTTGCTGATCCGTTCCGCGGTGGCCAGCGGCAGCATGCCCAGCGAGTTCCCGTCCAGGTAGATCAGTGATGGGTCGTCGCGCGCGAAGCGGTCGCAGAAGCCGGCCAGCGGATCGGCCGCGTCGCATTCCTGCGCGAACGACCGGTCAAGCGGGGAGTGCGCCACAGGCCCACACTAGCTCCGGCGCGTTTGTCGGACCGCATGCCTAGGCTGGGGCCATGCGGGGGGAAGACGCCGGGGCCGGCCGGCCGGACGAGCGGTACGAGGACCTGGTCGACGAGCTCGTCGGCACCGCGGGCGTGACTCCCCCGCGCGGCGGTGGCGGTTTCGGCCGCAGCGCCCTCCGCTACCAGAGCAAGATCTTCGCGATGCTGGTCCGCGGCCGGCTGGTGGTGAAGCTTCCCGCCCGGCGGGTCGACGCGCTGGTCGAGGCCGGTGATGGCATCCACTTCGACGCGAACAAGGGCACGCCGATGAGGGAGTGGCTGAGCCTCGACCCGGGCTCCGGCCAGGACTGGCTGGCCCTGGCCTGCGAGGCGCTCGACTTCGCCCGGTCCCGGTGAGCCCGGTCCCTCACCGGGAGAGGGTGCGGCCGGCGCCGAGGCCCTGGAGTTTGTCCGGGTTGGCGATCAGGTGGATCGCGCTGATGCGCCCGTCGGTGATGACGGTCGTTACCGCGGCGATCGGTTTCCCGCCCGCCGTGATCACGGTGCCGGGGCCGCCGTTGATCTCCACCGTCTCCACCACCATGTCGGAGACGTCGGCGCCCCCGTAGGGCCGCCTGGAGACCCCCGCGATGAACCGGGCCACCTTGGCGGCACCGGTGATCGGGCGCAACGGCGCCTTGGCCTTGCCCCCGCCGTCAGCGATCAGGGTGACGTCGGGGGCGAGAACCATCAGCAACTGGTCGATGTCGCCGCCCGCGGCCGCGGCCAGGAACCGCTTGGTCACCTCGCGCTGCTGGCCCGCGTCCACGTCGAACCGCGGCCTGCGCGCCTGCACATGCTCCCGCGCCCGGTGCATGAGCTGGCGGACCGAGGCGCCGGTGTGGCCGATCGCGGCGGCGATCTCGGCATGAGTGAAACCGAACACCTCATGCAAAACGAAGACCGCGCGCTCTTCAGGCGTCAGCGACTCCAGCACCACCAGCATGGCCAGCGACACCGACTCGGCCAGTTCGGCCCGGCCGGCGGCGTCCGGGGTGGCGATCAGCAGCGGCTCGGGCAGCCACGGGCCGACGTAGGCCTCCCGGCGGGCCCGGGCCGACCGCAGCCGGTTCAGCGCGAGGTGGGTGACCGTCTTGACCAGGTACGCCCGCGGCTGGGTGACGTCCGGCCGTGGCGCGGCGGACCAGCGCAGCCAGGTGTCCTGGACGGCGTCCTCGGCATCGGCGACCGTGCCGAGCATCCGGTAGGCCACGGCGAACAGCAGCTCGCGGTTGGCCTCGAAGGCCTCCTCGTCAGTCACCGGGGTGCGAGGTCAGCGGCGGGCAGCTCGCTCCGGTCCGTGAAGCCCTGCGCGGTCAGCCCCAGCGCGGAGTTGATCCGTGACCGCAGGTTCTCCACGGCGACGATCGCGGTCAGCTCCACCAGCTGCGCGTCGTCGAGATGGCGGCGGAGCGCCTCGACCATCGCGTCGGTGACTCTGGGGGGAGTTGCCGTCATCGCCTCGGCGTACTCCATCACGAGTAGTTCCAGCTCGCTGAAGACCTTGCTGCCCCGCCAGTTCGCCGTCTCGCGGATCTTCTCCTCGGGCACGGCGTGGCTCACCGTGGTCTCCCAGTAGCCGAAGTCCATGCACCAGGCGCAGCCGATCGTGGCCGCGACGGCCATGACGGCCAGGTCCTTGAGCTCCCGGTCGAGCTGGCGCCACCGCGCCACCTGCATTTCGAGGATCGCATACGAGCGGCCCACCTGCATGTTGTGCCCGATGGCGGCGCCTGGATCGAGCATGACGCCGTACCGGCGCCGGGAAAACCGGGCGCCGAGCCGGTAGCCCAGGGTCTGGCGCGGGTTCAGTGAGATGCGAGCCATGGCGGGCTCCCCTCTGTGCCTCACGATGCCTGTACCCCTTTAGACACGGCGGGCCGCCCAGGTGTGACATCCGGCATCTACCCCGCGGTGCGGCGGGCCCGGTAGGCGCCGGCCCCTGTGCGGCGCCAGGTCCCGGCCGCCGCGACGCAGCCCTCAGCTAGCCCCCGCCTGGCTGAAGACCGGCGTCGCGGCCACGTGATGCGCTGCCGGGCGCGGTCGTGCTACATGGGCACGAGCTCGAAGACGTCGATGGTGAACCGGCCCTTGCCCTCGGACAGGAAGGGGTGCCCGTCGGTGAGCGCGCGGGCGCCGTCAACGGAGGCCGCCTCGACGATCGTGTAGCCGTTCAGGTCACCGGGCGCCGGGCTCGTCCCGTCGTCGCTGACCGCGGTGCGCTGCCCGAACGGCGCCCCGCCGTCCACCAGCGCCGAACCCACCCGGCCCATCCAGTCACCCCAGGCCTTCATCTGCTCGGCCGACTGCTCGGGCGTGAAGTCCTCCATCGGCGTCGCCGGGCCCCGGTACAGCATCAGGTACTTGCTCACGGCTGGTTCCTCTCTCGATGCCGGAGAAAGCGGCCGGTCACGCAGTGCCGGTTTCTCCCCAGAGGGCGCGCCCACTGGTGCGCCCACCTAACCGACGAACGGCCGGTCCGGTAATCGACAGCGCCGCGACCGCCGGGATCAGGCGGTCCCGGAACTCCGCCGGCGGCGGCGCCGGCGGCCGAGCATGATCAGCAGCACGAACGCCGCGACCACGCCGACCGCGGGCAGTGCCCGCTTGAGCACCGGGAAGCCCGCCACGCTCAGCAGGTCGATCGCGTCCTCGTCCGGCGGCCGGGCGGCCAATGACGGCGCGGCCGGGGCCGGCATGGCCGCCGACGGCGCTGCGCCCCCCATGTCGCCGCCGGCGCCGGGCGCGGCGGGCGCGAGCGCTAGGCCCCGTTCGGCCAGCTTCTGCTTTATCTCGCTGACCGATTGCGGGCCCAGGTTGTTGATCGCGAGCAGGTCCGTCTCGTTGCGGGCGGCCAGGTCGCCGACCGTGTGGATGCCCTCGCGCCGCAGGCTGTTGAACGCACGCACCGGGAGCTCGAGGTCCTCGACCGGGGCCTGCCGCACGCCGTCGCCGGATACCGCCATCCCGGCCAGGTCGCCGGGTGCCGCCGTCCTGGCCAGGTCGCCGGGCCCGGCCGCGCCCGCCTCCTCCTGGCCGCCCGCGGCAAGCTGCGCGGCCAGGTTCGTCGCGAACTTCTCGATGATCCTGCCGCCCACATCGGCCATCACGCCGCGGCCGAACTGGGCGGGGCGGCCGGTCACGTTCATCGACGTGTGCACGGTCACCCGGGTCTGGCCACCACCCTCGTCGGCCAGCCACGAGTGAACCGTGGCCGAGGCCGTGCCGGCGCCGCGCGTCTCCTTGCCCGACGCCTCCAGCGTGATGGACTTGGCCTGCTCGTCCCGCTCGGTGAACCGCGCCTTGCCGGCGTAGGTGAGCGCGACCGGGCCCACCTTGACCTTGACCCGGCCGGTCACCACGTCATCGTCAACCGAGTCGACGGTGGCGCCCGGCATGCAGGGCGCCACCTGCTCGACGTCGAGGAGCACCTGCCACGCGCGCTCCGGGGGGACCGGGATAGTGAACGAGTGCTCCAGCTCCATAATCAGACTCCTGATGCCACCGCCAATGCCCTGGCGGTCAGTACCCGCGCCAGGTGACGCCGGTAGTCGGACCCGCCGTGCAGGTCCGACGGCGGCTGCGTTCCCTCATCCGCCCGTTCGGCGGCCGCCCGCAGGGCTTGCGTGCTGGCCTCTGCGCCGGCCACGGCCTGTTCCGCGGCCTGCGCCCGGACCGGGACCAGGCCCATGTTGGTGAGCCCGATCCTGGCCTCAGCGACGTGCCCGTCCGCGCGGCGGGCCAGGGCGGCCACGCCGACGATCGCCCACGCCTGAGCGGTGAGATTGAACTTCTCATAACGATATCCCCAACCCGGGCCCAGCTTGGGTACCCGGATCCCGGTCAGGATCTCACTCGGCGCCAGCGCCGTGGTCAGGTAGTCCAGGAAGAAGTCACCCGCGCCGATCGCCCTCTCCCCGCCGGGGCCGCGGGCGATCATTGTGGCGTCCAGCGCCGTCGCCACCGCCGGGAGGTCCCCGGCCGGGTCGGCGTGGGCCAGGGCCCCGCCGATCGTGCCGCGGTGGCGGACGGCCGGGTCGGCGATCAGCGCCGCCGTCTGGGCGAGCAGCCCGCAGTGCTGGGCGAGGACCGGGTCGCGCTGCGCCTCGTCGATCGTGGTGAGCGCGCCGATCCACAGCGTCTCGCCCTCGTCGCGGACACCGCGCAGCTCCCCGAGCCCGCCCACGTCCACGAGCAGGTCCGGGAAGGAGAGCCGCAGCCGCAGCAGCGGCAGCAGGCTCTGCCCGCCGGCGATCACCTTGGCGTCCTCGCCGCCGCCGGCCAGCGCGCGGACCGCCTCGTCGACCGAGCCGGGCTTGGTGTACTCGAATTTCGCCGGGATCATTGCCCGCCTCCGTTCTGTCCAGCGCCGGTATCGCTCGCGGACTTGATGGCCCGCCAGACCCGTTCGGGCGTGCAGGGCATCGGGACGTCGTCAATGCCCATGGGGCGCAGCGCGTCCACGATGGCGTTCACCACGGCTGGCGTGGACGCGATCGTGCCCGCCTCACCGACGCCCTTGACGCCGAGCGGGTTGGTGGTGGCCGGTGTCTCGGTCCGGTCGGTGGTCAGATGCGGCAGGTCGGCCGCGGAGGGAACCAGGTAGTCGGCCAGGGTGGTGGTCAGCAGGTTGCCGTCGTCGTCGTAGACGGCCTCCTCGTACAGCGCCTGTGCGATGCCCTGGACGATGCCGCCGTGCACCTGGCCCTCGACGATGAGCGGGTTCACGACCTTGCCCACGTCGTCCACGGCCACGTACGAGCGGATGGTGACCCGGCCCGTTTCGGTGTCCACCTCGGTCGCGCACAGGTGGGTGCCGTGGGGGAAGGAGAAGTTCTCCGGGTCGTAGGTATGTTCGGAGTCGAGCGAGGGCTCCGTCCCGTCGGGGAAGTTGTGCGCGGTGAAGGTGGCGAGGGCGATCTCCTGGAGGCTGTGGCCCTGGCCCGGGTCCCCGCGCACATGGAGCCGGCCGGCGGTGAACTCCATGTCGTTCTCGCTGGCTTCCAATAGGTGCGCCGCCACCTTCTTGGCCTTGGCGATCACCTTGTCGCAGGCCCCGACGAGAGCGATGCCGCCGACGGTCAGCGACCGGGAGCCGTAGGTGTCCATGCCCTTGGCCGAGACCTGCGTGTCACCGTGCAGTACCCGGATGTCCTCGAACGGCACTCCGAGCTTGTCCGCCACGATCTGGCTCCAGGCGGTCTCGTGGCCCTGCCCGTGGGCGCTGGACCCGGTCACCACCTCGATCTTGCCGGTGGCCAGCACCCGCACCGTCGCGTTTTCCCAGCCGCCGACCCCGTATCTCAGCGAGCCGACCACGCGGGAGGGCGCGAGCCCGCACATCTCGGTGAAGGTGGAGATCCCGATGCCCAGCTGGACCGGGTCACCGGATACCCGCCGGGCCTTCTGCTCGGCGCGCAGCTCGTCGTAGCCGAAGAGCTCCTTGGCCCGGGCCGTGGCGGCCTCGTAGTTCCCGCTGTCGTAGACCAGCGTGGCGATCGTCGTGTACGGGAACTCCTCGTGCTTGATCCAGTTCCGTTCCCTGAGCTCCAGCGGGTCCATACCGAGTTCGGTGGCGAGCTCGTCCATGATCCGCTCGATGGCGAAGGTCGCCTCCGGGCGGCCCGCGCCCCGGTAGGCATCAGTTGGCATCTTCGTTGTGAAGACACCGGTGCACTTGAACGAATACGCGTCCATCTTGTAGATGGCGGGGTACATGAACGCCCCGAGCAGCGGCACGCCCGGCGTCACCAGCATCAGGTAGGCGCCCATGTCGGCCAGCAGGTCGACTTCCAGGCCGCGCAGTCGGCCGTCCCGGTCAGCCGCCACCTTGATCCGCTGCCACTGGTCCCGGCCGTGGTGGATGGTCAGGTTGCCCTCGCTGCGGGACTCGGTCCACTTGACCGGCCTGCCGACCTTGCGGGAGACCAGCACCGCGAGCACTTCCTCGGCGGTGACCTGGAGCTTGGAGCCGAAGCCGCCGCCCACGTCGGGCGCGATGACGCGGATGTTCTGCTCCGGGATGCCGAAGAATGCGCCCAGCGCGAACCGGAGCACGTGCGGGATCTGGGTGGATGACCAGAGGGTGACCTCGTCCGCCACCCAGCTGGCGACCACCGCGCGCGGTTCCATCGCGCAAGGGATCAGCCGCTGCTGCCGGTAGGTGCGCTCCACCACGACCGGGGCGTCGCGGAACGCGGCGTCGACGTCGCCCTGGACGAAGGGCCAGACGTAACACTTGTTGCCGGCCTCATGCACCTTGGGCGAGCCCTCCTCGAGGGCGGCCCGCATGTCGAGAACCGGCGGCAGGGGCTCGTAGTTGACGTCCACCGCGGCGATGGCGTCCGCGGCCTCGTAGCGGTCGCGGGCGATCACGACCGCGACCGCCTCGCCGACGTAGCGGACCTCGTCGGTCGCCATCGGCGGGTGGGGCGGCATGACGATGTCTTCGGTGACCGGCCAGCCGCACGGCAGGCTGGCCTGCTCGCCGAAGTCCGCGGCGGAGAAGGCGGCGATCACACCGGGCATGTCCTTGGCCGCGCTGACGTCCACCGAGGTGATCCGTGCGTGCGCGAACGGGCTGCGGACGAAGGCCATGTGCAGCAGGCCGGGCAGCACGATGTTGTCGGTCCAGTTGGTCTGGCCGGTGAGCAGCCGGGCGTCCTCCTTGCGGGTGCGCGCCTTGCCGAGTTCGGGCGCCGCGGCCTGGGTGTCGGTGGTCATGGCGTCACTCCCGTCTCGGCCGCGCGCTGGACGGCGCGGACGATGTTCTGGTATCCGGTGCACCGGCAGAGGTTGCCCTCCAGCCCGTCGCGGATCTCCTCCTCGCTCGGATGGGGGTTGGTCCGGAGCAGGTCGGCGGCGGCCATGATCATGCCGGGCGTGCAGTAGCCGCACTGCAGGGCGTGCTCGGTGTTGAAGGCGCGCTGGAGCGGGTGCCACTCACCGTTCGACATGCCCTGGATGGTGGTGATCTCGGCGCCATCGGCCTGCACCGCCAGCACGGCACAGCTCTTCACGGACACGCCGTTCAGGTGCACGGTGCACGCGCCACAGTTGGACGTATCGCAGCCGACCGGGGTACCGGTCTTGCCAAGCCGGTCTCTCAGGTAATGGACAAGCAGCAGGCGGGGCTCCACCTCATCTGAATATTTGACCCCGTCGACTGTGACGGTGATGCTGGCCATGCGCGGTCTCCTCCCGGTACGGCGAATTCGCCTGACTGCCAACCTAGGCCGGTGAACGCCGGCGCACCAGACCCATCGTGATACGGCTGAATCCTTCTGTGATCTGAGCTGTCGGCTGATACCCGGCGCCAGCGATGCCGGGCGCGGCCGGGCTGCCGGGTCAGGCGGTGTTGAGGACCTGGAAGACCTCCGCGAGCCTGCCCTCGGGCAGGCCGCCCTGGGCGGCGGCCCGCGTGAGCCAGCCGCGCAGGAACTCCTCCAGGTTCTCCATGTCCCCGGTCTGGCTCACGTGCGCGCGCAGTGCCGCGACCTTGCGGGGGAAGGTTGCGGTGATGTCCACATAGTGGGCAGGGGTGGGCCCGCCCGGCAGCCAGACCTCGCGCACGGTCCACGGTTCGAGCCCCTCGCCGGCGAGCAGCTCCGGGAAGGCGAACGGGTTGCGGGCGTCGGGGTAGACGGCGTCCAGCGCCGCCGAGCCCACCGCACGGTGATCGGGGTGGCTCGCGCCGAGCCGCGCGTAGTTCCGCTCCGGCGAGGGGCACACCAGCCGGTCGGGCCGCACCTGCCGGATCACCCGGGCGAGGTCCTTGCGCAGCGCCAGCGTGGCTTCCACCCGGCCGTCCGGGTACCCGAGGAACCGCAGGTCGTGCACGCCCACCTGCTTGGCGGCGGCGGTCTGCTCGGCGCGGCGCAGCGGTGGGATCTCCGCCCGGGGCACGCTCTCATCGTGCCCGCCTGCGTCGCCGTCGGTGACGATGCAGTAGATGACCTCGATCCCGGCGTCGGTCCACAGCGCGATGGTGCCCGCGGCGCTGAAGTCCACGTCATCGGGGTGGGCGGCGATCACAAGGATTCGCTGGATCTCGGAGTCGTCGAGCATGGCCCCAATCCTATGGACACCGGGATATCACGGGGTTTCGTCGCAGTAACCGGGACGAAACGGACGGGACATGACGCAGATCCGTGACAGGCAGGGATGGGGGCTCAGCCGGAGCCCGCGGACTGCATGGACGGGTGCCACACCTGGATGGTCAGTTCGCCTTCCCGGCGTATCTTCGCCGGCGGCAGGGGCGACTGGCCGACCACGAGGCCGTCGACCGGCATCGGGCGCGGCGTCAGCCGCACGGCGGTGACGCGGAGATCCAGCCTCCCCACCAGCTCCAGGCAGACGCTGTAGAACAGCCCCCGCACGTCGGGCACCGCCAGCCGCCGGGGCGGGCCCGGATGGGGCGCCAGCCAGTCCGTCAGCGCCATGAGCGCACCCAGCATCTCGGCTCCTGGGCCGCCGGCGACGAAGTCGAAGTCGGAGGATCGTATCCCCGGCTCGGTGGGGGAGTCCCCGGGCCCGGCCAGGCCCCCGCCGCTGGCATACATGCCGGCCCGCTCGTCGTACCGGTTCCGGTTGACCGGATCACCGAGGACGCGCAGCGCCTCATTGAGGTATCTCTGCGACCGGGAGACCGCGGCCACCACGTTCGACGGCGCGCCGGAAATCAGCTCCGGGCGCAGCAGGCCCGCCTTGTCGTCGTATGCCTGCTGGATCTCATCGGGCGAGGCGCCCGGCAGCACGCCGAGGATGTCGTACCAGGTGATGCCGCGTTCCACCGCGCCTCCCGGATCAGGCCCGCCAGCGGATGCAGCAGCTTAAGGGCTTCCGCGGCCGGGTGCCCAGGGGCCGCGACAGGCGCAGGCCCTGGGCACCCGGTGCAGCGGCTCAGTCCAGGGAGGACATGACGTGCTTGATGCGGGTGTAGTCCTCGAACCCGTACATCGACAGGTCCTTGCCGTAGCCGGAGTGCTTGAACCCGCCGTGCGGCATCTCGGCCACCAGCGGGATGTGGGTGTTGATCCACACGCAGCCGAAGTCGAGCCGCCGTGCCATCCGCATCGCACGGCCATGGTCCTTGGTCCACACCGACGAGGCCAGCCCGTACTGCGTCCCGTTGGCCCACTTCAGCGCCTCGTCCTCGTCGCTGAACTGCTGGACGGTGATGACCGGGCCGAACACCTCGTTCTGGATCATCTCGTCGTCCTGACGCAGATCGGACACGACGGTCGGCTCGTAGAAGTAACCCGTGTCGCCCACCCGGTGACCCGCTCCAGCTGCGCGGGGTTGTTCAGCGGCCCGAAGTCGGCGTCCTTCACGTCCGGCCCACCCACGGTCTGGCCGCGTGCCTGCTCGGCCAGCGCCTCGGCCAGATCGCCGTGGACCCCGGGAGCGGCCAGCACCCGAGTGGCGGCGGTGCAGTCCTGCCCGGCGTTGAAGTACCCGG
>DATINY010000162.1:0-14264 GCA_035473755.1 Streptosporangiaceae bacterium
TGGCGCACGGTCAGCGCTGGCCCGTCGAGCGGGTCCCCGCACGCGGCACAGTGCGTGCGCGGTACGAATACCTCGCCGCATGTGTGCTCCCAGACCAGCGGCAGCGGCTTATGCGTCACGTGGTCGTCGCCCCATTGCTTGAGCGCGAGGATCACCGGCCGGAGGTCTTTGCCGGCGTCGGTGAGGACGTACTCGTGCCGCGGCGGGCGCTGGGAGTACTCGCGGCGGGCCACTACGCCGAGTTCCTCCAGCCGGCGCAGCCGGGCGGTCAGGATGTCCCGGGGTGCTCCGGTGTTGACGGCGATGTCGTTGAACCGGCGGACTCCAAGGAATAGCTCGCGGATCACGAGCAGCGACCACTTCTCGCCTATCACGCCGAGGGCGGCGGCGATCGAGCACCGGCGGGGAGCTGTCGTGGCTGTGGCTGCGGTCACACCATCAGTATGCCCTAGAGGGTTGGCAAATCCAACTTACCCCGTTACGGTTCCCTTAGTGAGTTGGGAAAGCCAACCTTTGACCGGTGCAGCCGGTCCGATCCCGCCAGCCGGAGGGCAGATGACCGCCACATCCGCGGGCCTGTCCGTGGCGCAGCTACTCGCGCAGCAGAACAGCCGGACCGCCGGCCTTGTGTTCCTTCAGGCGATCAAGGGTGGCGAGCTGCCACCGCCACCCATCGCCGAGCTGCTCGGCTTCCGGATCGAGGCGCTCCAGCCGGGCGTGGTGACCTTTGCCCTCGATCCGGGCGAGCAGCATTACAACCCGATCGGGGTGGTGCATGGTGGTGTCGCCGCGACCCTGCTCGACACGGTGATGGGCTGCGCGCTGCACACGCTACTGCCGCCAGGCACCGCCTACACGACCCTTGACATCAGCGTCCGCTTCGTCCGGCCGGTCACCACCGACACCGGCACGGTGCTCGCGACGGGAACCGTGCTGCACCGCGGTCGCCGGACGGCCACCGCCGAGGCGCGGCTGTTCGCCGCGGCCAGTGGCCAGCTGCTGGCGCACGGCACGTCGTCGCTGCTGGTGCTCTCGTGAGAGCCACGCCCCCGGCGCCGGCCGCCGCCGGGCAGCGTGCCGCCAGCCACGGGGTGATCCTCGCAACGCTGTCCCTTGCGGCGTTCATGGCCAGCCTCGACCTGTTCATCGTCAACGTCGCCTTCGCCGACATCGGCCGCGACTTCCACAGCGCCTCGCTGTCTGACCTCAGCTGGGTGCTCAACGGCTACGCGGTGCTCTACGCTGCGCTGCTGGTGCCGCTCGGCCGGCTCGCCGACCGCTACGGCCGGCTCAAGGGCTTCCTCGGGGGCCTGGCGCTGTTCACGGCCGCCAGCGCCGCCTGCGCGGCAGCACCCAGCCTGTGGAGCCTGATCGCGTTCCGCGGCCTGCAGGCTGTGGGCGCTGCGGCGCTGACCCCAGCTAGCCTCGGGCTGCTGCTCGGCGCCACACCCCCCGGCCAGCGGGTCCGTGCCGTCCGGATCTGGGCCGCCATCGGAGCGTTCGCCGCCGCCGCAGGCCCGGTACTCGGCGGGCTGCTCGTCCAGGCCAGCTGGCGCTGGGTATTTATCGTCAACGTTCCGGTCGGCGTGCTCGCCCTGCTCGCCGCGCACCGGTATGTGCCCGACTCCCGCGATCCCTCCGTCTCGCGCCTCCCAGACCTGCTCGGCGCGCTGCTCGTCGCGATCGGCATCGGCGCGCTATCGCTCGCGCTCGTCAAGGGGACGTCGTGGGGCTGGTCCTCACCGCGCATCGCCGGGCTGCTGGTCGTCGCGGCGCTGAGCCTCGTCGGGTTCTGGGCACGCTCTGAACGCCACCCGCTGCCGGTGGTCGAGCCCTCCTTGCTGCGCGTGCGCACGTTCGCCTGGTCCAACGTCACTGCGGTGCTGTTCTCCCTCGCGTTCGGAGCCGGGCTGCTCGCCGCCGTGCTCTGGCTCCAGGACGTGTGGGGCTGGTCCGCGCTCAAGACCGGGCTCGCGATCGCACCCGGCCCGCTGATGGTGCCGATCTTCGCCGCCGTGGCGCAGCGTCTCACGGCTCGCGTCGGCCCGGGGCTGCTTGCCTTCGCCGGGTCCCTGCTGTTCGCGGCCGGAACGGCCCTCATCGCGCTGGGCGTGTCGCGCCACCCGTCGTACGCTGCAGGCTTCCTGCCGGGCTGGCTCACCGCCGGCGTCGGCGTCGGATTCGCGCTCCCCACCATCATCTCGGCCGCCACCGCCGACCTGCCTCCCAGCCGGTCCGCGACCGGATCGGCGGTGGTCACGATGGCCCGCCAGATCGGGCTTGTCCTCGGTGTCAGCGTGCTCATAGCCGTCCTCGGCACTCCCCACGGCTACCCCGCCATCCACGCCGGCTTCCGCGACGCCTGGTGGGTGATCGCCGCCGTATCAATCCTCGGCGCGATCACCGGGCTCGCCATGACGCCGCGACCGGCGCGCAGCAACTCACCGCCGATAGATGGCCATACCCAGGCGGGCAATACCGGAGCGGATCAGCCCAGCGTGGCCCTTCCACCGGTCGCACCAACGGCTACGCACCACCAGCCCGCGGACTAGAGAACTGACCATGAACGATCCCCTTGGCTCAAGTCATCGATACGCACGGCAGCATGGACCGCGTCCGCATGCAGATCACCCACATCTGGCCACCACTCTGGTGCGGTCACACCGCGGTCATCCGCGCCGAACAACGGCTACGCGTGCACCAGATGCCGACCAGCGCCCGTCACTGAACGTGACCTCATCCGACGCGTCGGCGCGAGATGAGGTCACGTTCAGTGACGGGGTGGGGCTTCCGGCTGTTCTGATGTCCCGGCGTCGGTGCCTGGCCCCGCTGTCGCGCTGCCCAGGTGCTGCTGGTGCCTGGCGACGTGATCAGCAGGACGGCCACCACGATGGCCACCCAGCAGGCACCTAGGGCATAGCCTGCGAGGACGTCGGTCAGCCAGTGGGCGCCCAGGTAGATGCGGGAGGCGCCGACGATGACCACGACCAGGGCCGCGGTGCTCCACAAAATGGCCCGCCGTCGGGACGGCAGCCCGGCGCCGAGCACGATGGCGAGCATGGCGTAGAAGGCGGCTGATTGAGTGGCGTGCCCGGAGGGGAATGCGGCACCGGTGTAGTGCCCGATCCAGATTGCGGCGGGTGGCCGCGGCCGGCCGACCAGCGGCTTGACGAGGTGATACAGGCCGACCGCGCCGGCGACGGCCGCCGTCAGCAGCGCCAGCGGCCGCCAGTCGCGGCGCCGGATAAGGAAGTACAGGCCAATGGCCAGCCCGGCGGGGATGATGAACGCGGTGGACCCGAGCCAGGTGAGCACCTTCAGCGCACTGGTCAGCCAGTCGGTGCGGTGGGCGACGACCCACGCGGTCACGTGCGGGTCGGCCAGGACCGTGTCGTCGTGGCCGGCCACGTCTTCGGTGAGGCCGCCGAAGGCCCAGGCGGCCAGCGCCCCGGCCGCGACCGTGAACGTCAGCCAAAATCCCCGGGGGCTGCGGGCATCCAGGCGGCGCCGGCCCCAGGCCACCTGCGCGGGGAACCGGCGCCGGGCCCAGGCGAGCGGAGGCGTCGCGGCCAGCCGGTCACCGACCGCGTTCAGGCCCGGTGAGCGGGCCGCGAACCGCCGCAGGAGCCTGGAGGCGATCAGGCCGGCCACGATGAGGCCGAGTAGTACCAGGCCCGCCTGGCCCGCGATCTTCTCCACCCGGTGGTAGCTCGCCCCGGCCGCGTAGCCGAGGACGGCGAACCCCGCCCCCCACAGTGTTCCGCCGGCGACGTTGTAGGCCAGGAAGGTCGGGTAGTTCACCTCCGAGATGCCGGCCAGCCCGGGCACCAGCACCCGAAGCGCCGCGGTGAAGCGCCCGAAGAACACCGCGCTGCCCTGGCGCCGCTGGACGTAGGCCCGCGCCGAGTCCAGGTTCTTGTCCAGGTGAGTGCGGATCACCGGCAGCCGGCCAATGGTGCCGTGCAGCAGGTGGGTTCCCCAGCGGCGTCCGATCAGGTAGCCGGTGGAGTCCCCGATGATCGCGCCCGAGACCGCGGCAGCGATCACCGCCCACAGCGGGACCATTCCCCGCGAAGCCGCAACTCCCCCCAAGATGACCGCGATCTCGCCGGGGACGACGAACCCGACGAACGCCGACGCCTCCAGCGCCGGGAAGGCGAACACCAGCACCAGCACCAGCCACCCCGGCAGCGACAGGATACGGTCGGTGACACTCGCGGCCAGACCCACCGTTGCCACCACCCTTCACCCCCCGGCTGGAACATCTGCAGCCGCCATGCGGCCGGGATGGCCGTTCATGCACTTACCCGGCGCGGTAGGCGGACACCGGCTTGGTGAACTGCTGCGCCTGCTCCTCGCATTCTTTCAGCCGTCGCTCGGCCTCGATCGTGAAGGTTATGCCCAGACCCACGGTGAGGCTGACCAGACTGCAGACGCCGGCCAGGACCCGGGCCACCGGCGCGGAGCTTGTGGACAGCCATCGCCGGTTCAGTCCTGACCCCTATAGGGGCAGGGATCTGAACCACTCATTGGTTCGGCGGTCTAGGCGAGGGCGCCGGGGGTGCGCTTGATCATCTGGCCGGCGATGATCGCGCGCTGGACCTCGCTGGTGCCCTCCCAGATCCGCTCCACCCGGAGCTCGCGGTAGAAGCGCTCGGCCACGTTCTCGCGCATGTAGCCGCGCCCGCCGAAGACCTGCACCGCGCGGTCGGCGACCCGCCCGGCCATCTCCGAGCAGTAGAGCTTGGCCATCGAGCACTGGGCATGAGCGACCTTGACGTCGCCGCCCCGGTCGATGCCGCGGGCGGTCTCGTAGGCGAGCGACCGGGCGGCGAACAGCTCGGTGAGGCTGTCCGCGAGCATGCCGGCGACCAGGCCGAACTCGCTGATCGAATGGCCGCCGACCCGCCGGGTGGCGGCGAACGCCGTCATCTCGGCGGTGAGCCGCTCCGCGGCCCCGAGGCAGCGGGCGGCGACCATCAGCCGCTCGAACCGGAACCACTCGTAGGCGAACGTCATCCCGTCACCCTCGGCGCCGACCAGGTTGGTGGCCGGCACGTAGACGTCGGTGAAGGCGACGATCGGGTGGTGGTGGCTGATCGTGTGCGAGTACGCCGGGGTGCGGACCACGCTCACCCCGGGGCTCGGCAGGTCCACGAAGAACATGGCGTGCTCGCCATCATGCGGGCCGCCCACCAGCTTGGCCTGGAAGAAGGCGAAGTCGGCGGTGTTGAACGAGGTGACGTGCCACTTGACGCCGTTGAGCAGATAGCCGTCGCCATCGCGGCGGGCGGTCGCTTCGATGGCCGCCACGTCGGACCCCGCGTCCTCCTCGGTGATCGCGTAGCACTCCTCGCGCTCGCCGCGGACGGCGGGCTTGACGTAGCGATCGATCTGGTCCGGGGTGGCCACCGCCGGCAGCCAGGACGGGGGAGTGGACACCGCCCAGGCGAGCGCGTTGGTCACCCGCCCCACCTGTTCCTGGACCAGCACCTGCTGCAGGGTGGTGCACCCGCCGCCGCCCAGCTCCTTGGGCATGTTCGTCGCGCAGATCCCCAGCTCGCGGGCCCGCGCGGCGTGGGCGGCGGCCAGATCGGCGGGCAGCTCGCCGCCCGCCAGCTCGGCCTGCTCCTCGTACGGGATCACGTCGTCCGCGAACGTGCGGGCACGCTTCTGGATGTCGAGGTCGTCTTCCGTCAGCCCGTACATCGCGCTCCTCGTCGTCGGCGCCCGGTGAAGCAGGCGGGGGTGCCCCAGCCTTGACTGACTGTTCAGTTTATGTCAGCATCGGGCTCGTGCCAATGACCTCGATGGGCCATCCTGGCAGCGCCGACGCGGTGGTCGTCGGCGGCGGAGCCATCGGCGGCTGGTGCGCCTACTTCCTGCGCCGCGCGGGCCTGGACCGGGTGGTGCTGCTGGAGAAGGGCCTGCTCGGGCAGGGCGCGAGCAGCCGGGCCGCCGGCGTGGTCCGGATGCAGGGCGGCACGCCCACCGCGGTTCGCCTGGGCCAGTGGTCCCGCCGCTTCTACCTTGGCCAGCGTGACGAGCTTGGCATTGACTCCGGCTTCGTCGCCCAGGGCTACCTGCTTCCCTGCTTCACCGAGCCCGAGGTGGCCGCGGCCAGGGAGCGGCTGGCCATGCAGTCCTCGCTGGGGGTGCCGGTGCGCTGGCTCGACCCGGCGGAGGTGGACGCGGCCAACCCCACCCTCGCGCCGGGCCAGACCCTGGGCGGCACCTTCTGCGACGACGACGGCTACATCACCCCCCCGCGCAACGTCACCGCCTACGCGGTCGCCCTGGCCCTCAGCGGCGTCCGGGTGTGCGAGCAGGTCCGGTTCACCGGCCTGGTGATGGAGGGCGGCCGGGTGACCGGGGTAGAGACGCCCGCCGGGCGGATCAGCACGCCGCTCGTGGTGCTCACCGGCGGCCCGAAGCTGGCCGAGGTGGGCGCGCTGGCCGGGATCAGGATCCCCGCGGGCGGGGTGCGGCACCAGGTCGCCGTCACCGAGCCGCACCCGGACCTGCGGCCCGACCGGGTGCCCATGGTGTTCGACCTGCTGGCCGGCCTGTACTGGCGGCCCGAGGAGGGCGGGCTGCTGTTCGGGATGAGCAACCCGGACGAGCAGCCGGGGGAGAACGTCTCGGTCGATAAGGCCTACCTCGCCCGCATGCGCGAGCGGCTCGCCATGCTGGTGCCCGTCACCGCCGGGCTCGGGCTCCGCCGGACCTGGGCGGCCACCATCGACTACACCCCCGACCACCAGCCGATCATCGGCCCGGCGCTCGGCCCGGACGGCCCGCTGGCCGGGGTCACCGTGGCCAGCGCCGGGGGCCACGGCATGATGTGGGGCCCGGCGGTCGCCCGGGTCGCCGCCGACCTGGCGCTCACCGGCACCTCCGGGGTGGTGGACACGGCCCCGCTGGGGCTGGACCGGTTCGACGAGGCCGGCCGCAGCCGGCTGGCTACGGACCCGATCGCGCTGCCGTTCCCGCAGCTGGCGCCGGTGCAGGCGCTTGACAGGAGCTGACCCTTCCCGAAAGGACGGTGCATCGTCCCATGACCGACACGACCGCGGCCACCCCGTTCCTGGCCGCCGCGGCGGCCGCCGCCGACCTGGAGGACTGGGGCCCGCTGGCCGAGGCCACCGGGGAGCCGATGCAGACCACGGGCAGGACGCTGTGGGCCGACGGCGACCAGGAAGTCGGCGTGTGGGAGTGCACGCCGGGGCCCTCCCACTGGACGCTGGAGACCAACGAGGCGGTGTACATCCTGTCCGGGCGGATGACGGTCACGCCCGACGACGGCCAGCCGCAGGACATCGGTCCCGGCGACACCGCCGTCTTCCCCCGGGGCTGGCAGGGCAGCTGGCAGATCCACGAGACGATCCGCAAGCTGTACGTCCTGTTCTGAGCATCCGGTTGCGGTGGGGCCCGGGGCCGGAACCAGGGATTGGACCATGGCCGGGCAAAGGCCTGCCCTAGGATCGGGCTCGGAGATCACCCGCACAGTTACCCGGGTGGTGGGTGGAATCGCGGTGATTGGCGTTGGCTGGGGGAGTCGCGTGAGTAGCGAGGCAGGAGCCGCCGGGCAGGCGCAGGCGAACGGTTACCGGACCGCCCGCTTCGGGGTGGATGGTTCCCGGGACGGCGGATCACTGGGCGGCCGGCCCTGGATCCTGGGCTGGGGACCCAACCGGCTGCGCTCGTTCAGCCCGCTCCGGGTGGGCCATCTGGAGGCCGCCGTGTGGGTGGCCTACTACCAGCGCCAATGGGGCCGCTTCCTGGCCCTGTCGGTGCTTGTGGTGCGCACCGCGTTCGGCATGGACTGGATCAGGACCGTGCACGGGGCCTGGCTGGTGCTGCGCGCCAACCAGCTCTGGGCGCCGCCCCCGCCCAAGAGCGACCCGGCCGGTGCCCGCCGCTGCATGCGCCGCTTCTACGCCCTGCTGCGCCTGACCCACGGCGAGCCCGCCAACCCGGCGCACGCCGCCGAGCTGGAGGTCGAATGGTGGCGGGTCCACCGCATTCACCAGCGCGGGGAAGACGGGGACACCCAGCCGCTGGTGGACGCGCTGTCGCAGCTGTACGCCTACACCTTCGGCATCGACGAGTCGGCGCTGCGGCCCGCCGCTGAGTACCGGGCGCGCGCGATGGACCTCGTCGACCAGTGGGTGACGGAGGGCAGGCGGATGGACAGCCCGCTGCTCCCGCCCATGCGCGCCGCCCTCGTCCGCTCCTACGCCGCGCTGCTGACGGCCGTGCACCGCTGACGTGCGCCGCTGACGTGCGCCGCTGACGTGCACCGCTGACGTGCACCGCTGAGCCGGGCGCCGGGCTAGGGGCTGCGGCGCACCGCGAGCACGTCCACCGCGACGGCGCCGCCCGGGCCGCAGATCAGCGGGTTGATGTCGAGCGCCTCCAGGTGGTCGCCGAGCTCATGGGCGATCGCGGAGACCGCCACGACCGCCCCGGCGATGGCGCCGGTGTCCGCGGCTGGCTGGCCGCGGACCCCGGCCAGTAGCCCGGCCACGCGCAGCCGGCCCAGCATGCGCAGCGCCTGTGCCGCGTCGACCGGCGGCAGCGCCACCGCCCGGTCGGCCAGGAACTCGATCAGCAGGCCGCCGGCCCCGATCACCACCAGCGGCCCGAGGCCGGGGTCGCGGGTGATGCCGAGGGCGAGTTCGGTGCCCGGCCCGGCGGTCTCGCAGACGAGCACCCGCGGGCCGAGCCGGCCGGCCATCGTGGCATAGGCGGCGGCCAGGCCGGCCGGATCACGGAGGCCGAGCACGACCCCGCCCGCGTCGGACTTGTGGGCGATGCCGGGCTGGCCGGTCTTGAGCACCACCGGGTACCCGATCTCGGCCGCCGCCGCCAGCGCGCCGTCGGCGGTGCCGGCCGGGCAGGCCCGGGCCGCCGGGATCCCGTAGGCGCGGAGCAGATCGAGCAGGACGGGCCCGTCCGGCTCCCCCCGCGCCAGCACCCGCGCCCAGTGGTCCCGCCGCGCCGCGTCGATGGGCGGCGGGTCCACGCGCGCCGGGCGGGCCGCGTGGTCGAGCAGGTGGCGCAGCGCCAGCAGCCCGCTGCGCGCGTTTTCGAGCACCGGGATCCCCGCCTGGCGCAGCCACGCCGCCGCCCCCGGGTCGACCGCGGCGGCGATGTTGGCCAGCACCATAAGCGGCTTGCCGGTGCGCAGCGCGGCGGCGTTCACCGCGAGCGGGTAGCTGCGGTCGCCGTCGAACTCGGTGAGCAGGTCGACCGCGAGCGCCACCGCCGCCACCGCCGGGTCGTCGGCGAGCGCCGCCAGCGAGTCGGTCAGCTGCCGCTCGGCCTCGCGGCTGCCTCCCCACATGTCGAGGGGGTTGTCCGGCTCCAGGCCCGGATCGAGCACGCCCGCGAGCCGCTCCTTGGTGGCGTCGCTGATCCCCGCGAACGGTACCCCCAGCTCGTCCGCCAGGTCGGCGAGGTGGGCCCGCTCCAGGCCGGAGTCGTGGACGGTGGCGATTCCAGTGGTGGTCCCGGGCGTAGCGGTCCCGGCCGTGGCGGTCCAGGAAACCGGGACAACCCGGCGCCCGATGGCGAACAGCTCCAGCGTGTCCGCCATCTCGGCGAAGTCGCTAACCCGGTGGACTCCGTAGGCGCCGGCCAGCGCCTCCCAGCTCCCATCCTGGCCGGCCAGCGCGCCGGAATGCGCGGCCACCATTTCTCGCCCGGCGGCCGAGGAGCCGGCGGTCAGCAGCACGACCGGTATGTCCGCGGCGGACGCCGCCGCGAGCACCTGCTGCAGCAGCCCGGGGTCGCGGATGGCCTCCAGGACCAGGCCGAGCACCCGGGTCTGCGGCAGGCTCAGCGCGTAGCGCGCATAGGCGGCGGCCGGGGTGACCAGTTCCTGGCCGGATGAGACGGCCAGGGTGAAGCCGAGCTCCCGCCGGCTGCGGAGCAGCGCGGAGAACACCGAGCCGGAGTGGGTGATCAGGGCGACGGGACCGGCGGGCAGCGGGTCCGGCTCGACGTAGCCAACCGCGCGCAGCCCGTAGGCGACGTTGACGAATCCCATGCACCCGGCCCCGCACAGGGCCATCCCGGCGGCCTGCGCGGTGCCGGCGAGCCGCGCCCGCAGCCCCTCCGTGTCCGCCGTTACCTCGTAGGCGCCGCCGAAGATCACCGCGGACCGGTCGCCTCGCTGCGCGGCCAGGCTGAGCTGCTCCGCCAGCGCCGAGTCGGGGACGCCGAGCAGGACCAGGTCGACGGTTTCCGGCAGGTCGGCGAGGGACGGATGGCAGGGCCGGCCGGCGATCTCCCGGTAGCGGGGGTTCACCGGGTAGATCCGCGGGCCGGCCGGGCTCCGGCTGACCTCGGCCAGCATCCGCTCGCCGAGGCTGCCCGGCCGTGAGCTGGCGCCGACCAGCGCCACACTGCGCGCCTCCAGCATCGCGAGCAGCGCCGGGCGGTAGGTGCCGGGGTCGTGGCCGGGCCCAAGCAGGAGCGGGGAACGGGGATCCCGCTCCTGCGGACCCGGGCCGGCGATGCCGGCGGTCGCGGGGGCCATTCGTTTGGCTGCTATCGGGGTTTCTCCGGTCATGGCCGGCTGGCACGGCGCCGGCGCCGGGTGGCCTTCCGGTCGGCCTTCTTGTCGGCGATGGCCGCCCGGGCCGCCTGCATGCCGGGGATGCCGCACACGCCGCCGCCCGCGTGGGTGGCCGAGCTGGCGTAGTACAGGCTGGGCACGGGGGTGCGGTAGTCGGCGTAGCCGGGCGCCGGGCGCATGTGGAAGAGCTGCTCCAGCGACAGCTCGCCGTGGAAGATGTTGCCGCCGATCAGGCCGTACTCGTGCTCCATCTCGTAGGGGCCGACGATGTCGGTGTGCAGGATCGAGCTCTTGAAGTTCGGGGCCACCTCGTTGTAGCAGTCGATCATGCGGTCGGCGTAGGCCTGCAGCTCCTCGGTGTGCGGCCCGGCACTCCAGTCCGCGGGAACCCACTGGGTGAACAGCGACATGATGTGGGTGCCCTCCGGGCACAGCGTCTGGTCGAACGCGGTGGGGATGACGCTGTCGCTGAAGGGGCGGGCGGCGGGCCGGCCCTCGCGGGCGTCCTGGAACGCCCGCTCGATGTACTCCATGCTGGGCGCCATCTCGACCGACCCGGTGTGGTGCTCGGCCAGCTCGGTGCCGGGGTCGGCGGTGAAGTCCGGCAGTTCGGCCAGGGCGAGGTTGATCTTGACCACCCCGCTGCGGGTCTTCCAGTGCTCGATGTCGCGCACGAAGTCGTCGGGCAGGTTCTCGCGGCCGACGTGGGCGAGGAACGCGGTCTGCGGGTGCAGCGACGTGACGACCACGCCGGCCCGGATCTCCTCGCCGTTGTCCAGTACCACGCCGGCCGCGCGGCCGCCTTCCAGCAGCACCCGGGCCACCCGGGACCCGGTGCGGATGGTCGCGCCCTGCTCGCGGGCGGCGCTGCCGATCGCGTCGGCGACCGCGCCCATCCCGCCCTCCTGGAAGCCCCAGTTGCCGAGGTGGCCGTCGCCGATGTCGCCGATGGAGTGGTGCGCCATGACGTAGGCGGTCCCCGGCTCGTAGGGGCCGGCCCAGGTGCCGATCACGCCGTTGACCGCGAGCGCGCCCTTCACCTGAGGTGACTCGAACCAGTCGTCGAGCAGGTCGGCGATGCTCATGGTCATCAGCCGGGTCACGTCGGCGACCGTCCGGACCGACAGGCCGCGCTGGCGCCAGGCGAGGCGGAGGGTCTCGGCGAGGTCGCCGGGCCGGCGGGAGCCGAGCTTGGGCGGGACGGTGAGCAGCAGCGGGCCGAGCACCTCGGCCAGCCCCTCCAGCCAGGCGTCCCAGCGGGGCATGGCCTCAGCGTCCTTGCGCGACCACTTGGATACCTCCTGGTAGTTGCGCTGGGCGTCGTCGGCGTAGAGCTTGATCGAGCCGCCCTCCGGGAAGGCCTGGTAGTACGGCCCCATCGGGTAGACCTTGTAGCCGTGCCGGGGGAGGTCGAGATCGCTGATGATGCTCGGCGGCATCACGCCCATGACGTACGACAGCCGGGTGACCCGGAACTCCGGCGCGTCGGGCCAGGGTGCCTCGGTGGTCGCCGCCCCGCCGGTGGTGTCCCTGGCCTCGAGCACCAGCGTGCGCGCCCCCGAGCGGGCCAGGTAGGCGGCCGCGACCAGCCCGTTGTGCCCCCCGCCGATGACAATGGCATCGAATGATGCAGCCATGAGGCCGACCTCCCGGTCGTCTGCGTTCCCGGCGGAGCATACCCGCTCAGTTTGACTGAATGTTCAGTCTAGAAACCTGATAGCGTTGCGACAAGGGTGTGCGCCAGATCCGAATAGGTGGGTGCTCAGAGCGTTCTCATCGGTGAGGATGATTCCATGAGGCAGCGGGCGGATGGATCGGGCACGGCCGACCAGCGCCGGGAGCAGATGCTCCGGGCGGCGCTGGAGGTCATTGTCGAACGCGGGTATCCGGACACCCGCATCGCGGACGTGGCCCAGCGGGCCGGCACCAGCCCAGCCCTGGTCATCTACTACTTCAAGACCAAGGACCAGCTCCTGACGGAGGCGATCCGGCTCTCCGAGGACACCTGGTACGCCACCGGGACGAGCCGCGTGGCGGCGATCGACACGGCGGCCGGGCGGCTGGAGGAACTGATCGCCATGTCGTGCCTGCCCGAGGAGGACGACGCCGACGCGCCCAATACCTCATGGCTGCTGTGGCTCGACCTGTGGACGCAGGCGGCGCGCCATCCCGAGGTGGCCGGCGTGCGGCAGAAGTTCGACGAGCGCTGGCGGGATACGATCACCTCGCTGGTGGTGGAGGGGCAGGAGGCGGGCGAGTTCGGCCCGGTAAGTCCGGCCGACTTCGCGGTGACGCTATCGGCGCTGCTGGACGGGTTCGCGATCCAGATCGCCCTGGAGGACCCCACGGTGGACGCCGGGCGGGCGTTCGAGCTGACCATGCGGTTCGCGGCCGGGGAACTGGGTTTCACCTGGGTTCCCCGCCACCGGGCGGGCAGGCAGGCGGACGTCGGCCAGCGCCTGGCCGGCGTGGGCGCGGTCCGTAATGGCGCGAGGGTGGATCGGTAGCAGGAAGGGTAGGGTAGGCGCCATGCCCGGAGGACGGATAGAGCTGGTCGCGCTCACGAAGCGCTTCACCGATGTCGCGGTGGACCGGATCGACCTGACCGTTGACAGCGGCGAGTTCTTCTCGCTGCTGGGGCCCTCGGGGTGCGGGAAGACGACCACCCTGCGGCTGATCGCCGGGTTCGAACAGCCGACCGAGGGCACTATCCTGCTCGACGGCGAGGAGATGACCCACATCCCGCCTCACCGGCGCAACGTCAACACCGTGTTCCAGAGCTACGCGCTGTTCCCGTTCCTCTCGGTGTCCGACAACGTCGCCTTCGGGCTGCGCAACCGGCACCTCACCAAGGGGGAGATGAACAAGCGGGTCGGCGACGCGCTTGACCTGGTGCAGCTGACCGGATTCGAGAAACGGCGCCCGGGGATGCTGTCCGGCGGGCAGCAGCAGCGGGTGGCGCTGGCCCGCGCGCTGGTGCTCCATCCCTCGGTGCTGCTCCTGGACGAGCCGCTCGGCGCGCTCGACGCCAAGCTCCGCCGGTCGCTGAAGGTAGAGCTCAAGGCGCTGCAGGAACGGGTCGGCATCACCTTCCTCTATGTCACCCACGACCAGGAGGAGGCGCTCACCATGTCCGACCGGCTGGCGGTGATGCACGCCGGCCGGATCGTGCAGATCGGGGTGCCCCGCACGATCTACGACGAGCCCGCCGACACCTATGTGGCGGACTTCCTGGGGGTGTCGAACCTGATGGAGGTCGAGGTGGTGGAGCGCGGCCCCGGCTCGCAGTGCCGCGTCAGGCTGGGGGAGATGTCGCTGACCGTGGACCGGGGCGAGGTGGACGCCGTGGGGCCCGCGCACGCGCTGATCCGGCCCGAACGGGTGCGGATCGAACCCTACCGCCAGGACGGCCAGGTGGGGCCGAACCGGGTGCCTGCCATGATCGAGCGGCTGGTGTTCCTCGGCGCCTCCACCCAGGTGATGCTGCGGCTCGCCCCCGGCGCGCTGCTGCAGGCGGTGGTGCCCAACGACGGCACCGAAGCCACCCTCTTCCAGGGCACGCCGGTGCACGTGTTCTTCGCCCCGGACATACTGCGGGTGCTCGGCGGCGCCGTGCGGGACGTGCCCGTCGCCGAGGAGGATCCGCTCCCGGCCCGCTGACTCAGGGCTTGCGCCCCAC
>DATINY010000163.1:0-4141 GCA_035473755.1 Streptosporangiaceae bacterium
TAATCCCCGGGCCCGGCCAGGGACTCCTCCCGCCCGACACAGAACCAGTCCGCGAACAGGATCGCCTCTCGCTCCCGGCCGAACTCCGTCTCGGAGGTGAAACTCGGCCCGGGCAGGCTGAGCTCGAGCGGGATCTTAGGCCCCGCCGCGCCCGGCGCTGGCGCGCCGTCGGCCCTGCGCGTGCTCACGGCCGCCTCCTCCTGTGCCCAGCCCTCGCATCCCGTCGGCCGGGCTCTGGTCAGTCGTCGGAATACGGGTCCGGTGGCTCGATCGGCCGGCCGTCGCTTAGGCGATCGGGCCGGAACGGCGCGAGATCGACGCTGCCGGCCGGCGCGCCCGCGATCAGCCCGGCGATCCCCTCGCCGACCGCTGGCGAGATCTTGAAGCCCATGCCGGAGAACCCGGCCGCCACGATCAGCCCGTCCAGGCCGGGGAGCCGGCCGAGCAGCGGCCGGGCGTCGGGGGTCATGTCGTACACGCCGGTGACGCCGCGCACGATGCCGGCGTCCTCGAGCGCGGGAACCCGGTGCGAGGCCGCCTGCACCAGCGGCGCCAGGTCCTCACCGGCCGCGGACGCCACGGCATCCGGATCCGCGCCACGCTGGCCGGCGAAGGCGCCGACGAGCGTCATCGAGCCCCCGGCCTCCGGCCGGAAGTAGGTCTGGGTGGTGGAGTCGATGCAGGCCACGGGGGCACCCCGGCCCTCTCCGTGGGCGAGCACCGCGACCCGGTGCAGCTCGGTCTCGATCGGCAGGACCACGCCGGCGGTCCGCAGCAGCGCCGGGGACCACACCCCGGCCGCGAGGACAACGGTTCCCGCATGCTCGCGGTCCCCGCCGCCAGTCCCACTCCCGCTCCCGGCGAGCTCGACGCCGGTTACCCGGCCGCCGTCGGTGAGCAGTGCGGCGACCGGGCTGTGCGGGCGGTACCGCACCCCGCGGGCCCGGGCGGCGGCCAGCAGATCGCCGGCCACCACCGCCCCGTCCCCGTAGCCGCCGTTCGGCTCCCACGCGGCGCACTCGACGTCGTCGGCGCGCAGCCCCGGCGCCACCTCCTTGAGCCCGGCGGCGTCGATCACCTCGGCCCGCGCGCCGAGCGCGCGCTGCATCGCCACGTTGGCGCGCAGCGCCGCCTCCTCACCCGGCGACACGATCCGGACAAACCCCGTCCGGCGGACGCAGCCCGGGCGGCCGGTGAGATCCGGCCAGGCCCCGAACATCGCGTCGCTGCGTACGGCCAGCTCAACCTCGGGGCCGAAGGTGTAGTGCATCCGCACCAACGCGGACGAGCGGCAGCTCATCCCGGACCCAACGGTCGCGCGGTCGAGCACGAGCACATCGCCGGCGCCCAGCAGGCTGAGGTGGAACGCGGTCGCCGCGCCGATCACGCCCGCCCCGACGATCACCACGTCCGCGCTCACCGGGCTGCCTCCCTCGCGGTGCGTCGTGCCGGGGGCACCCTGGCCGCCGCCCGCGGCCGCCGCCGCTCCCGCCGCAGGTCGGCGAGCACCCGCCGGGCCGCGTTGTAGCCCGGCGCGCCGGTGACCCCGCCGCCGGGATGAGCCCCGGCGCCACACAGGTACAGGCCGGGCACCGGCGTCGCGTACCTGGCCCAGCCGGGCACCGGCCGCATGTGGAACAGCTGGTCCGGCGCGATGTCGCCGTGGAAGATGTTGCCCTCGGTGAGGCCGTACTCGCGTTCCAGGTCGAGCGGGGTCAGCACCTGCCGGGCGACCACCGCGGCGGGCACGTTCGGCGCGAATCGGCCGATCCTGGCCAGGACGCGGTCGCCCAGCTCGTCCCGCCTGCCGTCCCAGGTCCCCTCGGCCAGCCGGTAGGGCAGGTACTGGACGAAGCAGGTCATGATGTGGCGGCCGGGCGGGGCCAGCGAGGCGTCCACGGCGGACGCGACCACGCAGTCGATGAACAACTGGTCGGCACCGGCCAGCTCACCTCGTTTGGCAAGGTCGTAGCAGGCGTCGGCGACCGCGAGGTCGGGGGGCAGGGTGAACAGCGCCCGGCGGCCCGGGCCGGCGTCCGCCGGCATGCCGCGCACCTGCGGCTCGGCGTCCAGCACCAGGTTGACCTTGCCGCACGGCCCGTCCATCTTGATCCCGCCGACCGCGGCGCGGAAGTCGCCGGGCAGTTCCGCCGCCTCGACCAGCTGGAGGAATGTCCGCTTCGGGTCGGCGCCGGAGAGCACCGTGCCGGCCGCGATCTCGGTGCCGTCCGCCAGCGCGACTCCGGCCGCCCGGCCGCCGTTCACCAGGATCCGCGCGACCGGCGCGCCGGTCGCGATCTGCATCCCGGCCGCCCGGCCGGCCGAGGCGATCGCGCCGCTGATCGCGCCCATCCCGCCCAGCACGTGGCCGAAGAACCCCTGCTCCGCATGCTCGCCGCCGGACAGCAGGTGGAAGGCCAGGCCGATTAAGGTGCCCGGCTGGTAGGGACCGCCGTGCTTGCCGTACAGGTTGTTGGCCAGCAGCAGCGCCTTGGCCTGCCGGGACTCAAACCTGCTGTCGATGAACTGGCCCAGGCTGCCGGTCAGCAGGGTGGTCAGGCCCTCAAGCTCGCGCCCGCGCACCCCGCGCAGCCGCCGGCCCAGGCGCAGCAGCTCGCGGCCGCCGCGCAGGCCGGTGGCCCGGGTGTCCGGGGGCAGGTCCAGGAACAGGGGCTGCAGGCGGGCGGCCAGCGCCTTCAGCTCGGTGTCGGCCGCCAGGTACGAGCGGGCATCGGCGGGCGAGAACCGCTCGATCTCCGCGGCGGTCCGGGCGGGATCGCTCCAGGCGGCCACCACCTCGCCGCCGTCCAGGGCCACCTGGAGCGCCGGCTCGCACGGCACCATCCGCAGCCCGTGCGAGCCCAGGTCCAGCTCCCTGATCACCTCGGGCCGCAGCATGGACGCGATGTAGGAGGTGGTCGAGGCCCGGCAGCCGGGGGCGATCTCCTCGGTGACGCAGCATCCGCCCACCATGTCGCGCCGTTCGAGCACCAGCGTGGACAGGCCCGCCCGGGCGAGCAGCGCCCCGGCGGTGAGCCCGTTGTGCCCGGCGCCGACCACGATGACGTCCCATCGGGTGCCGGCCTGCGGGGGAGTCAGCATCTCTGACTTTCAGTCAGTTAAGGGCGGTGGTCGTGCTGAAAGTATGGTTAGATTGGCTGGAAAATGTCAATATTGTGCACTCTGCTGAGGGCAATAAGTCCATGACTTCTGGTCAAATTACTGCTCTGGCCGGGCCGGCCGCTCCGGGCCGTGCACCGGTGCGCGCGCCCGCCCGCCAGCTGGCCAGGCAGGAGCGGATCGTCGCCGTGGCGATGCGGCACTTCGCCGAGCGCGGGTACGAGGGCGTGCGGATCGAGGAGATCGCCCGGGAGGCTGGCGTGGCCAAGGGCGCGGTATTCGGCTACTTCACCAGCAAGGCCGGGCTGTTCCTGGCCGCGTACCAGGCCGCCGCCCGCTCGTTCAGCAGCTACCTGGAGGCGCCGCCAGAGGTCCGCGAACAGGGCTTCTTCGCGGTCATCCGGTACTGGCTGGGGCGCACGCCGCACCTGATCCACGAGGACTGGGTCCCCTACCGGGTGACGCTGCTCGGCAACTACTGCTCCAGCCTGCAGCTGCGGCGCGAGATCACCCAGTTCCTGCTGCGTGAGGACCCGTACGGCACCCAGGCGTTCGTCCGGTTCGGCATCGAGCGCGGTGAGATCCGCCGCGACATCGACGCCAAGATGGTCGTGTCCCTGGTGGACTGGCAGATGGACCGCTGCCAGGACGCGATCGTGACCGAGGAGCTGGACCCCGGGCTGTTCGGCGCGGCCGCCGAGTCACCGCAGATGCGCGATGTGCGGGTCCAGCAGTTCGTGGAGCTGCTGCACAGCGCCATCGGGGCGGGTTCCGCGTCCGGTCCCGGGCGGCCGGAATGACCACGGGCCAGCACCCGGGCGCGGGCGCGCATGGGACCGCGGGCGCGCAGATGGCTGGGGAACAGCATGGCGCGCAGGCGGCCGGGGGGCAGCATGGCGCGCAGGCGGCCGGGGGACAGCATATGGCGGTCCGGGAGGCCCGGATCCCGATGCGCGATGGCATCGAGCTCGCCGCCACGCTCTATCTCCCCGCGCGGCCCGCCGGGACGGTCCCCGCGCTG
>DATINY010000164.1:0-2807 GCA_035473755.1 Streptosporangiaceae bacterium
GCGCCGAACCGGGACAGCAGCCCGCGGGTCACCCCGTACACCCCGCCCTTGCGGGCGACATCCTGGCCGAACACCAGCATCTCCGGCCGCGCCGCCATCGCGTCGGTGAGCGTGGCGTTGATGGTCTGGGCCAGGGTGAGCGGCCCGGCCGCCTCCGGCAGGCGGCCGCCGAACGCGGCGTGCCGCTTGTCCTCGTCGGCGGCCGCCAGGATCGCGTCGGCCCACACGGCCTCCGGGTTGCGCGCCGCCAGCGGCGCCATCACCTGCTCGGCGGTCGCCAGCCGCGGCGCGCCGGCCACCTCCTGCGCGCGCTCCAGCACCCGGGCCCGGCTGCGCTCGTAGCGGTCCAGCACCTCGGCCGGGGTGAGCAGGCCCGCCTCGACGAGCAGCCGGGCGGTGCCGATCAGCGGGTCGGCGGCCAGGTCGGCCGCCACATCGTCGCGGTCACGGTAACCGGTCTCGGCGTCCGCCCCGGCGTGCCCGCCCAGGCGGACCACCGACAGGTGCAGGAACACGGGGGAGCGGCGCTGCCGGGCCAGCGCGGCGGCGGCCAGGGTGGTGTCGTAGACGTCGGCGAGGTCGTAGCCGTCGGCGTGGAAGTAGGTGAAGCCGGGCCGGCCCGAGGTGGCCGCCTCCACCCAGCCGTCCGGGGTGCGCACGCTGATGCCGAGGCCGTTGTCCTCGCACACGACCAGCAGCGGGAGCGGCAGGCGCTGGTAGGCGCAGTACCCGGCGGTGTTGAGTGCGCCCACCGCGGTGGAGTGGTTCACCGAGGCGTCACCCAGGCTGGCCACCACGATCGCGTCGGCGGGCCAGCGGCTGGCGGCGCCCAGCCGGGCGGCGCGGCCCAGCGCGAAGGCGAGCCCGACCGCGCGCGGCAGGTGGGAGGCGATGGTCGAGGTCTGCGGGATGATGTGCAGGTCGGCGTGGCCGATGACCTTGTGCCGCCCGCCGGAGATCGGCTCGGCGGCCGCCGCGACCAGCCCGAGCAGCATGTCGCGCACGCCGTCCCGGGGTGGGCTGGCGTCGGCGGCGCGCACCAGGTAGAACGCCCCGGACCGGTAGTGCAGGAGCGCCGGGTCATCCCCCCGCAGCGCCGCCGCGACCGCCGCGTTGCCCTCGTGGCCGGAGGAGCCGATGGTGTAGAAACCGGCCTTGCGCTTGCGCAGCCACCGCGCGGCCAGGTCCAGGTGGCGGCTGGCGAGCTGGGCGTCGAACAGCTCCAGGCAGCGTTCCCCGGTCAGCGCCGAGCCGTCCCGGATGGCGCCGGCCAGATCCTGGCCGCCGAGCGAGTCCGGCGTGCTGGCCGCCCGCAGCTTCAGGACGGAGTCGGCGAAGTTCTGCTCGACCTCGTCGCGGCTGTCGGCCGGGTGGCTCATGTTGTCTACGGTAAAGCCGCTGCGCCGGATCTCCCCAGCGGAACCGGTCTGCTGGGCTAGCCGTCCAAGTGACATGAACTCCCTGCCTCGCCGGGCCCCCATCGCCACGGTAGCCCTTCTTGCGGCCGGCGTCACCGGATGCGCCGGCGCCCCCCCGCCCCGCTGACCGGCGCGACCGTGGGACGGGGCAGGATCGGGGGAGGCGGCACCGGCCGCCCGGTCGCTGAGGAGGCCCCATGCTGCCCTGGTCCGCGGACCTCGCCGGACGGATCGACGAGCACGTGATCACAAGCGAGCTGCTGCGGGCGAACCCGCTGGGCGACCCCTGCGAGCGCCCGGCTGCCGGAGACCTCAGCTGGCCTCGTCGAACAGGTGGCCGGCGACCCGGGCCAGGTGGGTGCGCATCGCCTCGACCGCCCGGTCGGCGTCCCTGGCCCGCAGGGCGGCGACGAGCTCCCGGTGATCGGCCTGGTAGAGGCCCTGGCGTTCGCGGGACGCGCTGCGCCGCTTGAGGTCGCCCCAGGTCTGGCCGTGCCGGGCCGCCTCGATGACGGCGTACAGCCGGGCGAGCAGCGCGCTGTGGCTGGCGGCCATGATGCAGCGGTGCAGGGCGAGGTCCCACAGCTCGAACTCGTCATAGCCGTCCGCCTGCTCCCCGCCGGCCAGGCAGCGGTCCATCTCGCCGAAGTCGGCGGCCGTCGCCCAGGCCACCACCAGCCGCATCGCTGACGGTTCGAGCATCCGCCGGATCGCCATCACGTCGGCGGGCGCGAAGCCTGCCGAGCCGCCCGGGCCGCCGGCGGTGCCCGCCGCCCCCGCGCCCGGCCGGCCATCACTGGCCCCTGGCCCGCCGTCGCCGTCCGCGCCGGCCCGGGCCCAGCGTGCGTCGCGCAGGAACGTCCCGCGCCCGACCTCGCGTGAGATGTACCCCTCGGCCTCGAGCACGGCCAGGGCGCGCCGGATCGTGGTCCGGGTGGCGCCGAGGTCGGCCGCCAGCTGGCGCTCGGTGGGCAGCCGTGACCCTGGCCCCAGGCCCGCCCGCCGTGAGCTGGCGAGGATCAGCTCGGCCAGCCGGCGCCCCCGGTCAGCTGGGATGGGCGGGGTGTTCCCGGTTGCTGTCGCCATCGGCTTCCCACTCCGGTCCCCGGCTGCGCCCCATTGGCGCAACCAATCATACCAATTGATATCAGACCGTAACCTGCCTGGCTGGGTTTTCTCTTGGTAAACACCCTTGACCCCCTTTGTATACAGACCTAAGCTCAACCAATCCGTAGTAGCCAACCAATCAACTGGCCAGCGCTGGCCCGCCCGCCCGGCGCCATCGCGGCAGTCGGCATGGGCCGTGCCCAGGCCCTGGCCGGCCGGGCATCATCCCACGCGCCGCCGGGCGTCACCACCCCGCCATCCGAGATCACCGCTCGGCCCGCA
>DATINY010000165.1:0-11204 GCA_035473755.1 Streptosporangiaceae bacterium
CAGGTAGGCGCAGAACAGCGCTCCCACGCCGGCCAGCTCCCCATGCGTGCCCGCACCCGGGTAGAGCTGGTCGATCGCGTGCAAGATCTCGTGGTCGCCGCCGCTGCACGGGCGGCTGGAACCGGCCACGGTCATCGCCATCCCGGACAGGATGAGCGCCTCCGCCAGCACGGTGAGGAACTCATCGGACGCGATCGTGCCGGGCTGGTGCAGCACCGCCTCCGCCGCGGTGCGGGCCAGGGTGACCGCCAGGCCGTCGATCCGCTCCCGCGCATGGGCCACCGCCAGTTCCCAGTCCGCGATGGCGGACAGGTTACTGACCACGTCCCCGATCCCGGCCCGGACCAGCCGGTCCGGAGCCGCGTGGACGCTGTCCAGGTCCACGATCACCGCCACCGGAGGCGCCACCCCGTAGGAGCCCTTGCCGGACTCGTGCTCCAGCGAGCTCGTCGGCGAGGCGATGCCGTCGTGGGAGAGGTTGGTGGCCACCGAAACCATCGGGATGCCCGCCATGTTCGCGGCGAACTTGGTGACGTCGATGGTCCGGCCACCACCGATGCCGGCCACCGCTTCGTAGGCGGCGGCCCGCAGCGTCTTGCCCAGGCTGACCGCGGTGTCCACGGTGGCGTCCTCCACCCGGAACACCTCGGCCTCGCTGAGGCCAAGGCCGGCGGCGACGCCGTCGCCGTGCTCGCCGGGCCCGAGCGCGACCGCGACCCGTCCCTCGGTCGCGATCCGGCGGTCGGCCAGCAGCGCCCCGAGGTCGGCGATGGCACCCCGGCGCACGTCAACGGTGAGCGGCGCGGGAAGCAGGCGGGCCAGGAGCGGCATGGGCCTCCCTCCTTACGATGAGCGCGGCTCCCCAGGAGACCAGCGGCGGTTAGCGACGGATGGCCGGGCGGACACGGGCTGTTTGCCGCCGCGTTACCCGAAATTCCACCCGCGAGACTAGCAGTGGGCGGCGATCTCCCGGGCCCGGCGCAGGTCGGCGTGGTTGTCGACCTCGACCCAGTCGACCGCGTCGCCGATCGGCGCCGCCGCGATCCGGCCGCCCCGGTCGGCGAGTTCCTGATAGCCGTCCTCGTAGTACCGGCCGGGGTCGCGCCGCCAGGTGGCCTCCAGCGCGTCGGCGAGCGGCCCGGCGGCCGCGGCCTCGATGAGGGTGGCGCCGATGTACTCGCCGTGTGCGCGCGCCGGGTCCAGCTGCTTGCTGATCTGCTTCAGCCGCCCCCGCCGGTCGAGCACGACCTTCATCTCCTCATCGGCGAGCTGCTTGGCGTTGTCGATCGCGATGATCACCCCAGCCGGGCCGCGGGCGGCGAGGAGCGTCTCCTCCACGCTCACCGGGTGCACGGTGTCGCCGTTGACCAGCAGGGCGCCGTCGCGCAGGTACTCGCGCGCCAGCCACAGCGAGTAGGCGTTGTTCCAGTCCTGGGCCCGGTCGTTGTGCACCAGCGTCAGCGTCACCCCATGGGCCTGCTCCAGGCCGGCCGACCGGTCCGCGATCGCCTCCGCCGCGTGCCCGACCACCACCACGATGTCGGTCAGGCCGGTGGCGGCAAGGTTGCGCAGCGCGATGTCGAGGATCGTGACTCCCTCCGCCACCGGCAGCAGCGTCTTCGGCAGCCCGTCGGTGTCGGGCCGCAGCCGCCGCCCGGCGCCCGCGGCGAGCACCAGCCCGATCATCTGCTTCCTCCTCCCGGACCGGCCCGGCCGGGCCGGGCGGCCAGCGGCCGGGGCCAGCGCAAGAGCCACCCAAGGTACGCTCTGCGGGCTGGCGTGACCAGACTGGCTGCCGCGGCCACGCGGGCTCCGCCGGTAGAGTCCGCGTCATGCGGACGGTGGCGGTGGTGCTCGCGGGCGGCTCGGGCGAGCGGTTCGGCACGCCGGTCCCCAAGCAGTTGCTGCCGCTGGCGGGCCGGCCGATGATCGAGCATTCCGTCGCCGCCTTCGAGCGGGCGCCCGCGGTGGACCAGATCCTGGTGGTCATGGCCGCGGGCCATGCCGGGCAGGTGAGAGCCCTGCTCGGGACCGGTGGCTACGCCAAGCTCGGCAACGTCATCGACGGCGGGGCCACCCGGACCGAGTCCACCCGGTGCGCGATCGCCGAGCTGGGTGATGACGAGTGCGATGTCCTGTTCCACGACGCGGCCCGGCCGCTGGTCAGCCAGCAGACCATCGCCGGCTGCGTGGCGGCGCTGGCCGATCACCGGGCGGTGGGGGTGGCCGTTCCCTCGTCCGACACGATCGCCGTCGTCAGCGACGGGCTGATGACCGCCATTCCCAGCCGGGACAGCCTGGCCCGCTGCCAGACCCCGCAGGGGTTCCGGCTGTCGGTGATCCGCCGCGCCTACCAGCTCGCCGACGCCGACCCCCGGTTCGGCGAGCTGCCCGCCACCGATGACTGCGGCATCGTGCTGCGCTACCTGCCGGAGCTCGGCGTTCACGTGGTGCCCGGCAGCGAACGGAACATCAAGATCACCTATCAGCGCGACCTGGCCATCGCCGAGGCCCTGCTCGGGGAGCCCGTTGCGCGTGACCAGGGACGAGGCGGCGGGGGCTGATGAGGAAACCAAGTCCCCAGGAAAGGTGCATGGTGATGAGGGCGGCCGGCAGGCGGACCAGCGCCGACCAGGGCAGCGTGCGGGCCGCGGTCGCGGTGACCGCCAGGATCCCGGCCAGGTAGAGCGCGGGCACGAGGAACCCGAGCATCAGCCAGCCCAGCGTGGGCAGGTGGTCGGTGAACCTGTCGGCGAGCCCGTCGAGGCCCGCCGCCAGGCCCGCGGCGATCGCGAGCAACGTCACCGGCGGGGCGAGGTAGCGCAGGTTGATGGTGCCCGCGTGCTGGCGGGCGACCACCCGGCGCCAGCGGCCATAGTGGAAGTACTGCCTGGCCAGCGCGCCCAGCGTGGCGCGGGGACGGTAGGTTACCCGCAGCCCGGGCTGGAACCAGATCAGCCCGCCCGCCTGCCGGATCCGGTGGTTCATCTCCCAGTCCTCGGCCCGCAGGTAGCCCTCGTCGTAGCCGCCGACCTGCTCCAGCGCGGCCCGGCGGTAGACGCCCAGGTACACGCTGTCGGCTGGCCCGGCACAGCCGCCGGTGTGGAAACGGGCGCTGCCGACGCCGGCCGGCGAGGTCATGGCCCAGGCCACGGCCTGCTGGAACGGGGTCACGCCCTCGGCCGCCATGATCCCCCCGACGTTGTCCGCGCCGGTCTCCTGCAAGGTAGCGACCGCCTGCCGCAGGTAGCCGGGCGGAATGAGCGCGTGCCCGTCCACCCGGGCGACGACCGGGTAACGGGAAGCCTTGATCGCCGCGTTGTTGGCGGCGGGGATGAGCCCGCCGGGGTTGGCCACCACGGTGACCCGGGGATCGGCCGCCGCCAGCTGCTGCGCTATCGCCTCGGTGGCATCGCGGGAGGGGCCCACCGCGAGCACCACCTCGACCTCGGCCGGGTACTCCTGGGCCAGCACATGCCCGACCGCCTCCGCCAGGTGGCGCTGCTCGTCGCGCACCGGCATGATCACCGATACCGGCGTGCGCGTGGTGATGGCAGGCCGAGCTGGAAGGTCGGTTCCCCGCAACGTTTCGTTCATGCTGTGGTCACCGTACCGCCATAGCGACGGAACCGTGGCCTCTGCTATGAGCAAACCCTGCGTGTGTCGGACGGCCGCCGGCCGCCGGGAGGCGCCCGCCCGGCCCGGGGCCTCAAGCGTTCCGGGAAGCGTGGAGCGGGGTCAGAGCCCAGAGTCCTCCAGCATCTCGGTGACGAGCGCCGCGATCGGGGACCGCTCGGAGCGCACCAGCGTCACGTGCGCGAACAGCGGGTGCCCCTTGAGCTTCTCGATCACCGCCACCACCCCGTCGTGCCTGCCCACCCGCAGGTTGTCGCGCTGCGCGATGTCATGGGTGAGCACCACCCGCGAGCCCGAGCCGATCCGCGACAGCACGGTGAGCAGCACCCCGCGCTCCAGCGACTGCGCCTCGTCCACGATGACGAACGAGTCGTGCAGCGAACGGCCCCGGATGTGGGTCAGCGGCAGGACCTCGAACATGTCCCTGGCCAGAACCTCATCGATGACGTCCTGCGAGGTCACCGCCGACAGCGTGTCGTAGACGGCCTGCGCCCACGGATTCATCTTGTCGGCCTCCGAGCCCGGCAGGTACCCGAGTTCCTGGCCGCCGACCGCGTACAGCGGGCGGAACACCACCACCTTGCGGTGCTGGTGGCGGTCCATGACCGCTTCCAGCCCCGCGCACAGGGCGAGGGCCGACTTGCCGGTGCCCGCCCGGCCGCCGAGCGAGACGATGCCGATGTCGGGGTCGAGCAGCAGCTCGAGCGCTATCCGCTGTTCCGCGCTCCGGCCGCGCAGGCCGAACGCTTCCCGGTCGCCGCGGACCAGCCGCACCGACTTGTCGGGCAGCACGCGCGCGAGCGCGCTCTGGCCGCTGGCCGCTCCCCCGGCCAGCACCAGCCCCGTGTGACAGGGCAGTTCCCGGGCGGCCGGGACGTCGAGCTTCCCCGTCCCATACAGTTCGTCGATCTCGGCCGCGGTGAGATCAAGTTCGGCCATGCCGGTCCAGCCGGAGTCGCGGGGCAGCTCGGCCCGGTATTCCTGCGCGGTCAGGCCAATGGAGGCCGCCTTCACCCGCAGGGGCAGGTCCTTGCTGACGAGGACCACGTCGTCCCCCTCGGCAGTAAGGCTGCGCGCGACTGACAGTATCCGCGTGTCGTTGTCACCGAGCCGGAAGCCCGGCGGCAGTACCTGGGGGTCGGCATGGTTGAGCTCGACCCGGACGGTCCCGCCAAGGTCGCCGACCGGCAGGTCGGCGTCGAGGCGCCCGTGCGTGATCCGGAGGTCATCCAGGTGCCGCAGCGCCTGGCGGGCGAAGAAACCCAGTTCGGGATGGTGGCGTTTGGCCTCCAGTTCGGTGATGACCACAACGGGCAGGACGACGCGGTGCTCCGCGAACCGGCCGATGGCCGCCGGGTCGGCGAGCAGCACGCTGGTGTCCAGGACATAGGTCCGCCGCCGGGCGCTGGCTTGGCCGGGGCTGTCGGTGTCGCTACGGGTACTGCTGTGCCGCGCTGAGCGGCGGGCAGAAGAACTGGCCACTCGTTCTCCCTTGGGCGCCCGGACGGGCGCCGCATTCGGACACAGTCGTGTCGGCTAGACCGGGACCGGCCCGCGAAAGGCCGGTCGCCGGCCCTTCGCTCGTCTCGCCTGTGTACCAGGACAACAAGCTCGAGGATGTCGAGGGCCTTCCCGGCGGGCGGCTACGCACCGCCCATCCAGCTCTGACGGTACCTGGGGGTGGGCCGTCCCGGAAGTACCTGCGCGCCTCTTCACGATCGCGCTGGCGCGCCGGTGGTCAGGAGCCGAACCGCCGGTGACGCGCCGCGTACGAGCGCAAGGCGCGCAGGAAATCGACCCGCCGGAAGGCCGGCCAGTAGGCGTCGCAGAAGTAGAACTCCGAGTGGGCGCTCTGCCACAGCAGGAACCCGCCCAGCCGCTGCTCCCCCGAAGTCCTGATCACCAGGTCGGGATCGGGCTGGCCCGCCGTGTACAGATGATCGGCGATGTGCTCCACGTCCAGGATCTCGGCGAGCTCCTCGATGCTGGTGCCCTTGGTGGCGTGGTCGTGGAGCAGGGAGCGGACGGCGTCCGCGATCTCACGCCTGCCGCCGTACCCGACGGCGACGTTCACCAGCAGCCCCGGGTTGGCCGCGGTAGCCTCGGCGGCATCCTTGAGCACCTGCGCCGTCTCCGCCGGCAGCAGGTCGAGCGCCCCGACCGGCTTGACGTGCCAGCCCTGGTCGACCAGCCCCTGCACGGTGGCCTCGATGATCCGCAGCAGAGCCTCGACCTCGGCGTCCGCGCGGGTCAGGTTGTCGGTGGACAGCAGCCACAGGGTGACCACCTCGACGCCAACCTGGCGGCACCAGTCGAGCAGCTCGAAGATATGGTCCGCGCCTCTTTGGTGGCCGGAGCTCACGTCGGCGAGGCCCACCGACCGGGCCCACCGCCGGTTGCCGTCCAGGATCACCCCGACATGCCGCGGGACCGAGTGCCCGGAGAGCGACGCTTCCAGCCTCTGCTCATACAGCCGGTAGACAAGATCGCGAAGTCCCATCGCCACCCTTTCTCCGCCGTCGCCTAACTTCCGCACCGCGTTGTGCTGCCGCACCCGTGCCGTCCCGTCTGTTGCTGCTGACCCGTTGCCCGGTCGCCTGGCCGGCGCGGCCGTGCCGCCTCACCGCGGCATTACCGTGGGCCCTCCTGCTGCGAGATCATCTTGATGTTTTTTTGTTCCCGCACTGTTACCTCGCGGGCGGGGGTCCCACGGGACCAAACGCCGCGTGCGGGCACGACCGCTGCTGCCGGACCGCTGGCCGCGGACCGTCTGGCTGCTGCCATCACCGGTGGCGACCAAGCCGTCACCGTCCGATCACAGCTGGTGTGGGGGCCGTGACGCGTTACGGGTGGCGGGGCTGGCGGGACTGCAGCGTCGTGGTCCCCTGTGCACCGTATCCAAGGATCTCACCCCTGGGACGCGGATCATGACAGCCACGCCCCACGGGCGGGGCGCGCGCCCGCACATGCGTCCAGACCACCGCTCCGCCCCGCCGGGGTCCTGGCCCCGAAGGACCCGCCGGCCGGGTAGCAGGCGGGCCCTTCGGCGGATCAGCCGGTCAGCCGATCGACTTGACGATGGCCTCGTCCAGGCCGGCGAACGAGGACAAGTACTCCCGGCGCTCCCGCTTGAGCCGTGTCACCATCGCTGTGTACTCGTCCATCCGGCCCTCGCGCTCGTAGAGCCGCCGCGGCTGGAGGATCTCGGGGTCATCGACCCCGGGCAGCGACGCGGCGATCTCGTAGCCGAAGTCGGGGTCGGTGGTCCAGCTGATCGTCTCCTCCACGATCGCCTGGACGATGGCGGAGGAGTAAGGGATCGTCACCTTCTTGGACCCCTCGTGCTCATCGCCGCCGCCGACCCGGCCGGTATTGAGCACGAACACCTTCAGCTCGTGGCTGTCGAGCAGTTCCAGCATCCGGTTGCCCATGTCGGCCATGTCGCGGGGGAAGAACGGGTTGGTGCCGGGGACGCGCAGGAACTTGCCCTCCTCATCCTTGCCGCCGGCCGAGGTGCCGGTGGTCTCGCCGAGCATGAAGTACGCGGCGGCCCGGGCCCGGTCCAGGCGGGCTACACCGGGCACGATGTTCTCGTTCCGGTTGAGGATCAGCAGGAATTCCGCCAGCGGGATGTCGCTCGCCGGCCACGGGTCAACGTAGGAGAAGGGCCAGGTCGTGCGGCCGTTCTTGGTGTAGGAGGTGTCGAAGAAGTCGACGGCACCGGTGCTGTCGACCGAGACGTTCTCCAGGTAGGCGTCGGGCTTGGTGGTCGCGTTGTAGATGGCCGGCTCGAACTTCGGGTCGAGCCCGAACGTCTTGGCGAAGCAGCCGTTCTCGGTCGTGTAGACCCTCCCGCCGGGCATGAGCGCGATGAAGTCGTCCTGGGCCGGCTTGCTCCCCAGCTGGGTGGTGAAGGTGGTCGTGGTCTTGCCGGTGCCGGACAGGCCCACGATGAGGATCCCCCGCGTCCGCCCGCCGACCGGCATCACCTTGCAGCCGGCGTGCAGGGCCAGGCCGCCGCGGTTATAGACGATGTTGTTCCACATCCGCAGCCCGCCCTTCTTCGACTCACCGAAGTAGTCGGAGTTGAGCACGCGGGTGATGTTGCTCGTGAGGTCGACGGCGATGACCCGGTCGTTCGGGTAGCCGGGAGCGGGCAGGTTGGGCGTGTAGATGACCGTGGTGTCCGGCTCCCAGGCCGCCGGGTCGTAGTCGTCGTCCACCGGGTAGTAGAGCTGCTTCTGCATGCCGGCCACGTTGGCGTTGGCCGCCTCCATGACCAGCCTGGCCCGGGTGCGGAACGCGGGGTCCGACCCGATGTAGCCATCCACCACCACGACGTGGCTGTCGGCGATGTAGGCGTCCTGCAGGGCCGCGATGCGGTCGTATTCCGCCCGGGTCATCGTTTGCTTGGTGGCATTGGTCGAGTCATCGACGATGAAGGTCGACCTGGTGCTGCGAGAGTCCACCCTCGCCTTCACCGCGACATTGCCGAACTCGGTGATCACAGCGTTCGGCATTTTCTCCGCTAGCTCGCGAAGCCGGGCCGTGGTCGGATTCCACTCAACCGTCGCCGCCTTTACCTCGTGCGCCACTGCTCCTCCTCCTGGGCGCGCCTCCGGCACGCTCCATGCCCGGACCTGCCTCCCCCAGCGCACAGTCATGTGCGTCCTGCGCTGCGAGATTAGGGGAGTGTACCCCGGCACGACCCCGGTCAATTGCCGGCGGTCGGTGACTTTTGCCAGGGCCCCGCGCGGCCCGATCGGGGCGCGGTCGACGGGAGCGGGCAGGCCCGGGCCGGCAAGCACGGCAAGATGCCTTCTCCGGAAGGCGCGAAAGTCACCTTCCGGAGAGGTACGGAAAAGGCAACATTTGGCCGGCACACGGTCATGTCAGTGGCGCTTTCCTGGCTTTTGGTTTAGACCTTTGGTTTAAACCGCTGCCAGCAATTCGTGGCTGGTCACGCGTGCGGCCCCTCCGCGCGCACCTGCTCCACGTGGCGCAGCGCCTCCCGCAAGTCGGAGAGCCAGGAGTCCTCGTGCTCGCCGACCAGCCGCACGCACCAGGCGAGCGCATCGCTGCGGCTGCGGGCCACTCCGGCGTCCACGAGCGTGTCGAGGACGCGCCGCTCCGGCTGGCGGAGCCGGGTCATCACCGGGATGGAAAGTGTGGTGAACATCACCTTGTAGTCGTCACAGACGACGCCCCAGGACACCTTGCGGCCGAACGAGTGCTCCGCCTCCCGGGCGATCTCGATCCGGGCGTCACGGGTCTCCTGACGGAACCGGCGGCTGCGGCCGATAGCGGCCGCCTCGGCCTCGGCCCCGGACCGCTCCCCCGCCCCCTCCGCGGCGGCGGCCCCCTTCGCCTGCGCAGCCTCGCCGTCCCCGGCCGCCGACGGCTCCCCCGAGCCGGGCAGGTGCCCGATGACCGTGATCTCTTCCCGGTCGATCAGGATCTCCGGCCTGCTCTCGAACCAGCCGTCGGGCAGCCGCGCGGTCAGCCAGCCCCGTATCTGTTCCGGCGGGCTGGCCGCCTCACCCTGCTTCTGGGTAGTCATGTAATTATGATTACTCGCTCGGTGACCTCGTGCAATGACTTCTCCCCCATCCGCGGCCACCAGCCACTGCCCGCACAGCCGGGCCTCCGGCGCAGCCAACCGCACCCAGGCGCCCAGGATTCCACCGCCATGTCCACTTTCGGGTGACGCCCGCCGCGTCACCACCTCATACGTCAGGGTGTCCGGCTACCGAGAAGGAACGTACGATGCGGATCTTCACCCACAAGTCGCCCGGGAGCGCCAGGCGGGTACGGGCGCTCTATGACGGGGCGGCAGCCCTTGGCCGACCGTCCCGCATGCGGTCGCGCATCGCCGGCGCGTGATCGTCGAGTGGGCAGTCAGCTATGACCCGGCGCGCCGGGCGTCGTTGCCGGGGGAACCGGCGGCCGGCGGCAGGACCGGCAGAAGCAGCCGGGAGGCGGCGTGGATGGTGTTGCGGGCGGTGGTGCCGACGGGTGAGTGCCGGTAACCGAGGAAGACGGGAACGTCCTTGGGCTGGTCGTCGCTGGTGATCATGAGCTGGATGCGGTGACCTGCGGCGAATCGCCGGGCATTGGGGACCAGCGGGATCCGGTAGTCCACGGCCTCGCCGGCCGGGACGGCCTGGGGGTTGCGGCACGGGACTGCCGGCGCACCGGTGCGGCTGTGGTCTGGGTCAACCTCGCGCAGGCTGGCTCGCTGCCATCCGCCGGTGACACTGGTCATCGTGCCGTCGGGACCGATGTCGCGGAGCATCACGATCCACGCGGTGTCGGCCGCGGTGCTGGTGGCCGACAGGCGCAGCTCGATGTCGCCGGCGACGTCCAGATCAGCTGTGAGCGGGGCGGTCTCCCAGTACAGGACCGAAGGCGGGTCCGATTTGCGGGCCCGGCGCGGGCGGCCCAGTCCAGTGCCCAGGCACAGGAGTTCGCGGGCGCCGTCCTGCGGCTGGGGAGCCAGGACACCGTCGGCGCCCAGGCCCAGTTCGTGGTGGCCGGCGGTGGGCGGCCAGGCGTCGCAGGTACGCCACTGCCCGGCGCCGGGCAGCCAGTAACGGATGCGCGGCCCGTCGAGGATCCCGGTGTCGCGGTCTTTGAGCCAATGGTCGAACCACGCCAGCGCCTCGACGTGCATGCTCTCCCATGGCCAGGTCGTGGCCCCGGGGGGCAGCAGGGCCATCCGGGCGCCCGGGTTGTGGGCCAGCGCCTGCCAGGTGCTGAAGGTGCCGGGCAGGTGCATGGGCACGTTGTCCCAGGTACATCCGACGTAGACCGGGATATCGACCTGGCTGAGCACGGGCAGCACGGTGCGCTGATCCCAGAACTCGTCCCGGATCTGGTGATCCACCGCGATCACCCGCCACAGGTCGTCCCATGGGTGCGCCTGGTAAGGCGCCTTCATGATGAGCTCGAGCACGCCCTTGGCCGATTCGCCGTTAATGCTGCCGACCTTGCGGTGCACCCGTGGCTCACTGAGCACGCGCCGGGCGGCGTTCGCGACGTGACCGCGCCACAGCGCATCGGTCTTGGGCGCGGTGACCCCGAGCATCGTCAGCCAGGGAGTCATGAAGCTGGAGCTGAAAAGACCGTAGTGGTAGGCGGCTTCGTAAAGGTCGGAGGTGACCTCGAACGGGAAGATCGCGGCCAGGTGCGGCGGCCGCTCGGCGGCCGCACCGACCTGGGCGATGGCGAAGTAGCTGATCCCGATCATGCCGATCTTCCCGCTGGACCAGGGCTGCTCCGCGGCCCACTCCACCAGGTCGTAGAGATCCCGGCGTTCTTGCTCGTCGAACAGGGCGAACTCGCCACTGGACCCGCCGGTGCCACGCAGGTTGGCGATCACGTGGACGTAACCCCGGGACACGAACAACTCGCTATTCCCCGCTTCGATGATGGCGGCCGGCGCACCCAGGTCCTGGATCTGACGTGGATACGGCGACGCCGCGATCAGTACCGGAAATGTGCCTTGGCCAGGTGGGTGGTATACGTCGGCGAGCAGCCGCCCGCCGTCGCGTAACGGGACCGCCTGG
>DATINY010000166.1:0-17869 GCA_035473755.1 Streptosporangiaceae bacterium
GCTGCCCGTTCAGTGACGATAAGTGAAGCAGGCGTTCTCAGCCTGGGACGATAGCAGCACTAAACGCGCCTGGGAACCCCGGAGCAGATGGTGCAGGCCGGTGCAGTAGCCTTCAAGCACCATGTCAGACGTGAGCGTGACTACCGATCCCGCCGCCGCTGACGGCCAGGGCGGGCCGACGCCGGGCGGGTCCGCCGATCCGGCCGAGCCGGGACCGGGGCAGCGCCCGCAGGCCGGCACCGACCTGGCCGGCGACATCGGGCGCCGCCTGGCCGTGCACCGCAACCGGCGCGGGATGCGGGTGGCCGAGCTTGCGCGTGAGGTCGGCGTCACGCCCAGCCTGATCAGCCAGATCGAGCGGGGCCTGTCCCGCCCTTCGGTGTCCACCCTGTTCGCGATCGCCCAGGCGCTGGACGTGCCGGTCGACGCCTTCTTCCGCGAGCCGCAGCCGCCGGTGGCGGCCGCCGCTCAGCCGGACGGGCCCCCGGGGCCGGGCGGGGCGGATGGACCGGGCGGCGCTGACGGGCCGGGCGATGGCGGCGGCCCGCCCGCCGGGCCGGGCCAGGTGGCGGCGGCCGACGGCCGTTATGTCGTGCGCCGGGGCGGCCGGGCGGTGATCGACATCGAGGGCGGCGTGCGCTGGGAACGGCTGACCCGGAGCACCCTGGATCACCTGGATTTCTTCGAGCTGGTCTACGAGCCCGGCGCCGAGTCCCACCCGCGCCAGTACACCCACCCCGGCACCGAGATGGTGCTGGTGATGAGCGGCTGCCTGGAGATCACCATCGGGTTCGAGCGCTACCTGCTCGAACCCGGTGACAGCATCGACTTCCCGTCGTCCATGCCCCACCGCTACGTCAATCCCTCAGCGCAGACGGCGCGCGCGGTCACCGTCATCCTGTACGACTGCCCAGACGGCGCCGGCCAGGCGCCCCCGGATCCCCGGGCGCCCTGACCTAGTCCCCCCGGGGGCCGAAGAAGGTGAAGCGGACCCGCCCGTACGTCCGCTCGCCGGACACCCGCAGGTGCTGGAGCGGGACGTCGGTGCTCTCGGACGGATCGTGCTGGACCACGATCACCCCATCGGGGGCCAGCCAGCCGGGCCGCTGGTCGAGGAGCTGGACCGTCCGCGTCCACAGCCCACGCCACTGGGGCGGCGCCACAAAGATCACATCGAACGGCGCCGGGCTACCGCGGAGGTAGGCGAACACATCCGTCCCTGCCACCTCCGCGTTCGCCGCCAGGTGCGTCGCGCCGAGGTTGTGCCGGATATCGGCCAGCGCGCTGGCCGCGCGCTCGACGAAGGTGGCGTGAGCGGCTCCCCGGCTGAGCGCCTCGACGCCCACGCTCCCCGTGCCCGCGAACAGGTCAAGGAACCGGCTGCCGGGGATGCGGGGGGCGAGGATGCCGAACAGGCTCTCCTTGGCCCGGTCGGTGATCGGGCGGGTGTCCTGGGTGCGTGGGGACCGCAGGGTTCGGCCCTTGGCCGTGCCCGCAATGACCCGCATCTCAGCTCTTGCCCGTCGTCGCGAGGGACCAGCGCCAGCCCTTCCCGCGTCCTGACCCGCGCGCCCCGGTGCTGCTGAGATCATCGTATCCAGGCACGATCACCCCCACAGTGCTCAACGGCGGAGCCACCCGCGGGACGTGGCCGGAAAGGCAGGGCCCGATGAGCGACCCGACGGCGGACCGGCTGGCTATACGCGACCTGGTCGAGAACTGGGCGGTGTGGCGCGACGCCGGCGACTGGGAGCGGTTCCGGACCGTCTGGCACCCCGACGGCAGGATGATGGCCACCTGGTTCCAGGGGCCGGCCGGCGATTTCATCCGGGTGAGCCAGGAGGGCTTCGCACGGGGGGTCCGGATCCTGCATTTTCTGGGCGGGACGTCGATTGACCTGGCGGGCGACCGGGCCATCGCACAGACGAAGATGACGATCTCCCAGCGGGGCCTGGTGGAGGACGTGCTGTGCGATGTGGTGTGCACGGGGCGCTTCTACGATTTCCTGGAACGCCACGACGGGCGCTGGGGGATCGTGCTGCGCCAGCCGATCTACGAGAAGGACCGGCTGGATCCGGTCGACCCGGCCGCCCGGCTCGAGCTCTCCCCCGCCACGCTCGCGCGGTTCCCGGAGGGCTACCGCCACCTGGCCTATCTGCAGGCCGGCATCGGCTACGACGTCAAGACCGATATGCCCGGTCTGGCCGGGCCGGAGGTTGAGGCCCTCTACCAGCGTGGCGCCCGCTGGCTGACCGGTGGCCCGTGCGGCTGACCCCGTGCGGCTGACCCCGTGCGGCTGACCGGGCGGGCTCAGCCCCCGGCGACGGGGCTTCCGGTCACCGATCCCGGTGGCTGATCCCCGCTGGCCGGACCGGGACGGGAGGGGCCAGCGCCGGGACCTTCCTCCCCGGCTGCCTGCGGCCGGCCCGGGCAGGCCACGTGACCGCGCTCGAACTGGCTGGCCGGGACCGGCCAGCGTTCCCCGCCCGGCCCCTGGACGATCCAGTCGCCGGCCGCGGCGGTGGCCGGGCCTTCCAGCGTGAGCACGGTGGTGGGCTCGCTGACCCGCCAGGCCCGTACCTCGCCGGTTCGCACCCAGCGCTGCCCGCCCACCCTCTCGTGACTCGCGCGGAACTGGGCGTCGCGTACGGTGCGCTCGGTTCCCTCCCCGTCCCGGACGCGCCAGTCTCCGGGTTTGGCCTCCATCACCGCCCCGTCGTGGGCCGTCCAGGCCTGGGCCTGCCGCAGCCGCTCGGCCCACACCTCGCCGCGGCGCCGGTAGCCCGCCGCGTGGCCCGGCCCCCCGTCCGGGAGCACGGCAGCGTAGCCGATCGCCTGCAGGCGCTCCAGAAGGGAGCGGATGTGCTGGACGTTCGCGTGCCTGACCTCGGCGGGCAGGGCGTCCCAGGACACGACGCTGGCGTTCACCCGGCGGTCGTTGTCCTCCGGCTCCCCGGCCTGCGGCGGACGCCAGTCCGCGGCCACGCGCCGGGCATGCCAGCTGTCGTGGTCGGTGTGGGCGATCCAGAGCAGCTCCGATCCGGTGAACTCGACGAAGGACCCGGGTGGGACGGCCCGCAGCGGGCGCCACAGCCGTCCCAGGTAGACGGCCGACGACAGCACCTGCCGCACCTGGCGGATGTTGTCCGCGCGGAAGAACTCATCGAGGTCGTCCCAGGGGCGCCGCGATGATTCCCGGGGGCTCCCGGCGGGAACCGGCCACCGCAGCCGGTAGCACTCGTGGTTGTGGCGGGCGAGCCTGGTCCAGGTGTCGGCGGGCAGCGCCCCGTCCACCAGGAATCCGCGCCGGAAATGATGGAGACGATCGAACACCACACCGGCCCCGCCCGCGTCGTCGACCGACTGGGCGTAGATCACGGTGCCGGGGTGGAGCCGGGCTACCCGCCCCGCCTCATGGGTGTTCCCCGGTGACGGGGCATCGGTGATCACCACCACGCAGGCGGCGGCCTCCGCCGCGGGCCGGGTATCCAGGTACGGCAGCAACTGGCCCCGCCAGTGCCCAGCGGCGATCTTGACCTCGGGCAGGGCCGCGCGCAGATGGGGGGCGGCGGTGGCGGAGAACTCCCGCTGCAGATCAGCGGCCCGGTCGGCCATGACCAGGATCTCGGGGAAGCCGGCGCCGGGGCCGGAGCCGGGCTGCCCGCCCGCTTCGGCCGCCTCGCGCAGTTCCTGCCGTTCCCAGGCTGACCGGGCCGCCTCGATCAGGATGGCCAGCGCCAGCGTGGTGTCGCCGCACAGGACGAGCGTGCGCGCCTGGTGCGCGAGCACCGCCCGCACCGCGAAGACGGCGGTCGTCTCGTAGGGGCTGAGCGCGTCCTCCAGCCAGAGCTGGTGGGCGCCGATGTGATCGCCGCGCCAGGTGTCGGCATGCCGCGGGTCGTCGATGCGGGCGACGACATGCGGGGCGTGATCGGTGCGGCGCCGCACCTGCCCCAGTGCCTGCCTCACTCCGGCGAGGATCGTCTCGTTGTCGTGCGCGCCCGGGTGGAGCGCGAAGACCTGCCGCACCGCGGGCCGGCCGAGGTGGATGAGGACCGGGCGCAGGGCGCCCGCCTGGCCCGGGTCGGCGATGATCACCCGGGCGCCCGTCGCCCTGGCCTCCTCCAGCAGCGGGTGGTTCGGGTCCGCCTCGACGAGCACCACCTGGCCCCGGCCCGGTTCGGCCACGAGCCTGCCCAGCAGGGCGACGGTCATCTCGTCCAGGCCGGTCATCACCGTAAGCTCCCCGACGAAACGCGTCTTCAGGCGGTCGATCTCGGCGCGCCATAGCACGGCCGCGGCCGCCGCCACCCCGGTGAACGTCGCGCCGAGGCAGACCACCCGCGCGAGCTGCATCGCCAGCGGCGGCGGCCCGGGGCAGACGGCGCCTCCGAAGCGCCCCTCCATCTGGCCGGTGAACAGCGCGAGAACCCAGCTCTGCGGGGCGATGACCGGTGCCTGGCTACCCGTGCAGGGCAGGAACGAGGCCTCGGCGAGGATCACGCCAACGATCACCATGCTCAGCAGCGCCACCAGCGAGAGGGGCTGGCGCCGGTGCCGCCGGGGCCACCAGTACAGCGCCAGCGCGCCCGCCCACAGCACCGCCAGGATGGGCAGGGTCCAGGCCGCGGTGGGCCGGAGGGCATGCCGCCAAGCGGGCGGGCCGCCCAGCCAGGCCTGGTGGTGCGCAGAGGCCACGGCCGCCCACGCCAGCGCCGCGACGAGCAGCACCGTCCCGGCGGCCGGGAGCATCCATGCCAGCCGGGCAGCGCGGCCCGGGCGGCGGGCTCGTAGCCGGGTCACGGCACCTCCCTGCGTCCGCGCCGTGCCCGGTGCGGGAACCCGGTCAGTCAATCAATGCCTGGTAGACGAGCTGGCGCAGCTGCGGGCGGATCCGGTAGGCACTGGAAGGAAGCAGCTGGGTGAAGAACGATACAGTCAGCTCCTCCCGCGGGTCGATCCAGAACGCGGTACTGGCGGCCCCGCCCCAGGAAAGCTCACCCTCCGAGCAGACCAGCCGGCCCGCCACCGGGTCGGTGACCACGGCGAACCCCAGGCCGAAGCCGACCCCGCGGAACGGGAACTCGGCGTACAGCGACCGGCCGAAGGTGTCCAGGTCCAGGCCGCCGGGAAGATGGTTGCGGGCCATGTACCCGACCGTGCGGGGGCTCAGCAGCCGGGTACCGTCCAGCTCCCCGGCCGGGCTGTCCTTGCGGTGCAGCAGCATCTGCGTGAACCGGTGATAGTCGGCCGCCGTCGAGACCAGGCCCCCGCCGCCGCTCAGCATCGCCGGCCGCTCCCTGGCCGCGTCGCCCAGGGCATCCAGCCTGGCCGCCGTCCGGTCCGCACCCGGCGTGTACAGGGCAGCCAGCCGCTCCGCATCGGCGTCGCCGACGGAGAACGCGGTGTCGGACATGCCCAGCGGGCGCAGGATCCTGGCCGCGAGGAACTCGCCGAGGTCCTGCCCGGAGACGATCTCGATCACCCGGCCGAGGACGTCGGTGGCCGCGGAGTAGTTCCACTCCGAGCCCGGCTGGAACAGCAGCGGGAGGCCGGCCCAGGCGTCACAGGCCTGCGCCAGGTCCATCCCGGGCGGCGACGCCCACTCGAACCCGGCGGCCCGGTACATGGCGTCCACCGGGTGCACCCGGAGAAAGCCGTAGGTCAGGCCCGAGGTGTGGGTGAGCAGGTGCCAGATCCGCACCGGCTCGGTGGCCGGGACCGTGACCGGCCGCAGGTCCGGTCCGCCCGCATACACACGGACGCCGGCGAACGACGGGATGAAGGCGCTCACCGGATCGGTGAGCTCGAACGCGCCCTCCTCGTAGAGCATCATGGCGGCGACCGAGGTGACCGGTTTGGTCATCGAGTAGATCCGCCACAGTGTGTCCGGCTCCACCGGCCGCCCGGCCTCCATATCGCGGGACCCGCAGCAGGACACGTGGGCCAGCCTCCCGTGCCTGCTGACGGTGATCAGCCAGCCGGGCAGCCGGCCATCGTCGACATAGCGGGCGAAGTGCCGGTCGATCCGCCCCAGCCGCACGGGGTCCAGGCCGACCTCGGCCGCATCCACTTCCTGCTTGAGCCCGCCCATCGCACCACCTTCCCTGCCACCCGGCCGACCGGTGGCCGCGCCGTGGCATCTCACTGACACTGATTGTCCCGGGCGGGTTTGCCCACGGTCCAGCCCTGCCGCCCGGCCGCGGCTAGGCTGGCACACCATGGTCTCCGCGCCGGACATCCCCGGGTACCAGGTCGGGGGCGTGCTGGGCTCGGGTGGGTTCGCCGCCGTCTACCGGTGCTGGCAGCTGCGGGTCGGCCGCGAGGTGGCCGTCAAGGTGGACAACCGCGTGCTGCTCAGCGAGCGGGATCGCCGGCGGTTTGTCCGGGAGGTGACGGCGGCGGGGCGGCTCTCCGGGCACCCGCATGTCATCGACGTCTACGACGCGGGCACACTCCCCGACGGGCGGCCCTACCTGGTGATGGAGCTGTGCCCGGCCGGCTCGCTGGCCGATGCCCTGCACCGGGACGGGCCTATGAGCCCGGCGCAGGTGCGCGACATCGGCGTCAGGATCTCCGACGCCCTCGCCGCGGCGCACGCCGCTGGCGTGCTGCATCGCGACATCAAGCCAGCGAACATCCTGATCAACCGCTACGGCCTGGTCGGCCTGTCCGACTTCGGGCTGGCGTCGATCATGGCCGTTGGAGGTGAGCAGTCCGCGAGCCGCGAGGCGCTCACCCCGGCCTTCGCCCCGCCGGAGGCCTTCCGGGGCGAGGAACCGACCGTGGCCGGCGACATCTACTCCCTGGTGGCGACCCTGTACGCCCTGCTCGCGGGGCGGCCGCCGCGCTTCCCGGCCGGCCCGAAAGACCCGGGCATCGCGACCATCATCGCGCTCCATGACCAGCCGGTCGGTGACGTGCCCGGCACGCCGCCCGGGCTGATGGCGATCCTGCGGCGGGGCCTCGCGGCCGATCCAGCAGCGAGGCCGCCGAGCGCCGCCGCCCTGCGGGATGCCCTCGCCGCGCCCGCCGCCCACCAGGGGATAGCGGCGCGAACCGGTACGCCGGCGCAGACGGGGATGCCGGCGCAGACGGGGATGCCGGCCCAGACCGGAATGACGGCCCCGACCGGTATGCCGGCGCAAACCGGGAGATCGGTGCACCGGGGCAGATCAGCGCAGCCCGTGCCGCCGGGCGGACCGGCGCCGCCGGGGAGATCGGCGCTGCCCGGGCGGCCGTCCCCGGCCGTCAGCCAGTCCGCGCCATGGGCCTCCACGCCCTCCATGTCCCCCGCACCCCGGGCGCATCCCAACTCTCCGGCGCCCTCCGCTCCCCCGGCGAATCCGAACTCCCCGGCGCGCCTCGCGCCCCCGCTTCTCCCGGCACCCCGCACCCCCCCGGCGCACTCCACGCCGCACGCCGGGCAGGCGGTGGCCCCGGCCTCGTTCGGCATCCCGTCCGGGCCCGGTCCGGCCGGGACGGAACCCTCCGCCCCGGCGCGCCGCCGGCGGACGGTCACGCTGCTGCTGGCCGGGGCCGGCGTGGTCCTGCTCGTCGGCGCGGCCGCCGTCGTGGGCGCACGGGTCCTTTCCCCCGGCGCGGGCACCGGCGCCCCCGCCGCCCCGGCCGGCACCGGGACCGGGCCCGTTGCCGCGCCCGCGGCCGGGTTCGAGGTCCCGACGGTGACCAGCGGATGCCCGGCGGCGTCGGCGCCGGGTGCGGGCGCGCGCTGCCCCCGCAGCCCGGAGTGCTGGGCCGGGCTGGTGGTGGCGGCCGGCAGTGCCAGCGCCCGCGGCCTGCTCTGCACGCACCCGCACGTCTGGCAGACGTTCGCGATCGCCATCCTGCCCACCGGCGTGCGGACCTTCGACGCCGACACGGTGGCCGCCAACCCCACGGTGAGCGCGGTGTGCTCCATGCAGGTGCTGCTCGCCTCACGCCGCGGGGCGGCGCGCCAGCTCCCGGCGGGCTCATGGCAGATCGCCGTGCTGCCTCCGGACGAGGCCGCGTTCGGCGGCGGGGCGCGCGCCTACCGCTGCCTGGCCGCCCGCAGCAGCGGCAGCGAATCGAGCACCTCCCAGTTCGGCCCGCAGGCGGATCAGGGTGGCCGGGCCGAGGACGGCGGGGGCGGCGGGCGGGGCCGGGGCAAGAACGGGTGATCAGCAAAGTCCAAGACTGCGGTCAGCGCTCTTTCAGTTTTCCCTCAGGTACGGGGCCAACCATGGAGGGAAGCAGCAAAGACCGATCCGCAGCCGAGGGAGCCGATCCCCATGAGCACAATCTATGACCCGCCCATCTCGGCGGGACCAGGGCAGCCGCCGGAGGAGTCGCCCTGGTTTGGCCCGGGCGACCCCGCCGGTCCCGGCGGCCCCCCCGGCTATGGCGGTGGTGAGGGCCCGGGCAACCCGACCCGGCGGTTCCGCCGCGGCCTCCTCCTGGCCGGCGTTGCGGGTGCGGCCGCCCTGGCCGCCTTCTGGGGCCTGTCCGCCGCGGGCGTCACCTCCGGCAGCAAGGTGCTGACGACCTCGCAGATCGCCACGCAGACCGACCCCGGACTGGTCGACATCTACACCACCCTCGGCTACCAGCAGGCCCAGGCGGCGGGCACCGGGATGGTGCTCACGTCATCCGGCGAGGTGCTGACCAACAATCACGTCATCAACGGCGCCACCTCGATCACGGCGCGCGACATCGGCAACGGCCGCACCTACCAGGCCAAGGTGGTCGGCTACGACCACAGCCACGACGTCGCCGTTATCCAGCTGCAGGGCGCATCCGGCCTGCAGACAGTGACCCTGGGCGACTCCGGCAGCGCCTCCCCCGGCCAGAAGGTCGTGGCCCTGGGCAACGCGCTCGGCAAGGGCGGCACCCCCGCGGTCGCCACCGGCCACATCGCCAGCCTCGGTGCATCGATCACCGCCTCGGACGAGGGGGCGGGCACGTCGGAGCAGCTGACCGGGCTCATCCATCACAACGCGGGTATCCAGCCGGGTGACTCCGGTGGCCCGCTCGTCAACACCACCGGGCAGGTCATCGGCATCAACACGGCGGCCTCGCAGGGGACGCAGTTCCAGGGCCAGCAGACGCAGGCCTTCGCCATCCCGATCAGCCAGGCGAAGTCGATCGCCGACCAGATCGAGGCGGGTACCTCCTCCACCACGGTGCACATCGGCCCGACGGGGCTGCTGGGCGTGCAGATCATGTCGGCCAACAGCGCCGCGGCCAACGGCATCCAGGCCGGGGCCGGGGCCACCGTCGCCGGTGTCGTCTCCGGTACGCCGGCGGCCGGGGCCGGTCTCACCCAGGGCGACGTGATCGTCTCGGTCGACGGGCAGAGCGTCTCGTCGCCGGAGCAGCTCCAGTCGGCTCTGGGGCAGCACCACCCCGGTGACAGCGTCACGATCGGCTGGCAGGACCAGACCGGCCAGACGCAGTCCGCGAGCGTCGTCCTGGCCAACGGCCCGGCCGCCTGACCAGCGGCGCGACGGCCCGGTAGACGTGGCCGCTGGCGGCTGCCCCCGACAGCCTGCCAGCGGCCACTGCCATGCCGGGCCTCACCCACGGAGATGCTGCTGGGCCCCGACCCGGTAGGCCTCGGCCAGCCAGGCCACGAACTCGTCGTCCACCTCCGCGGGCGAGGCCAGCCGGAAGGTGTGCACGACGTTGCCCGGCGAGTACGTGTCGATCCGCAGGAAGCGCGGGCTGTCGATCCGCCGGGCGAGGACGAGATGCCCGCCCAGCCAGTGGCGGCGCGGCACGAAGGCGGCAAAGCTCATCCGGACCTGCAGCGCGATGCGGGTCTTCTCCGGCAGCACCGTGACCGGCCCGAGGCCAGAAACCGCCGCCAGCACCCGGTCGAAGACCGCCCGCACGGCGGGCGACGCGCGCGCGAAATGCCGGTCCAGGTCACCCAGCGGGGCGCAGGAATGCCTCTGATTGCGGTTGGCGAAGGCGCGCCCGCACCGGGGACAGGCCCACATCGGCGTCACCGGGCCACGATAATCGGCACCAGGTGCAATGGCCGTGAACCGGGACATGAGTGGGGCGCGAGCATGACGCCAGCGGAGCAGCGCCAGCTGGCCGGGATCCGGGCTGAGCTGAGCCGGGTAACCCGCTATGACGACGAGTCCATCGTGAACGACAAATGGGTCTGGCAGCGCTACGACTGCGGCTGCTTCCCCAGCTTCGCGCCCGCGCGGAAGGCGGCGGTCCGGGCCGCCTGGCACGAAGCGGGCCACGCCGTGGCCGCGCTGGAACTGGGGGCACGCTTCAGCTCGGCCAGCATTCACCACGGCTGCCGCACCGAGGGCCGGGTGCACGGCATCAGGGGGGCCGGCGAGCTGGCGTTCGTCATCGACGCGGCCGGCCAGATCGCCGAGCGGCTGATGAACTGGACCATGCTCGAGCGCGACGACGAGCTGCGCGCCTGGCTGCCGACCTGGAAGGGCGACGGCGGGGACGCACGGCACTTCCGCCGGGCCCTTGGCCCGCGTTTCGGCCGCGACGAGCTGCGCGCATGGCGCTACAGCGAGACCGCGCTGGTGCCGCTGCGGCCGAAGATCGCACAGGTGGCCCGGGCGCTGCTCGTCCATCCCCGGTACCTGCCCTGTTGTGTGGTGGCCGCGATCGCCGCGGAACGGCCGGTCACCGCGGCGGCGCGCTGAGCGCCGCGGAACGGCCGGTCACCGCGGCGGGCCGGCGAGCGCCGGCAACGGCTCCCGCCTCCGGCCCCGCGGTATGACAGCGCAGGCCGGACGCGGTACGGTACCGGTGCCCCAGCGCTGACTGGGCGGCGCAGGAACAGCGAAGCCGGTGAGATACCGGCGCTGTCCCGCAACGGTGATGCCCCCGGCGAGGGGATGAGCCCGGACGCCTGTCCTGTGCCGGCGAGACCTGTCCTCGGAGAAAGGGCGGTTCGTTGGATGCCTTCGTCTCGCACGACAGCGGGCGCACGCCTACCTTGGACCAGCCCCAGCTGCTGTCCCGCCATGAGGACGGCGCCGAGCTGGCGATGGCGCTCTGGCGCTTCGGCTCCCCGCTGCTGGCGCTCTCCTCGGCGCCGTACGGCGGCGGCTGGGGCGAGCGGCACTGGATCCTCGCCGCGCAGGTCGTGCACGGCTACCACCGGACCGACCCGGCCGACCACCTGGCCGGGCTGGCCCGGGACCTGGGGCTCGACGGGCCCGGGATCGGCATGCTGACCGCCGTCGACGTGCGCCTGGTCACCGCGAGCCGCGAGGACGGCGTGGCCGCCGCGGCCACGGTGGGGCTCACCGATCCCTGCTGGGCCGCTGCCGCGGACGCCGCGGCCACGGCGCGGGCCACCGGCTCCCCGGGGACCGCCGGCACCGTGAACATCGTGGCCGTGCTGGGCCGACGCCTGTCCGGGGCCGCGCTGGTCAACGCGGTCATGACGGTCACCGAGGCCAAGTCCCAGGCCTTGTGGGAGGCCGGCCTCGCCGGCACCGGTACGCCCTCGGACGCGGTGGCGGTCCTGTGCGCGCCGTCCGGCCCGGCCGAGGCGTTCGGCGGGCCCCGCTCCCGGTACGGATCCCGGCTGGCCAGAGCCGTGCACCGGGCGGTTCTCGACGGCAGCCGCCGGGCGGGGACGCGGTGATCACCCTGGTGCTGGGCGGCGCCCGGTCCGGCAAGTCCGAGGTGGCCGAGCGGATCGCCGCCCGCCTGGCCGGGCCCGTCACCTACCTGGCGACGCTGATTCCCGGCGGCGATCCCGACCTGGCCGCGCGGATCGAGGCCCACCGCGCCCGCCGCCCGGCCGGGTGGCGGACGGTCGAGGCCGGAGCCGAGCTGCCCGCCGTGCTGCGGTCGGTTCCCGGCCCGGTGCTGGTCGACGCGCTCGGGCCGTGGGTGGCGGCGAGCCCGGGGATGATCGTGGATGCCGGGGCCCTGTGCGCCGCGCTGACCGGGCGGGCGGCCGACACCGTGGTGGTGTCCGAGGAGGTCGGGCTCGGCGTCCACCCGGCGACCGAGGATGGGCGCCGGTTCCGTGACGCGCTCGGCGCGCTCAACCAGGCGGTTGCGGCGGTGGCCGACGAGGTCCTGTTCGTCGTGGCCGGCCGGATACTGCCGCTCGGCCCGCCCGGGGTGCGCTGATGCGCCGCGCCGTGTCCTTCCTGACCCCGTTCGGCGGCCCGGCCGACCCGGCGCCATCGGCGCTGGCGTGGTTCCCCGCCGTCGGCGCGCTCATCGGCCTGGCCGTCGGCGGGATCTGGTGGGCGGCGCGTCGGGGATGGGCGCCCCCGGCCGCGGCGGCGATCGCGGTGATCGCCGACGCGGCGCTCACCGGGCTGCTGCACCTCGACGGTCTCGCCGACGCGGCCGACGGGCTGCTGCCGCCGCTGTCCCGCGCCCGCCGGCTCGAGGTGATGGCCGACCCGCGGCTCGGCGCGTTCGGCGCGGCAGGCCTGGCCATCGTCCTGCTCGCCCGGTTCGGCGCCTTCGCGTCCATGCTGCCCAGCCCGCTGGCGGTCGCCGGGCTGTGGTCCGGGTCCCGCACGGCGATGGCGGTCACGGCCCGGGCCGTCCCCTACGCCCGCCCAGGCGGTCTTGCGAGTGCGTTCCTGCCCGCACCCGCCGCCGGAACGCGGCCGGGCGGAGCGGCCCGCCTCGCGGGCCCCGCGCTGCTCGGGCTGGCCGGCGGGCTGCTGGCGGTGGCCCTGGCCTTCGCCGGCCGCGGGGCCCTCGGCGTGGCCGCGGTGGGCGCCGAGGCGGCGGGCGCGGCCGCCGTTGTGTTCCTGGCCTGGCGGCGGCTCGGGGGCTTCACCGGCGACGTGCTGGGGGCCGCCGCGGTCGTCGGCGAGACCGTCGGCCTGCTCACGCTGGCCCTGCGATGACGGGACTGACGTGGCCGGCCGCGGCGGCGCTCGGGCTGCTCCTCGACCGCGCCTTCGGCGAGCCGCCCGCCTCGCTGCACCCGGTCGCCTGGTTCGGCCGGGTGATGACGTTCGCCGAGCGTGCCGGCTACCGGGACTCACGCGCGGCCGGGGCCCGGCACGCCATCCTCGGGGTACTGCTCGGCGCGGGGGCGGGCGCCTGCCTGGGCTCGGCCGCGCTGGGCACCGGGCTGGCGGTCGCCGGCCGCTGCCTGGGCGAGTCGGCCCTCACCGTCGGGCGGGCGCTGGACCGCGGCGACCTTGCCGCGGCCCGGGCCGCGCTGCCCGCGCTGGTGGGCCGCGACCCCGCCGGGATGGACGAGGCCGAGATGGCCCGGGCCGTGGTCGAGTCGGTCGCGGAGAACACCGTCGACGCGGTGGTCGCGCCGGCCTTCTGGGCGGCCGTCGGCGGGGCGCCCGGCGCGCTCGGCTACCGGGCGGTGAACACGATGGACGCCATGGTGGGGCACCGCAGCCCCCGGTACCAGGCGTACGGCTGGGCGAGCGCCCGGCTGGATGACGCCGCAGGCTACCTGCCCGCCCGGCTGACCGCGGCCCTGGTCGCCGGGGTGCGCCCGGGGCGCGCCGCGGACATCTGGCGGGCCGTGCGCAGCCAGGCGCCCGCCCATCCGTCGCCGAACGCGGGAGTCGCGGAGGCGGCCTTCGCCGCCGCGCTCGGCCTGCGCCTCGGCGGGTGTAACCGGTACGGTGAACGGGTCGAGCACCGGCCGTGGCTGGGGCAGGGGCGGCCCGCGGCCCGATCGGACATCCAGCCCGCGGTGCGGCTATCCGATGACGTGAACTGGCTGCTGACCGCCGTCCTCGGTGCCGCCGGGCTCGCGGCGCACCGCACCTCACACGGCACGCGCTAACCGGGAGGCAAAGCGATGAACGAGCGCAGTTTCGTCCGTGCGGCACGCACCGTCACGCCCGTGGACATGGCCGCGGCCCAGACCGCCGCCGTGCTGCACAGCCAGCTCACCAAGCCGCCCGGCTCGCTCGGCATGCTGGAACGGGTCGGGGTCCAGCTGGCCGCGATCGCGGGGCGCTGCCCGCCGCCCGTGCCCGAGCCGGTGACCATCGCGGTGTTCGCGGCCGACCATGGAGTGGTCGCGGAGGGCGTCACCGCATGGCCCCAGGAGGTCACCGCACAGATGGTGGCGAACTTCTGCGCCGGCGGGGCGGCCATCAACGTCCTGGCCCGGCACACCGGGGCCGAAGTCATCGTCACCGACGTCGGCGTCGCCACCCCCATCCCCTCCGACGCGCCCGGCCTGATGCGGCGCATGGTGCGCCCGGGCACCGGCAACATCGCGGTGGAGGCGGCGATGACGCCGGTGGAGGCGCGCAGCGCCCTCGACGTGGGCGCCGACGTCGCCACCCAGGCCGCGGCCGGGGGCGCCCGGATGCTGGTGACCGGCGACATGGGCATCGGCAACACCACCGCCTCGGCCGCGGTTATCGCGGCCATCACCGGCCTTCCCGCCGCAGCGGTCACCGGCCGGGGGGCGGGCGCCGACGACGCCATCCTGGCGCGGAAGACGGAGGTCGTGGAGCGCGCGCTCCGGCGCATCCCGGTGCAGGCCGACCCACTGCTCATCCTCACCGAGCTCGGTGGGCTGGAGATCGCGGCCCTGGCCGGCTTCATCGTCGGTGCCGCGGCTAGCCGCCTGCCGGTCGTGATCGACGGCGTCATCGCCGCCGCGGCCGCGCTGGCCGCCGCCGCCCTGGTTCCCGACGCGGCCCCATACCTGATCGGCGGGCACCGTTCCGCCGAGCCCGGCTCGGCCGCTGCCCTCTCCCACCTGGGCATCGAGCCGCTGCTTGACCTGCAGATGCGCCTGGGCGAGGGCAGCGGGGCCACGCTGGCGGTGCCGCTCGTGCAGGCGGCGGCCAAGATCCTGGGCGAGATGGCCACCTTCGACGCGGCCGGGGTCGCGGGCAAGCAGCAGCCGGGCTGACCCGCCGCGCGGCAGGTCACCCCGTGCGGCAGGTCACCCGTGCGGCAGGTCACCCCGTGCGGCGGGTCACCCGCGCGGCGGGTCAGCCGCGCGGCTCATGGCCGGGGCAGGGTCCGGCTGCTCCGGCCAGAATGGCCACTCCTCGAACGAGGCGCAGCGGCCGTCCCCGGCGAATCGGACGATCCACAGGTCGCGGTACTCCTGGCGGACCGGATCCCCGTAGCTGACCTCCACCCGCACCACCGCGGTGTCGCCGTCGGCCGCGACGACCTCGCTGGTCATGCGGAACACCTCATCGGGGCCCTCGCGTTCGGCCTCCCACATGCCGCCGATCGCGGCCAGGCCGGTGACCGGCTCGTCATAGGGGCCCTGCTGATAACGGGCGTCGCCGGTGAAGATCTCCGCCAGCGCGCCGGTCCCGGGCGCCCGCCAGGCACGCTCGTAAGCCGTTAACCAGTCCCGCACCTGCTCCCGGTTCACGCCCGGCGGCCGAACATGGCCAGCAGCCGGGTCTGCGCATCGGCGCCGTCGGGGACCGGGGGCCGCGCCGCGATCGCGCCGGCGCCGCGGTAGGCCTCCTCCATTGGCGTGAACCAGGCGGCGCACGCACCCACCAGCTCCGGGTCGAGCCGCTCGTCCGCCCCGATGGCCCGGGCCAGGTCCCAGGCGTGGATCAGGTGATCCGCGAACAGCTGCATGGCGTACTCCCGGCCGGGGAAATCGCCGAAGGACAGATGGACGGTGCGGTCCATGGCACCGGGTGCGTCGGCCGCCGCCAGGGCATCGCCGGATGCCGCCAGCCACGATCCCTTCGGGTCCGGCCCCAGCACGTCGCCGTCGAAGCGGTCACCGACGTCGCTGATGGTGGATCCGGCCAACAGCGGCGGCGCCCACAGGTTCTCCGCGAGCACGTGGTTCACCAGGTCCCTGACGTTCCACTCCGTGTCGGGGGTACCCGCTTCCCACTGATCGTCACGGATCTGGCTGACGCGTGCGCCGAACTCCTCCACGCTGCGCCTCAGTATCGCTGGTGCTTCCACGTTTCCTCCCCATATGTTTCCCCAGGCTCTCCCCTGGGCGTCAGTGTGCCAGCAGGTGCCGCACCCGGGACAGGGTCTCCCGCAGGTTGGGCTCGGACGTGGCGCCGTCCGCGTCGCCCGCCGCCAGCCAGCGCAGGGGCGCATCCGGGTTCTCCGCCTGTGCCGTGCCGGGTGCCCGGGTGGCGAGGACGAACCGCAGGTCGGCATGTTCGTGCGCGGGCTCGGCCCCGGCGGCCGGGACCCCGACGATGACCAGGTGCCGCAGCTGCCCGTCCGGCCACGGCGCCAGGTCGGCCAGCCCGGTCTCCTCCCTGGCTTCCCGCAGCGCGATGGCCAGCGGGTCGCTCTCACCCGGATCGCCGTGCCCGCCGACCTGCAGCCATGCCTGCTGCCGCTGATGCCAGCGCAGCAGCACCCGGCCGCTGTCCGGATGCACGACCAGCGCCGACCCGGTCAGATGCAGGGGAAGCGAGCGCAGCCAGGGGTCGTCCGCGGCCCGCAGCAGGGCACGCACCCGCTCGGTATCGCGGATCTCGGCCTCGCCCTGCGGGCGGTAACGGCCGATCAGCGCCTCGGCATCCATCCCGCGATTCTGTCAGCCGGCGGGCGGTTCCCGGCATCCGTTTCGTGCCCAGCCGCCCGCGCCGTAGCGTGAGGGCCGTGACCACCGACACCGGTTCCGCCGGGCCCGGGATAACCGATGACGCCAGCCTGCCGGCCATACCGGTCTCCGCGGGCGCGCTCATCTGGGACCGGGCTGGCCGGCTGCTCATCCTGAAACCCACCTATAAGTCCGGCTGGACCATTCCCGGCGGCGTCATGGAGGCGGACGGGGAGACCCCGTGGGAGGCATGCCGGCGGGAGGTGGCCGAAGAGTGCGGCCTGCAGGCCGGCGGCGGCCGCCTGGCCTGCATGGACTTCCGCCGCCCCCGCCCGGGGAAACCGGGCGGCATCCGGTACCTGTTCGACTGCGGCGCGTTCAGCGACGCCGACCTGGCCGGGATCGTGGTGCAGCCGGAGGAGATCTCCGAGTACCGGCTCGCCGAGCTGAGCATGGCCCTGACGCTCCTCAGGAAGCCCATCCGGCGGCGGGTGCGGGCGGCGGCCCGTCGGCGGCGCCTGTGCTACCTCGAGGACGGCCGGCCCGTGCCCGCCGTCGGCGCGCGGCGCGCGCCGACGTAGGCGCCGGGCGGCCGGCGCCGCCCATCCGGCCCGGCGTCCCACCCAGGTCGTGTCGGTCGGTCGTTTCGGGTCAGGTCGTCTCGGTCACCTTGGTCAGGTGAGCGGGGGCATCGGGATCGGTGCCCCGGGCCAGCGCCAGCGCGGAGGCCAGCTGCTGGCCGCGCACGACCGCGGTGATCACCTGCGCCGGCTCGGGCAGCCCGGCCGGGACCGGCAGGCCTGCCGTTTCGGCCTGCCTGCCATCGAGCAGACGCCGCAGGCCGGCGACGTCGGCGTCGGCCGGCCCCCCGGCGTTCACCAGCAGCACCGGTGCCCCGGCGTAGACGGCCGCGATGGGGCCGTGGTACAGGTCCGCGGCGGACATGCCCTCGGCCAGGATGCCCGTCGTCTCCGCCACCTTCAGCGCGGTCTCCAGCGCCGCCGCGTAGCCCAGCCCGCGGCCGGCCACCACCAGCCGGTCGATGGCACACCAGCGCCCGGCCAGCTCGCGGGCGGGCCCGGGATCGCCGAGGGTGGCGTCGACCGCGGCGGGCAGGCCCGCCAGCGTGTCGGCCACGGCGGGCCCGGGGCCGAGGCCCGCGGCCACCGTGACCAGCGCCGCGAGCTGGGCGGTCACCGTCTTGGTGGCGGGAACCGCCAGCTCCGGGCCGGCCTCGGTCGCGAGCACCAGGTCGACGGCGGTGGCGAGCGGGCTGCTCGGCTCGTTGGTGATGCCGATCACCGTGGCACCCGCGCTCCGCACCGCCCGGCAGGTGCTGATGATCTCCGGCGTGGCGCCGGACTGGCTGAG
>DATINY010000167.1:0-3975 GCA_035473755.1 Streptosporangiaceae bacterium
GAGTGTTTTTTGCCTCTGTAATACCCCCGAAGGAGCGCCCCGCCCGTGGCACCGAGTTCTGAATACAACGCCCGGCACCTTTCAGTTTTGGAAGGCCTGGAGGCGGTCCGCAAGCGTCCGGGCATGTACATCGGCTCCACCGACTCCCGTGGCCTCATGCATTGCCTGTGGGAGATCATCGACAACGCGGTAGACGAGGCGCTGGCGGGCCACTGCAGCCTCATCGAGGTGGTCCTGCACCCCGACGGGTCGGCGGAGGTGCGGGACAACGGCCGGGGCATCCCGGTCGACGTGGAGCCGAAAACCAAGCTCACCGGCGTCGAGCTGGTGATGACCCGGCTGCACGCCGGCGGCAAGTTCGGGGGCGGCTCGTACACCGCGTCGGGCGGGCTGCACGGGGTGGGGGCCTCGGTGGTGAACGCCCTGGCGGCGCGGATGGACGTGAGCGTCGACCGCGAGGGGCACGAATGGGCGGCCAGCTTCCGCCGCGGGGTGCCGGGGGAGTTCGCCGCGCCGGGCCCGATGGCCTCCTTCACGTCCCGCCCGGGCCTTCGGAAGGTGCGCCGGGTGGCGAAGAAGGTGACCGGCACCCGGATCAGGTTCTGGCCCGACCCGCAGGTGTTCGTGCGCGACTCCCGGTGGAGCTTCGACGCGCTGACGCAGCGGGCCCGGCAGACCGCCTACCTCGTGCCGGGCCTCGCCATCCGGATCCGGGACGAGCGGCCCCCCGGTGACGACATCCCGGCGGCGCTGGCGGGCGCCGGGCTGACCCTGGCCGAGGTCGCCGCCGCCGAGGGCCTGGCGGCGGTGCCCGACGAGCCCCCGCCGGCGGGCGGGGAGCGCGAGGAGGAGTTCCGGTTCGACGGGGGGATCAGCGAGTTCTGCGAGCACCTCTCGTCCGGGGAGCCGGTTACCGGCGTGGTCCGGCTCGTGGGCTCCGGGCAGTTCACCGAGACGATCCCGGTGCTCGACGAGCAGGGGCACATGACCCCGGCGGACGTGGAGCGGGAGCTGACCGTCGATGTCGCGCTGCGCTGGGGCACCGGGTACGACACGGTGACCCGCTCGTTCGTCAATGTGGTCGCCACCCCCAAGGGCGGCACCCACGTGACCGGCTTCGAGCGGGCGCTGGTGCGGACGCTGAACGAGCAGCTGCGCGCGGCCCGGCTGCTGAAGAACGGCGACGAGCCGGCGGTCAAGGACGACGTGGCCGAGGGACTCACCGCCGTGATCGCGGTCCGGGTGCCGGAGCCCCAGTTCGAGGGCCAGACCAAGGAGGTGCTCGGCACCCCCGCCGCGTCACGGATCGTGGCGCAGGTGGTGGCGGCCGAGCTGCGGGCGTTCTTCGAGTCGCGGAGCCGGGGCAGCAAGCAGCAGGCGCGCGCGCTGCTGGAGAAGGTGGCCTCCGCGACCCGGGCCAGGATCGCCGCCCGCGAGCACCGCGACAACCAGCGCCGCAAGTCCGTCCTCGCCGCTTCGGCGCTTCCGGCCAAGCTGGTGGACTGCCGCAGCACAGATGACCGCAGCGAGCTGTTCATCGTCGAGGGCGACTCCGCGCTCGGCACCGCCAAGCTGGCGCGCAATTCGGAGTTCCAGGCGCTGCTGCCGATCCGCGGCAAGATCCTCAACGTGCAGAAGTCGTCGCTGGCCGACATGCTCAAGAACACCGAGTGCGCGGCCATCATCCAGGTCATCGGGGCCGGCTCGGGCGCCTCCTTCGACCTGGACTCGGCCCGGTACCAGCGGGTGATCATGATGTCCGACGCGGACGTGGACGGCGCGCACATCAGGTGCCTGCTGCTGACGCTGTTCCACCGATACCTGCGCCCCATGCTGGATGCGGGCCGGGTGTTCGCCGCCGTCCCGCCGCTGCACCGGATCGAGCTGGCCAGCCCGCGCAAGGGCCAGCAGAAGTACACCTACACCTACTCCGACGGGGAGCTGCGCCGGACGCTGCTCGAGCTCGAGCGCAAGGGCCAGCGCTGGAAGGAGCCCCTGCAGCGGTACAAGGGCCTGGGTGAGATGGACGCGAGCCAGCTCGCGGAGACCACCATGGACCCACGCCACCGGACCCTGCGCCGGATCAGGGTCGAGGACACCGCCGCCGCCACCGCCATGTTCGATCTGCTCATGGGCAGCGAGGTCGCGCCGCGCCGCGACTTCATCGTGGGCGGCGCGGCCGAGCTCGACCCCTCCCGCATCGACACCTGACGGCGGCCGGGGCGGCCCCGGTTAGGGGGCGAGGCCGCCGAGGGCGGTCAGGGGCTGGCGCACCCGGACGCCGGAGCCGTCCCGGCGGGCGTCGGCCGGGGGCAGGTCCACCGGCACCCCGGCGTCGGTGGCGCCGCGGGCCGGCGCCGGGCCCGCCCAGGCCAGCACGAGGGCGTCCTCGCCCCGGAGGAAACGATGACAGCGCACCCCGCCGGTCGCGCGGCCCTTGGCCGGGTACTCCAGGTACGGGGTGACCTTCGCCGTCGCCGCCCCGGTGCCGGGCAGCGCGCCCACCGCGCCGGCCACGGTCACCACGACCGGGCCGCCCGCCGGATCGCCACCGGGGAACTCCTTGCCGTCCCCCGTGGCGGTGCCGACGGCCGCGGCCGGGGTGACGGCGCCGAACCAGATGACCGAGGCCCGCGCGGACAGCCGGATGCCCGCCATCCCGGACGCGGCGCGGCCCTGCGGCCGCACGGCCCCCGCGCCGAACCGCAGCAGCTGGCCGTCGCTGGTGACAAATACCAGGTCCTGGTCCTCGCTGGCCAGCTGGACCGCGCCGACCACCCGGTCGCCGTCCTTGAGGGCGATCACCTCGAAGTCGGTGGCGTTGCCGGGGTAGTCGGGCGCGACCCGCTTGACCACCCCGCCCGCGGTGCCCAGCGCCAGCCCGGCACCCGCCACATCGGCAGCGGCGAGCCCGACGACGGTCTCGCCCGACTCCAGACCCACGAACTCGCTGATGGGCGCGCCGCCGGACAGGCCGGGGGAGTGGGCACTGGGCGGCAGCGCGGGGATCTCGAGCACGCCGAGCCTGATCATCCGGCCCAGCGAGGTCACCACGGCGATGGTGCCGCGTGCGGTGGACGGCACCGCCCCGATGATGGCGTCATGGGCCGCCCGCGGCCCCGCGGCCGCGCCGCCCGGCTGCCCATCTGGCCCGTCCGGGATCGCGGTCGCGGTTCTGGCCACGAGCCCGGCCGAGGAGAGCAGGACCAGGCACGGGTCGTCGGCCACCTCGAGCGGGACGGCGGCGGTCCTGGCCGCCCCGGTGCTCTCCAGCAGGACGGTGCGGCGCGGGTCGGTAAACCGCTTGGCGACGTCGGCCAGCTCGCTGGAGACCAGCTTGCGGAGCCGGTCCGGCGACTCCAGGATCGCGGTCAGCTCGGCGATCTCGGCTTGCAGCGTCTCCCGCTCCCGCTCCAGCTCCAGCCGGTCGTAGCGGGTCAGCCTGCGCAGCGGCGTGTCCAGGATGTACTGGGCCTGGACGGTGGACAGGTCGAACACCGACATCAGCCGCTCCTTGGCCGCGGCGGCGTCGTCGCTGGCCCGGATGACCTGGATGACCTCGTCGATGTTGAGCAGCGCGATCACCAGGCCGTCGACCAGGTGCAGCCGGTCGGCGCGCCTGCGGCGGCGGTACTCGCTGCGCCGGCGCACGACCTCGATGCGGTGGTCGACATAGATCTGCAGCAGCTCACGCAGGCCGAGCACCTTCGGCTGCCCGTCCACCAGCGCGACGTTGTTGATGCCGAATGTCTCCTCCATCGGCGTCAGCCGGTACAGCTCCTCCAGCACCGCCTCGGGGTGGAAGCCGCTGCGGATCTCGATCACCAGGTGCAGGCCGCGCTGCCGGTCGGTGAGGTCCTTCAGGTCCGAGATCCCGGCCAGCTTCCTGGCCTGGACCAGGTCCTTGATCCGGGTGATCACCTTCTCGGGGCCCACGCCGTAGGGCAGCTCGGTGACCACGATCCCGGTCCGCCG
>DATINY010000168.1:0-15406 GCA_035473755.1 Streptosporangiaceae bacterium
CGACTACGCCCTGATCGCCATCCAGGGCCCGCACGCGACCCGCATCCTGCAGTCGCTCACCGATACCGGGCTCGACCAGGTGCGCTACTACGCCGGCCAGCCGGCCGTGGTGGCCGGGCGTAAGGTGCTGCTCGCCCGCACCGGCTATACCGGTGAGGACGGTTTCGAGCTCTTCACCAGCCCTGGTGACGCGGAACCGGTCTGGATGGCGCTGACCGGCGCGGGCGAAGCGGACGGGCTGGTGCCCGCCGGGCTCGCCGCCCGCGATACGCTCCGGCTCGAGGCCGGCATGCCGCTGTACGGCAACGAACTCGGCGCGGAGATGACCCCGTTCGACGCCGGCCTGGGGCGGGTGGTGGTGTTCGACAAGCCGGGTGACTTCGTGCGCCGTGCCGCGCTTTCAGAGCGGGCGCAGGCCGCGCCCCAGCGCGTCCTGGTCGGGCTGACGGGCGGCTCGCGCCGGATCCCCCGGCACGGCTACCCGGTGCTCTGGGACGGCCAGCCCCACGGGACCGTCACCAGCGGCGCCCCCTCCCCCACCCTCGGCGTGCCGATCGCGATGGCCTACCTGGACCCGGGCACCGCACGGCTGGCGGCGGAAGACACGGCCGGGACCCGCCTGGCGGTCGACATCCGCGGCAGCGCCGAGCCAGCACGCCTCACCGACCTGCCGTTCTACCACCCGACACGCTGACCCCCGGCTGACATTAAACGATTCCCAGGAGAGCGACCATGACCATTCCGGCTGAACTGCGCTACACGGCAGAACATGAGTGGGTGGCTGTTGACGGCCCCGTCGCGTCGGTCGGCATCACCGACTACGCGCAGCGCGCCCTCGGCGATGTCGTCTACGTGTCCGTCCCGGCGCCCGGCACGCGGGTGACAGCGGGCGAGCCGTGCGGGGAGGTTGAGTCGACGAAGTCCGTCAGCGACATCTACTCCCCCGTCGACGGCGAGATCGCCGAGGTCAACGGCGACGTTGACGAGGACCCCGGGCTGGTGAACTCCGATCCCTACGGGGCCGGCTGGCTGATGAAGGTCCGGCTGGCCGACGGCGGGGCCGAGGCCGCGGGCCTGCTGACCGCGGACGAGTACGCGGAGCTGACCAAAGAGCAGGAATGAACCCCCGGTTGTCGCGGGAGCCTACTTGCGGCGCCGCCACAGCGCGAAGCCGACGGCAGCCACGGTGATCAGGATGGCCGCGCCGCCGGCCAGCCGCACCTGGGGGCGGGAGAGCTGCTCGCGCACCTCCGTCATGGTGTGACGGGCGACGTTGCCGGGGCTGACCCGCTCGGTGAGCGCGTCGATGGTATGGGCCAGGTCCTCGCGGGTGTGCTCGATCTCGTTGATCACCGCATCCGGGTCGCGGACCGCGACCCTGCCGTTCACCTCGGCCATGGCAAGCATCCTTCATCCCGGAGGGTTCTTGCCGCTAGTCTCCCAGGCGCGCCGGTGATCCGCACGCCGGGCTCGGGCATGCGCCATCGCCCGCACGGCCGCCGGCCCTGGCCGGGCCTGCTGGCGGCACAGCCGGTCACCTCGCGAGGCGCCTTACCTTGCGCATCTCGTTGCTCTAAGGTGAGCGCCTAGAGATCGGGATGACTGCGCCGGCCGCGCAGGGAACCCAGGTAATGCTTGATGAGCGGGGGAACGATGAATACTCCCTGGACCCCGCCGCCGGGCGATGGCGGCCCTGATGCGGTCCCGCTGGCCGCCCCGCGGGCGAAGATCCGGCCGGGCCGGATCTGGTACCTGGTGGGCCTGCTGGTCCTCCTCGGCGGAGTGGCCTGGCTGGTCGTCGGGCTGGTCTCCATCTTCTCGCACGTCAACTCCTTCGCACGGGTGGCGGTCCCGGCGGGCGGGCAGGTCAGCCTGGACCACTCTGGCGGGTACGTGATCTATTACGAGGGGCCGGGCGCACAGTCGGGGCGGATTCCCGCCTTCCAGGTCCAGGTGACGCCCGCCTCGGCGGGCGCTGCCGTGCGGAGCCTGGCCACCTATAACGGCTCGCTCACCTACAGCAACGGGTCGCATCAGGGCAGCGCGGTCCTGACCATCCAGGTCACTCACCCCGGCCGGTTCACGGTTGAGACGCCCGGCGGGACCGGCCTGCCGGCCGGCAGCGATCTCGCGTTCGGCGACAGCTTCGGGGGCGGCCTGGTGGCCAGCATCGTGGGGGGCGTGCTGCTCATCCTGGCCGGGCTGGCCGTGCTGATAGTGATCTTCATCATCCGGATCGTGAAGACTAACCGTGCCCGCTCGCCGGTGCCCGCCTGGTCGCCGCCCCCCGCACCGCCCGGGCCGCCGCCCCCCGGGCCGTCCATGCCGCCCCCCGCCGGGCCGTCCATGCCGCCGCCCGTGCAGCCCTAGCACCTCCCGGCGGCCACCGGCCGGTGCGGTATCCCGGCGGCCACCGGCCGGCCGCCCGCCGGGAGAACGCATACCATGCGGGCATGGCGGTCAGGGCGGTCATCTTCGACTGGGGCGGGACGCTCACCCCATGGCATCTGGTCGACCACGACTCCCTCTGGCGGACCGCCTGCACGCCGCATTTCCCGGCCGAGCGCACGGGCGAGGTGGCGGCGGCGATCCTCGCCGCCGAGCATGTGCTGTGGCAGGCGGGCGAGCGCTCACACCAGAGCGCCACCCTCGCCCAGGTCTTCGAGCGCGCCGGGGTCACGGTCACCGAGGGGCTCCTGGCCAGCTACTACCAGACGTGGGAGCCGCACACCTTCACCGACCCGGCGGCGGCGCCGCTGATGCGTGGCCTGCGGGATCGGGGCATCAAGGTCGGGGTGCTCTCCAACACCATGTGGCCCCGCAGCGCGCACGAGCGGGTGTTCCTGCGCGACCAGGTACTCGACCTGATCGACGGCGCCGTCTACAGCAGCGAGATCCCTTGGGTCAAGCCGCACCCGGAGGCGTTCCGGGCGGCGATGGCGGCGGTTGGCGTGCACGACCCCGCCGCCTGTGTGTTCGTCGGCGACCGCCCCTACGACGACGTGCACGGCGCCCAGGGCGCGGGCATGCGGGCGGTCCTGGTTCCCAACAGCGACGTGCCCGCGTTCGACGCCGCGGTTCCCGACGCCGTCATCACGAGCCTGGCCGAGCTCATGCCCCACATTGACGCGTGGTGACGGCGATGGCCGCCACCACCGCGCCGGCGGCCCGCACCAGGTCGGCGGGCGCGAGCTCGATCTCCAGGCCCCGGCGGCCGCCGCTGCAGAAGATGGTGGCGAATCCCAGCGCGGAGGAGTCGACCACCACTGGCAGCCGTTTGCGCTGGCCCAGCGGGGAGATGCCACCGGCCACGTAGCCGGTCGCCCGCTCGGCCGCGGCCACGCCGGCCATGGCCGCCCTCTTCCCGCCGGCCGCGGCGGCGAGGGCCTTGAGATCGAGCTGTCCCGCCACCGGGACCACGCCGACCGTCAGCGCACTGTCGACCTCGGCCACGAGCGTCTTGAACACCCGTTCCGGCGCGACGCCCAGCGCGTCGCTGGCCTCCAGGCCGTAGGCGCCGCGCCGCGGATCATGGTCATAGACGTGCACGGAATGCGCGATGCCGAGCCGGGCCAGCAGTGCGATCGCCGGCGTTCCCCGTCCTGCCACGCCTGCCGATGGTAGCGAGCCAGGCCGGCCCTACCGGCGCACGGCCAGCTCGCCGAGCTCCGACCAGTCGTCCTGGGGAACGGTGAAGTTGATGATCCGGGGGGTCTCGGCGAGATGGGGCGGCAGCGACTGCTGCGCGTCCTTGAAGTGCTGGGACTGGACGTGCGCCGCCCCGGCATCACCATCGCGGAACGCCTCGACCAGGACGTACTCCGTGGGATCATCCAGGCTCCGTGACCAGTCGAACCACAGGCAGCCCGGCTCGGCGCGGGTGGCCCGGGTGAACTCCCCGGCGATCTCGGGCCAGCGGTCTGCGTCCTCGGCCAGGATCCGGAACTTGGCGGTGATGAAGATCATCGGGGGCTCTCCTTCAGCGAGGTAGGAGCTCAATAGTCTCGTACCGGCCACCGCGCACCCCGGCCTGACCCCGAATGTGCGCCCAGTGCCGCTGCACGCCACCCCGCACAGGGCAGACGCTCCGTGCAAGCGGCTGGCTGTCCGGCCGGTCAGGTAGCGTCGGCGCCATGGCCACGATGGTTTCGTTTCACGCCCATCCCGATGACGAGTGCATCGCCTGCGGCGGGGTGATCCGCAAGGCGTCCGATGAGGGTCACCGGGTCGTGCTGGTGGTGGCCACCCGCGGTGAGCGCGGTGAGGTCCCGGACGGGTTCCTCGCCGACGGCGAGGAACTGTGGCAGCGCCGGGTGGCGGAGACGCACGCGTCGGCGGGGATCCTCGGCGCGCAGCGGGTCGAGTTCCTCGGCTACACCGACTCCGGGATGATGGGGACGCCAGCCAATAGCGCACCGGGCTCGTTCTGGAGCACCCCGGTCGACGAGGCCGCCAAGAAGCTCGCCGCGATCCTCGAGGAGGAGCGCGCAGACGTATTGACCTGCTACGACGACATCGGCGGCTATGGCCATCCGGATCACATCCAGGTGCACCGGGTGGGGATGCGCGCCGCCGCGCTGGCGGGCACCCCCCGCGTCTACCAGAACACGATGAACCGCGACCACATGGAACGCGGCCGGGCCGCGTTCGCCGAGCAGGCCGCGGCGTCCGGGGTCCCGATGGACGACCTCGACGACAGCGAGGACTGGGGCAAGCCGGAGTCGATGATCACCGCCGCCGTCGACGTCACCCCCTACCTGGAGTACAAGCGCCGCGCCATGCGGGCTCACGCCAGCCAGATCAGCGAGGCGTCATTCTTCCTGGCCCTGCCGGAGGAGGCGTTCCGGTACGGGTTCGGCACCGAATGGTTCATACGTGCCGGCCAGGGCCCCGGCATCACCGAGACCGACCTGCTGGCCGGCCTCTGATCCGGCCCGGGACGCCCGCCGGCCCGCCTGGCCGAGGAGCGGCGCCCGGGCCGATGAGCGGCGCCCGGCCGGCGCCGCCCGTGGCCGGCGGCGGCTCAGCGGCCGAACCGGGCCCGGGCCATGCGCGGGAGCGCGGCCGGCCCGGTCACGGGACTGAACCGGTCCGAGGCCGCCCGCAGCGCCTGGTACTCGTCGTCGCTGAGCTGGATCTCCGCGGCCGCGACGTTGCTCTCCAGCTGCTCGACACCGGATGCGCCCGGGATCGCCACCACGGCGGGGTGGTGGATGACCCAGGCCAGCGCGATCTGCGCCGGCGTGGCGGAGTGCGCGTCCGCCACCTCACGCAGGACCGCGATCAGGTCACCGGCCCGGTCGAGGTTGTCGGGGAGGAACAGCGGGCTGGCCGCCCTGACCCGGTTCGTCGGCCGGTTGGCCCGGTTATAGCGGCCGGACAGCAGCCCCTGGCCCAGCGGGCTGTAGGCGATCACCATCCGGTCGTGCGACTCGGCGAACGGCAGCAGATCCTGCTCCGGAGAGCGGGCGATGAGGCTGTAGCGGACCTGGTTGCTCAGCACCCGGCCGCCCAGCGCGTCCTCGGCGGCGCGCCAGCGCTGCAGGGAGTAGTTGCTGACGCCGACCTCGTCGACCAGCCCCACCCGCTGCAGCGCGTCCATGCCGCGCATGATCGTGCCGTCGCGGATCAGCGGATTCGCCTGGTGGACCTGGTACAGGTCCAGCCGGCGGACCCCGAGCCGGTTCGCGCTGGCCACCGCCCGCTGCTCGACCACCGGGGCGACCGGCACCAGCGGGAAGATCTTCGTCGCCAGGAACACCGACTCGCGGTCATTTCCGAGGGCCCGGCCCAGGATCCGCTCGCTGCGCCCGAAGCCGTAGATCTCGGCGGTGTCGAACAGGGTTACCCCCAGCTCGAGCGCACGGCGGACGATCGCGTGCGCCACCTGGTCGGCGTACCGCTCGCCGTACCCCCAGTCCCGGGATCCGAACTGCCAGGTACCCAGCCCGATCTTGGAAATCTTCCTGGTGGTACCGATATCCCGATAACGCATGACTCCAGTGTCCGCCTGGGCGCCGCCCGGCCAGCCCCCCAGGGCCGGCCATCCGCCGGCCAGCCGCGGATCAGCCCCCATCCGTAGGTTCGAGGACGAATACGGGAATCTGGCGGGCGGTCCGCTGCTGGTATTCGGCGTACGGCGGGTAGGCAGCTACCGCGCGCTCCCACCACCGGGCCCGTTCCTCCCCGGCGACCTCACGGGCGATCATGTCCTGCCTGCGGGCGCCGTCCTGGAGCTCGACGAACGGGTCGGCGCGGAGGTTGTAGTACCAGAGCGGGTGGGTGGGTGCTCCGCCCTGCGATGCGATAGCGGCATAACGGCCGTCATGCTCGACCCGCATCACCGGTGTCTTGCGGAGCTTGCCGCTGCGCGCCCCGCGGTTGGTGATGATCACCACCGGCAGGCCCGTGTCCCGCAGCGTCGTGCCCTGCGTACCCCCCGAACCCTCATAAAGCTCCACCTGGTCACGGACCCAGGCCCGCGTGCTTGGCCCGTACTCACCTTCAACCGCCATGCTCCCAGTCAACACCCCCGGTGCAGTAGCCCGCCAGCGGCACGCGATCGGACGGCTGTGGGTGCTGGGGCACCTGGGAACGCCGGGGCCCGGCCCACGGGGCGGCGGTTTGTGCGGGCGGCCACGGCTTGGCATGATCGCCACACGATTGCAGCCAAGCCTGTTGACCATGGAAGGCTCACTGGCGGGCCCGGGCGGGCCTGCTCAGCCGGGAGGACGAGTGCCCATCAGCGACGAGAAGATCGGCGATTTCCTGGCCCGGCTCGCCGCGCGAGTGCCGGTGCCGGGCGGGGGCGCCGCGGCGGCTCTGCACGCCGCGGAGGGCGCCGCGCTGCTGGGCATGGTCGCCCGCTACACCACCGGCAAGCAATATGAGCAGCACGAGGCGGCCATCGGCCGGATCATCGCCGAGGTCGACGAGCTGCGGGCCCTCGCGCTGCGCCTCGCCGACGCCGACGCGGACGCCTTCACCGCCGTGGGCCAGGCCTACCAGCTGCCCAGCTCCGGCGAGGAGGAACGGGCCGCCCGCTCCGCCGCCATCGCCCGGGCCCTGGTGCAGGCCGCCTGGCCACCGGCCCAGGTCATCAGCGTCGCGGGCATGGTGGTCGATCTCGCCGAGGCGCTGGCGGCGATCGGGAACCGCAACGTCATCTCCGACGTGGCCGCCGCGGCCGAGGCCGCGCGCGCCGCGGCGTCCACCGCCCGGGTGAACATCGAGATCAACCTCGCCTCCATCACGGACGAGCAGGCGGGCCTGGAGATGATCGCCGAGGAGGGCAAGGCCGACGCGATCATCACCCGGGCCGAGCAGGTCACCGCGGCCGTCCGCGACCAGATCCGCGCATGAGCGGCGCCGAGTCACGCTAGCCGGGAGCCGCCATGTGCGTCGATCACAGCCCGCCGGCCGCGAGGCCGGCCGTCCTGCATGACGTCGGGCCGGTGCCGCAGGTCGTTCTGGAGCCGGTGGACGCGGTTGAGATCACGGCCCTGATGGACAACGTCACCGACATCTTCATGCCCGACCAGGGACCGGCCCGGCGGCCGGGCCTGCTGCCCGGAAAGACCAGGGCAAGCGCGGTCATGGCGGCCGGCCGGGCGCTCGACGCGCTCATCGCCGAGCACGGCTTCTCCATGCTCCTCACCGTGCACAAGGGCGCGAGCACCCACCGGCTGCTGTTCGACGCGGGCGCCAGCCCCGATGGGGTGGTGGAGAACATGCGCCGGCTCGACATCGACCCCGGCTCGATCGAGGCGGTGGTCTGCAGCCATGGCCATTTCGACCACACCACCGGCCTCGACGGCCTGATCAGGACGGTGGGCCGGGCGAACATGCCGGTGCTGATCCACCCGCATTTCTGGCGGCGGCGCCGGATGCTGCTGCCGGGGATCGAGCCGCTGGAGATCCCGAGCGTCAGCCGGCGGGCGCTGGAGGACGCCGGGTTCGACGTCCTGAAGGCGGCGCAGCCCAGCTTCCTGCTCGACGGCTCGGTGCTGGTCACCGGCGAGGTGCCGCGGGTCACCGGCTACGAGCCGGGCTTCCCGCCGCAGCAGGCGTGGCTGGGCGGCGGGTGGGAGCCGGACCCGCTGGTGCTGGACGACCAGGCCGTCATCATCAACGTGCGGGGCAAGGGGCTGATCGTGCTGACCGGCTGTGGCCACGCCGGGATCGTCAACATCTGCCGCTACGCGCGGCGGCTCACCGGGGACCAGCCGCTGTACGCGGCGATGGGCGGGTTCCACCTCAACGGCCCGGCGTTCGAGCCGCTCATCCCCCGCGTGCTCGACGACCTGGCGGAGATGAGCCCGCGGGTACTGGTGCCCGCCCACTGCACCGGGTGGCGGGCCCAGCACGCTATGGCGCGCCGCTTCGGCGAGGCCTTCATACCGAACTCCGTCGGCACCCGCTTCCGGCTCTGACCCGGCTCAGCAGCGCCAGAAGTCGGCCGGGTCCCGGCCGCGCCCGAAACCCGCCGCCTCGGCGATCTCCACCGCCCGCCGGAACTTGTCGCCGACCCGCGAGGCCACGTGTGCGTCGCTGCCGAACGACACCGCCGTTCCGCCCTCCTCCCGCCACCAGCGCAGCATCGTGACCGAGGCCATCGGGCTGAAGGTGTTCACCTCCAGCACCCGTCCCGAGGACGCCAGCGCGCGCAGCACGGCCCGGTACTCCGGCTCGAAGTCCGATTCCGCGTACGGCCCGGCGCTGGCCGGCCAGTGCCGGCGGGGGTAGTCCAGGTGGGCCAGGATCTCGAACGCCCCGCTGCTCCCGGCGAGCGCGGCCACCTCGGCCAGGTACCGGCGCATCACCTCGGCGGGCTCCAGAATCCGGAACAGTGAGGAGGAATTGACCTGCCGGCCCTCCCAGGCCAGCGCGTGCAGGGACCCGAGCACCCGGTCGAACGAGCCCGCCGCCAGCACGGCAGCAACGCTGCCCGCGAACAGGTGCGGCTCCCCCGCCTCCACCCCGGACAGGATGCGCAGCGAGGGAAACCGCTGGCGGCACTCCTCGATGCTGGCCAGGTAGCCGGTCACGTCCAGCGGCCGCATCGCGTCCCACCAGCCGGGCTTGATGCCGGTCGTGGCGATCGCGTCACCCGGCCCGTAGTCGCTGAAGTCCAGGTGCTCGGTGAAGGCGACCGCGGGGACGCCCAGCTCCAGCGCCCGCTCGCACTCGGCGACCATCGAGGTACGCCCGAACGTGTCGTAGGACCATTGCGAGTGAACGTGGTTGTCGGCGGGCAGCACCCCGCGAGTATGCCAGGGGCGGCTTATCCGCGCGGACGGTGGGATGGTGGGGCCGGTGGGATTCGAACCCACACTGTAACGACCCTAAATCGTTCGCCTCCTGCCATTGGGCTACGGCCCCGGAACCACCACGTCCGCTCAGACGCCGAGCTCTCGGCCCAGACGCTGAACTCTTTCCCCAGAAGCTGAGCTCTTCCTCAGAGGCCCAGCTCTGTTCTCAGGCGCGCGACGTGGCCGGTGGCCTTCACGTTGTAGTAGGCCCTGGACACCACGCCGCTGGGGTCGATCACAAACGTGGACCTGATCACGCCCATGGTCGTCTTGCCATAGAGCTTCTTCTCCCCGTACGCGCCGTACGCCTTCTCCACCTGGTGATCCGGGTCGGACAGCAGCGGGAAGGTCAGGTGGTCGCGCTCACGGAACTTGGCCAGCTTGGCCGGCCCATCCGGCGAGATGCCGAGTACCGTGACGCCGGCCGCGGCCAGGGAGCTCAGGTTGTCGCGGAAATCGCACGCCTCGGTGGTGCAGCCGGGGGTCATCGCCGCCGGGTAGAAATAGACGATCACCTGCTGCCCGCGCAGGGACGACAGGCTCACCGGCTTGCCGTCGGCGTCGGGCAGGGTGAAGTCCGGCGCCTTGTCCCCCGGTGCCAGCTTGTGCTCGCTCACGCGCGCTCCCTTCAGGCGGACGCTCAACCATACGGCGACTACCGTACCCGGCGGGGACGCCGGGCCGCCGTCGCCGCCCACCGCCAGCCCCATGCGGCCCGGGGCTAACCCCCGAGCGCTGCGGCGATGACCGGCGCCAGCGCCCGCAGAGCCTTCCCACGGTGGCTGATCTTGTCCTTCTCGTCCGCGCTCATCTGCGCGGTGGTGAGCTCGAAGCCGTCCGGCACGAAGATGGGGTCGTACCCGAAACCATTGCTGCCGCGCGGCGCGCGGGTCAGCTGGCCGAGCACCTCGCCCTCGGCCAGGTGCTCGCGCCCCGACGGCAGGACCAGCGCCGCCACGCACACGAACCGCGCCCCCCGCGCACCGGCCGGCACGTCGGCGAGCTGGGCGAGCAGCAGCCGCAGGTTCGCCTCGTCATCCCCGTGCGACCCGGACCAGCGGGCCGACAGCACACCGGGCATCCCGTTCAGCGCGTCCACGCACAGCCCGGAGTCGTCGGCCACCGCCGGGAGCCCGATGAACGCGGCCACCGCCCGGGCCTTGAGCAGCGCGTTCTCCGTGAAGCTGCGCCCGGTCTCGGCCACCTCGGGCATGCCGGCACCGTCCTCAAGGTCGGTCACGGCGGCGCTCACCCCGGCGGCGGCCAGGATCCTCCGCAGCTCGGCGAGCTTGCCGGGATTCCGCGTCGCGAGAACGATCCTGGCCGGGCCGGCCGCGCCGGCCCGCTCCGTCATCGCCCGAGCGCCTCGCGCTGCAGCCGCGCGAGGTCCGCGCAGCCCGCCACGGCCAGATCCAGCAGGCGGTCGAGCAGATCCCGATCGAACGGCTCCCGCTCGGCCGTTCCCTGGACCTCCACGAACTTCCCGTCGCCCGTGCACACCACGTTCATGTCCGTCTGGGCGGCGACGTCTTCCTCATAGCACAGGTCGAGCCGGGGCTCACCGTCCACGATCCCGACGCTGACCGCGGCCACCGACGCGACCAGCGGGTTGCCCTTGCACCGCTTGCGGCCCTGCAGCCAGCCGAGGGCGTCGGCCAGCGCGACGTACCCACCGGTGATCGCCGCGGTGCGGGTGCCGCCGTCGGCCTGCAGGACGTCGCAGTCGATGATGATCGTGTTCTCGCCCATCGCCTTGGCGTCCACGCAGGCGCGCAGGGACCGGCCGACCAGCCGGGAGATCTCCTGCGTGCGGCCGCCCAGCCGGCCCTTGACCGACTCCCGGTCGCCGCGGGTGTTGGTGGCCCGCGGCAGCATCGCGTACTCCGCGGTGACCCAGCCCAGCCCGCTGCCGCGCCGCCACCTGGGTACCTCCTCGGTGGCGCTGGCGGCGCAGAGCACGCGGGTGCCGCCGAACTCGATCAGAACCGACCCCTCGGCGTGTTCCAGCCAGCCGCGGGTCATCCGTATCTCGCGCAACTGGTCAGGGCTGCGCCCATCGGGTCGGGACATGCGGAAAGCCTAGTGGCTGTTGGCATCCCGGTGGTTCCGTGCCCTCACACCGGAGGCGGGAGACCCGCGGGCACACCGGATGGCGGGAGACCCGCGGGCGGGCTCCCTAGTAGCCGGCCCGGTCGGGCGCCCCGGCCTTGATCCACTGGTAGACCCGCTGGATCCCCTCGGCCAGCGGGGTTCCTGCCCGCCAGCCAAGCTCGCCCGCGGCCCGGTCCACCGCCAGCACGCTGCGGGCCAGCTCACCACGGCGCGCCGGGGCGAACACCGGCGTCAGTTCCCGCCCCGCGATCCCGGCGATGATCTCCACCAGGTCCAGCACGCTGACCTCCAGGCCGGTCCCGATGTTCCAGGTGCCCGGGCGCCCGCGGTCGGCGGCGGCCAGAAACGCGGCCACCACGTCACCGACATATACGTAATCGCGGGTCTGGGTGCCGTCACCATAAATCGTCGGCCGCGCCGGGCCCAGCGCACTGGCGCAGAAAATAGTGATCACCCCCGCCTCACCGGCCGGGTCCTGCCGCGGCCCATACACATTCGCCAGCCGCAGCACCGAATGAGACGTCCCGTGCAGCCGGTTATACAGGCCGATATAGCATTCCGCGCAGTACTTCGCGATGCCATACGGCGACTCCGGCAGCGCCATCACATCCTCCCGCGACGGTATCGGCGCATCCCGCCCGTACAGCGCGCCGCCGGACGAGGCGAACAGCACCCGCGCTCCCACCCGGCGCGCCGCCTCCAGCACGTTTACCGTCCCGACCACGTTCGCCTGCGCATCCTCGGCCGGGAAGGCAACCGACGCCCGGACATCGATCTGCGCCGCCAGATGGCAGATCAGCCCGGCGCCGGACCCCTCCACCACCGCCGCCAGGGCCGCCGGGTCGGTAATGCTCACTTTCTGCGGCACGACTCCCGGATCCAGCCGCCCGGCCCGGCCCGCCGACAAATCGTCGGCGACAATCACCTCATCGCCCCTGGCCACCAGCGCATCAGCCAGATGCGAACCAATAAAGCCAGCGCCCCCGGTCACAAGAACCCGCATGGCCACCGATCCTAATACCGCAGCGATCACGGCCCGGCCGTTCTGGGCCCCGCTCCGGGCCCGGCCCCCTGCCCGCTCAGCCCAGGTTGATGACCCGTCCCGAGGCCGCCAGCGAGACCGGCCCGGCCAGGGGCACCTCGCTCGCTTCCGCCAGCGTGCGGGCCTGATCGTTCCACGGCACCAGATGGGTGAGCACCAGCTGCCCCGCCCCGGCCTGGGCCGCGTGCTGCGCCGCCTGCCGTGCCGTCAGGTGCAGGTCGGCCGGCAGATCGGGGCCATCGAGGAGGGAGGCCTCGCACAGCATCAGGTCGGCCCCGCGGGCCAGCCCGGTCAGCGCCGCCGACTCGCCGGTGTCGGCGGAATAGGCGATGGCCCGCCCCCCGTGCTCGAGCCGGTAGCCAAACGTCTCGACCGGGTGGTTCATGTGCGCGGTGGTCACCTGGAACGGGCCGATCTGCCGGGTCCCCGGCGCGAGCGTGGCGAACTCAAAGGCCTCCGTCATGCCGGGGGGCTCGGCCAGGCCGTATGCCTGCGCCATCCGGGACGCGGTCCCGGCCGGTGCGTACACCGGTATCCGCGGCCGCGGGCCGTCGGGGTGGAAGGTGCGCGCCACGTAGTAGGCGCACAGGTCGAGGCAGTGGTCGGCGTGCAGGTGGCTCAGGCAGACCGCGTCGATGTCGTACAGGCCCACGTGCCGCTGCAGCGCGCCGATCGCCCCGCTGCCCAGGTCGAGCAGGAGCCGGAACCCGTCGGCCTCCAGCAGGTAGCAGGAGGCCGGGCTGTCCGGGCCGGGGAAGGACCCCGAGCACCCGATGATCGTCAGACGCACGGTCGACTAGGTTACGCGCCGCGACCCACCCGGGCGATCTGCCGGCTCTGCGCGACCAGCCGGTCCGCGGAGTCCCACACCTCGGCCTCCTCGTCGAACCAGCCGCCGCTGACGTGCCGGCCCCGGGTGACGATCCGCAGCGGCCCGGACGCGGGAACCGCGCGCATGTGCCAGGTGAGCTCCACCGTCGGCGACCAGCCGAACGGGCCGAGCCCCAGCACCACCGGCGGCAGCGCATCCACCGCCAGGGCCAGCAGGTAGGCGTCGGGGTCACGGTCCTCGCGCAGGCTGAAATAGCCGCGCATCTCGGGGATGCCGGCCGGCTCGCCGTGCAGCCAGCCGGTCGTCGCCGGGTCCAGGCGCAGGTCGACCTGCCCGGCGTAACCGGCGAACGCGGCCGACTCGGCGCGCATCGTGAACCCCGCGCACTGCTCGATGGGAGGCAGCGGCGGCGGCTTCCCCGTCCACGACGGGCCGCCATCGCCGGCCGGCCCCACCGACCCGGTGGTGACGGTGGTCTCCAGCACCGGGCGATCATCCTGGATCAGCGTGGCCCGCGCGGTGGCGGCGGTCCTGCCCTGCTTGAGCCAGGTGACCTGCACCCGGGCCGGCTCCAGCCGCGCCACCCGCAGGAAGTGCGCGCTGGTCGCCACCGGGTGGGGGTGCGGTGAGGTATCGAGCACCGCCCGCAGCACGGTGGCCATCAGCACCCCGCCGTTGACCGCGGCGGTGACCTGGTCCGGCAGGAAGATGGCGAACCGCTCGTCCAGCCGGACGCGGTAGCAGCCGTCCCCGTCCGGATCGACCGCGGTCGCCTCGTCGAACGCCGTCATGGCCGGCGGATCACGCCCACAGCTGGCCTTCGAGGCGCTCCTCGGCCTCCTCCAGGGTGCCGGAGTAGGCGCCGGTGGACAGGTACTTCCAGCCGCCGTCGGCGACGATGAACGCGATGTCGGCCCGCTCGCCCGCGGTCTGCGCCTTGGCCGCCATCGCCAGCGCGGCGTGCAGGGCGGCACCAGTGGACAGGCCGGCGAAGATCCCCTCGTTGTCGAGCAGCTCCCTGGTCCGGCGCAGGGCATCGGCCGAGGACACCGAGAACCGCGTGGTCAGCACCGATTCGTCATATAGCTCCGGGACGAAGCCCTCGTCCACGTTGCGCAGCCCGTACACCAGCTCGCCGTACCGCGGCTCGGCGGCCACGATCGCCACTCCGGGCACGCGCTCGCGCAGGTAGCGCCCCACCCCCATGAGCGTCCCCGTGGTGCCCAGGCCGGCCACGAAGTGCGTGATCGCGGGCAGGTCGGCCAGCAGCTCCGGCCCGGTGGTCTGGTAGTGGGCGCGGGCGTTCGCCTCGTTGCCGTACTGGTAGAGCATCACCCAGTCGGGGTGCTCGGCCGCGAGCCGCTTAGCCACCCGGACCGCCTCGTTGGAGCCGCCTGCGGCCGGGGACGAGATCACCTGCGCCCCGTACATCAGCAGCAGCTGCCGGCGCTCGGCCGAGGTGTTCTCCGGCATCACGCAGATCATCCGGTAGCCGCGCAGGTGGGCGACCATGGCCAGGGAGATGCCGGTGTTGCCCGAGGTGGGCTCCAGGATGGTGGCCCCGGGCGCCAGCAGCCCGTCCTTCTCCGCCTGCTCGATCATGAAGAACGCGGCCCGGTCCTTGACCGAGCCGGTCGGGTTGCGGTCCTCCAGCTTCGCCCACAGCCGCACGTCCGTGGCGGGCGAGAGCCGGGGCAGCCCGACCAGCGGCGTCCCGCCGACCGAGTCAAGCAGTGAGTCGTACCGCATCAGGCTCGCCTCTCCCCGGCGCGCCGGCCGCGCCCTGTCCGGCCGGCCGCCTCAGCGCCGCCCGCCGGCGACCGCGGGCAGTACCGTGACCGTGTCGCCGTCCTTTACCGGCGTCTCCAGCCCGCCGAGGAAACGCACGTCCTCGTCGTTGAGGTAGACATTGACGAAGCGCCGCAGCCCGGAGCCGTCGACCAGGCGCTCGCGCAGCCCGCTGTGCCGGGCGTCAAGGTCGCCGAGGAGCTCGGCGAGGGTGGCACCGGAACCCTCGACCGACTTGGCGCCACCGGTGTAGGTGCGCAGGATGGTCGGGATACGGACCTCGATGGCCATGAACGTCGCTCCTGGATGTCGGCCTCGCCG
>DATINY010000169.1:0-3585 GCA_035473755.1 Streptosporangiaceae bacterium
GGCCGAGGTAGCCGGCCTCGTACGCCTCGGCGACGGCGTGCTGGACCCGCCGCACCACCTGCAGCACCTCGCCGCGGACGTAGATGAAGGCCCTGTCGGCCTTGATCGCGAAGCAGGTGATGATGGCGCCCTCGATGAGCATGTGCGGGGTCGCCAGCATCAGCGGGATGTCCTTGCAGGTGCCCGGCTCGGATTCGTCGGCGTTCACCACCAGGTAATGCGGTTTGCCGTCACCTTGCGGGATGAAGCCCCATTTCACGCCGGTGGGGAAGCCTGCGCCGCCGCGGCCGCGCAGCCCCGACCCCTTCAGCGCGCCGACGATGTCGTCCGGCGGCATCCGCAGCGCCTTCTCCAGCGCCCGGTAACCGCCCTCGCGCCGGTAGCCCTCCAGCGTGAAGGAGTCCGGCTGGTCCCAGTGGGCGGTCAGGACGGGGGTGAGCACGCCGCTCAACTTCTGGCCTCCCTCGCGGGCGCTTCGCTGGCTTCGGGGGGCGGAGGGGCCGTCCAGCCGTGCTCCTTGGCTATCTCCAGGCCGACCAGGGTGGCGGGTCCAGCCTGCGGGCCCTGTGCCGCCCGGCCGTCGGGGAAGCCGGCCAGGATCCGGGAGGCCTCCCGCCACGTGCACAGGTGATCCGGGCCGCGGGCCAGGGTGATCTTGGCGCCGGACCGGAGGCCGTCCACCAGGTCGCGAGCGGTGTCGGGGGTCATGTTGTCGAAGAACTCCCAGTTGACCATGACGACGGGGGCGTAGTCGCAGGCGGCGTTGCACTCCACGTGCTCCAGGCTGACCTTGCCGTCGGGGGTGGCCTCATCGTCACCGACCCCCAGGTGGTCGCGCAGGTCGGCCAGGATCTGGTCGCCGCCCATGATCGCACACAGGGTGTTCGTGCAGACCCCGACGTGGTACTCGCCGACCGGGCGCCGCTTGAACATGGTGTAGAAGCTGGTCACCGACGCCACCTCCGACTCGGCGAGCCCCAGCCGGGCCGCGCAGTAGTCGATGCCGTCGTCGGAGACGTAACCCTCCTCGGCCTGGACCAGGTGCAGCAGCGGGAGCAGCGCGGACCGGGAGCGCGGGTAGCGGGCGATGATCTGGTCGGCGTCCGGGTCCAGCCGGGCGCGCACTTCGTCGCTGAACGGCATTACCTGTCCACCCCGCCCATTCTCAGCGAGGCGGAGCGTCGATGAGGAACGGCGACCCACCGGCGACGGCGGGAAGAGCGATCGCTCACCTGTCCACCCCTCCCAACACCGGGTCGATGCTGGCCACGGCCGCGATCACGTCGGCGAGCAGGCCGCCCTCGGCCATCGCCGACACCGACTGCAGGTTGGTGAACGAGGGGTCGCGTAGGTGCACCCGGAACGGGCGGGTACCGCCGTCGCTGACCATGTGGGCGCCCAGCTCGCCGCGCGGGGATTCCACGGCGGCGTAGACCTGCCCGGCGGGCACCCGGAACCCCTCGGTCACGAGCTTGAAGTGATGGATGAGGGCCTCCATCGACTGGCCCATGATCCTGGCGATGTGGGCGGTCGAGTTACCCAGCCCGTCCGCCCCGACCGCGAGCTGGGCCGGCCATCCGATCTTGGCGTCGGCGATCATCACCGGGTCGCGGGCGGGGCGCTTGGCGGCCAGCCGGTCCACGCACTGCTCGATGATCTTGAGCGACTGGTCCATCTCGTCCATCCGGACGATGTAGCGGCCGTAGGCGTCGCTGGTGTCCTGGGTCGGCACATCGAACTCGTAGGTCTCGTAGCCGCAGTAGGGCTGGCTCTTGCGCAGGTCCCAGGGCAGCCCGGTGGCCCGCAGGATCGGCCCGGTCACGCCGAGCGCCATGCAGCCGGCCAGGTCCAGGTAGGCGACGTTCTTCGTCCGGCGAAGGTAGACCGGCTGGGCGTCGAACAGCGCCCGGATCTCGCCGAGCAGCCCCGGCATCAGGCCCAGGAACTCGCGCATCCGCTCCAGCGCGCCCGCCGGGAGGTCCTGCGACACCCCGCCGGGGCGGATGTAGGCGTGGTTCATCCGCAGCCCGGTGATCAGCTCGAGCAGGTCGAGCACCTTCTCGCGTTCCCGCATCCCGTAGATGAACACGGTCGTCGCGCCCAGCTCCAGGCCCATCGTGCCGATCGCGGTCAGGTGCGAGCCGATCCGGTTGAGCTCCATCATCAGCACCCGCAGCACGTTCGCGCGCGGCGGGACCTCCGCCTCGATCCCCAGCAGGCGCTCCACGCCCATGCAGTACGCGGTCTCGTTGAACAGCGGCGCCAGGTAGTCCGCCCGGGTGCAGAACGTGACGCCCTGCGTCCAGGTGCGGAACTCCATGTTCTTCTCGATGCCGGTGTGCAGGTAGCCGATCACCGGCCGCAGCTCGATGACCGTCTCGCCTTCCAGGGTCAGGATCAGCCGGAGCACGCCGTGCGTGGACGGGTGCTGCGGCCCCATGTTGACGACCAGGCGCTCCTCGCCCGCCTCGGTCGCCTCGTCGGCGGCGGCGACGACCTCGTCCCAGTCCTGCCCGGCGACGTTGTAGACGCGCCCCTCGGTCTCGGCGGTCACTGGTAGGCCCTCCTCTCCTCGGGAGGTGGTATCTCGGCGCCGCGGTATTCCACCGGGATGCCGCCGAGCGGGTAGTCCTTGCGCCCCGGGTGACCCTTCCAGTCGTCGGGCATCTGGATCCGGGTCAGCGCGGGATGGCCGTCGAAGATGAGCCCGAAGAAGTCCCAGGTCTCCCGCTCGTGCCAATCACAGGTCGGGTAGATGCTCACCAGCGACGGCACGTGGGGATCCTCGTCGGGCGCGCTCACCTCCAGCCGCAGGCGCCGGTTGTGGGTGATCGACAGCAGCGCGTAGACGGCGTGCAGCTCCCGGCCGGCCTCCCAGGGGTAGTGCACGCCGCTCACCCCCAGGCACAGCTCGAAGGCGAGCGATGGCTCGTCCCGCAGCACCTTCGCCACCGAACCCAGGTGCTCGCGCCGCACGTGCAGGGTGAGCTCGTCGCGATCGACGATCACCCGCTCGATCGCCTCGTCGAACCCGGGTCCCTCCCGCTCCATCCCGTCGGCCAGCCGGTCGGCGACCTCATCGAAATAGGAGCCGTACGGGCGCGGGCTGGACGGCACCGGGGCGCGGCGGACCCGCAGGCCGCCGTAGCCGGAGGTGTCCCCGGTGGTTTCGGTGCCGAACATGCCGGTCCGCGCGATCTGCTCGGACAGCCGTTCCTGGCCGGCCTCGGCCGCCTTGTCGGGCAGGTTCTCGCTGGTCACTCCCTGCTCCCGGCTTCATGGTGGGCGTGTTCGGCCCGCCCCGCCGGTGCCTGGCCAGCCAGGGCGGCCTGGGCGGCCCGGTCGGGCGCGGGCTGGGCCAGGATTGGCCCGGAGGCGGGGCCGGCCTCGACCGCCAGCGGCAGCCGCCGGAGCCGGGCCTGTTCCAGCTCCTCGATCTCGGCTTCCCGGTTGGGGCCGAGCTTCATGTTCTGGATCTTGTCGTGCAGCTTGACGATCGAGTCCAGCAGCATCTCCGGCCGGGGCGGGCAGCCCGGCAGGTAGATATCGACCGGGACAATGTGATCCACCCCCTGGACGATGGCG